>PXTN01000054.1:27291-33976 GCA_003022565.1 Bacteroidetes bacterium QS_3_64_15 | reverse complement strand
TGTACACTGAATTCTCGTAACTGGTATCATAACTCGACGGGCAGTGCGGCTCCGCGAGACGACAGAAACACCCATACGCCAAAACGCCCACACGCCACCACGCTCACAGACGAAATGAAGTACGATCCGATCAAAGATCGGCTCGGCCGGATCGCGAGCCGCCACCCCCTGCTGCAGCGGCTACTCTACGGCCTCCTCAACCTGCTCTTCCTCCGGGCCTGGTACGTGCGTCGGGAGGTGCGGCACCTGCTGGGGACTGTCCCCGACGACCACACGATCCGGGTGCTCGATGCGGGTACCGGCTTCGGGCAGTACGCCTACTTCGTGGCTCGCACATTCCCGAACGCGCAGGTGCGGGCCGTAGACGTAAAGACCGAGTACCTGGAGCGCTCCCAGCGGTTCGTGGACCAGACCCCGCAGGCCAACCAGATCGAGTGGGCGATTGACGATCTGACGGACCTGCAATCGGAGGGGCCGTTCGACCTCATCCTGGCGGTGGACGTGATGGAGCACATCGCCGACGACGAGGCGGTCTTCGAGCACTTCGAGCGCGTGCTGCGGCCCGGGGGGCACGTCATCATCAACACGCCCTCGGATCAGGGCGGGTCGGACGTGCAGGACGAGGGCGACGAGAGCTTCATCGGCGAGCACGTGCGCAAGGGCTACGGGCGGGCCGAGCTCGCCGACAAGCTGCGTCGGGCTGGGCTGGAGCCGGTGAAGGGGCTCTCCACGTACGGCCCCTACGGCTCCGCCGCGTGGCGCGGGCTCATCAAGTGGCCTATGCAGATGCTGGGGGCGACGTGGGCCTCGCTCCTCGTGCTCCCCCTCTACTACGTCGCGGCGCTGCCGCTGGGCCTGCTGCTCAACGCGACGGACGTAGAGCGGCACAACGAGCGGGGCACGGGGCTTTTCATGGTGGCCCGGCGGCCGAAAACGTCGGACGGATAGACAGGAAGCACTCGCACCCTCGCAGGAGCGTCGCCGCGTCATGAAGTGTTCACATCTCCTTCGAAGACACTGTACCTCTGGGCGCTGCTCCCGCCGAACACCGTCCCGACGTGCCGGTTCTTGACGGCGGTACGCGCGACGCTGAGGGGATTTGGCATCGCTCTCTGCTCTTGCTTCATCTCCCTGCTCACAGACAAGACGGCCATAAGATCATCTCGGCCGACCGTTCGCGTTCGCCTGATCTCCCCGAATACTCCCTCGCCACGATCATGGCTGTAGACGGCATCATGAGCCGCGACGTCGTGACCGTACCCTCGGACACGATCCTCACGGACATCCGCAAGTGCCTCCAGGAAGGCGGGGTTCACCACATACTCGTTATTGAAGATGGGGGGCTATGCGGCGTCATCTCGGACCGCGACGTGCTGCGGGCCCTCAGTCCCTTCCTCGATACCTACACCGAGGGCCACCGCGACGTGCACCCCCTGGCTCTGCCGGCCCAAGAGGTCATGCGCACCGAGCCGGTGACGGTGACGCCCGGCACCGACATTGAAGAGGCCGCGCCCCTCCTGCTCGACCACGACATTTCCTCCCTGCCTGTCGTGGAGGGAAATGAGCTGGTAGGCATTGTAACCACGAAGGATCTTTTGAACCACTACACGAACGGGGCTAACCGGCCCGCCTACGCGGTCGACAGAGGACACGCGGCGGTCTCCATGACGGATTGATATAGCCCCACGGGGCGCCCTATCTTGATGGATGTCCCTATTCTCCTTCGCCCAAAATCCCCTCCGAGCCGTGCAGACCAAGTACATCTTCGTCACCGGCGGCGTCACCTCTTCCCTCGGCAAAGGCATCTGTAGCGCCTCCCTGGGCCGCCTGCTCGTCGACCGGGGGCTCGACGTGACGATTCAGAAGTTCGACCCCTACATCAACGTCGACCCGGGCACCATGAACCCCTACGAGCATGGGGAGGTGTACGTGACCAACGACGGCGCCGAGACGGACCTTGACCTGGGCCACTACGAGCGCTTCCTCGACCAGCCCACCAGCCAGGCCAACAACGTCACTACCGGGCGGGTCTACATGGAGGTCATCAGCAAGGAGCGGGAGGGGGCCTACCTGGGCAAGACCGTGCAGGTGGTGCCCCACATCATCAACGAGATCAAGCACTGGATGCTGAAGCTCGGGGAGACCGGCGACTACGATGTCGTCATCACCGAGATCGGCGGCACGGTGGGCGACATTGAGGGTCAGCCCTACCTGGAGGCGATCCGTCAGCTGCGCAACGAGCTGGGGCCGCGAAACACAATGATCGCCCACCTCACGCTCATCCCCTACCTCCGCGCGGCGGGCGAGCTCAAGACGAAGCCCACGCAGCACTCGGTGAAGGAGCTCCTCGCCCACGGCCTGCAGCCGGACGCCATTATTTGTCGCTCAGAGCGGCCCATCGACGCGGACGTGCGGCGCAAGATCTCCCTCTTCTGCAACGTTGAGGAGGAGGCGGTCATCCAGATGCTCGACGCGGAGACGATCTACGAAGTGCCGCTCCTCCTCCGGGACGAGGGCATGGACGATCTCGTCGTCGACCGGTTCTATCCCGACAGTGGTCGGGACTCTTCCGGTCGCCCCGACAGTAGTCGGGGACAGGCTTCCGACCGGGAACGGGACTCGTCCAGTCGCTTCGACCACGACACTGATATCTGCAGCGACACGCCCGACCTGAGCAACTGGATCGGGTTTCTGAAGCGCCTGAAAAACCCCGAGGAGACCATCCCCGTTGCGCTGGTCGGCAAATACGTGGAGCACCAGGACGCGTACAAGTCCATCACCGAGAGCTTCATTCTCGCCGGCGTGCCCGACGAGGTGCAGGTGGAGATCGAGTACGTGCTGTCGGAGGACCTGTCGCCCGGCACCGTCGAGTCGAGGCTTGGCGACGTGGCGGGCATTCTCGTGGCGCCGGGCTTCGGGGATCGGGGCGTGGAAGGCAAGATTCGCGCGGCCCGGTATGCCCGCGAGCACGACGTGCCCTTCTTCGGCATCTGCCTCGGGCTGCAGTGCGCCATCATCGAATTTGCGCGCCACGTCTGCGGCTGGGACGGGGCCCACTCCACGGAGTTCGACGAAGAGACCTCCTACCCCGTCATCGATCTGATGGAGGAGCAAAAGGAGATTTCCGAAAAGGGCGGCACAATGCGCCTCGGGCAGTACGACTGCCGCGTTCAGGAGGGCTCCCGCGCCCACGAGATCTACGAGACCGACACGGTGCAGGAGCGCCACCGCCACCGCTACGAAGTGAACAACGTACTTCGCTACAAGCTGCTGGAGGAAGGGATGCGCTTCAGCGGCGTGAACCCCGACACGGACCTGGTCGAGATCATGGAGCTGCCCGACAAGCGCTGGTTCCTCGGCGTACAGTTCCATCCCGAGTACCGCACCACCGTGGGCGATCCCCATCCACTGTTTCAGTCGTTCGTGCGGGCCTGCACGGCCTACGCCCACGAGCAGGACCTCGTCGCCTCGCCCCAGCCGCCGGAGCGGGAGGCCGCCCCCCTCGCGTCGGTGGACATGTAGCGCGTTGGAAGGTTGGCGCGTTGAACGTCCGAACGTCGAACGTGCAACGTTCCAACGCATTTGTCGCAGTCACTGCGGTGGATCGGCTGCACGTGATCCTCGGAACGTCACATCCACCTCGATCCCGGCGCGGGTACACATGTTCAGGAGGTAGTCAATCGTGAACTTGCTGATTTTCCCGTTCACGAGAAAGCTGATCCGCGACTGGGGCACATTGAGCCGATCGGCGGCCTCTTCCTGAGTGAGTCCTTCCTCCCGGAGGTAGTCATCGAGGCGCCGCATGAGTTTCGAGCGGACCTTCAGATTGGCGGTCCGATCCGGGTCCTCGAGGACATCAAATGCGCTCTCGTACGGACCACTGAACTCTACCTCTTGCTGCGTGTCTTCCATGGCTGAAGTCGGTTATTTCGATAGCTGTTCATTCATCCTCCTGGCCTGCTCGTACCGCTGTCGGATTCTCTCGGTGATGTTCTTCGGGAATCGGCTGCCCGTCGGGGATTTCTTTTTGAATGCGTCGAGTACGAACACCGCCTCGGAGAACTTCGCCACGTAGACCACGCGGTACGTGTCGGTGTCCTCGTCAAGGCGGAGCTCCATGACCCCGCTCCCCAGGCTGTGGAGAGGACCGAAACTCACCTCCGGCGCCTTCCCTTGTTGGACGAGATCCAAGTTGTACCCGGCGTCGGCCTGCACGTCATCAGAAAGGGCCTTGTAGTCCTTCTCGCAGGAAGGATGAAAGTAGAGGGGCTTGCGGCCGTGGCCCATCGCAAAAATGGTTAGTATTCAAATTCGAATATAACAACGGAGCCTGTTCTGGAGTGGTCCCAGGCCGTCCATCATTCTCCTCAGACTCGGAGAGATGGCGTCGGCTCTCCCGTCGTGCCGTGTCTACAGTGTGCGGATGAGGCCCAGCACACGGCCGATGACGTGGTAGTCGGAATCGGTCGGCGAAAACGTCTCCTCGGCGTAGTGGGGGGCAGCCGGTCGGAGGTGAATCTTCCGGTTGGCGAACTCGTACTCGCGCGGCAGCAGTTGGTCTTGGAGAAGAGCCGCCACGAGAATTCCGTTCGCCAGATCGTCCCAGTTCATCTCTTCGATCAGGAGCAGGTCGCCTTTTTGGATGCCGACCTCGTTCATGCCGTCGTCCCCGGCCCGTCCAAGGAGGCAATCCTCCGGGTCGCGGGCATTGCGGAGGAGCTTGTAGTCTACCGAAAGGGTGTCCGCTGGATTGTCGCGTAGCTGTTCTGACTGTTCACTGTGAGTGCGACTCACAATGGGCAGGTTCGGTGGTCCCCCGCCCACCCCGAACGGGTCCTGCTCCTGGTCCGTGAGCTGAATGCTTCGGGCCTTGTGCTTCTCCCGCTCGATCCAGCCTTTCTTTTCGAGCTTGCGGAGGAGCTTGTAGACGCCATTCGTGGACGCGATGTCCAGGGCGTCGCCAATCTCCTGCAGGGTGGGGGGCCTATTGTTTCGGTCGAGGTAATCCTCGATGAAGTCGTAGGCCCTGTTCTGCCGTTGGGTGAGAGGATCCTTGCTCATGAGAGGGGTCGACGAAGGGGAAAAACCGATGATGTGCGGAGAGAAGGGAAGGGGCGACCAGGCGTCTTCCTTCGGCGCAATCAACATATGTGTGCTTGCACCGGGGAGGCAAGAGAGAAGAGGTGAAAATATTTTCCTGAGGGGGTGAAAATATTTTCCTTTGGCGATGGAATTCGGAGACCTCGTCCGCCCAAGCACATGTGTACGCGCCTACAGTTGGGGAGAATGATCGCGAAAATCGGCTTTTCTCGGCGATGAACCTTGACATTGGACGGGGAAGGCGTACATTGTGGAGCCGCGTGGGGAAATGTGGGGAATTGTCCCAGGGAGTTTTCGCGCTTCGCTGCTCTCGTTGCTGTTCCGCCGCGTCGTCCGTGGGGCGTTTTCAGTCATGGCGTTCAAAGGACAGGCCGAATACTCCGTAGACAGCAAGGGCCGAGTGGCCATCCCGGCCAAGATGCGGAAGTCCATGTCGCCCGCGGCGAACGAGACGTTTACAATCACGCGGGGCTTTGAGGATTGCATTTTTCTTTATCCGATGGACCGGTGGTCCTCCATTGAGGAAGAGATCGAGGAACTGAGCATGTATGACCGAGAGGTCCGCAATTTCGTCCGCCTCATCATGCGGTGGGCCAGCGAGGTGTCCCTCGACGGGCAGGGGCGCATCAGCATTCCGAACCCGCTCCTTGACTTCGCCGAGCTCAACGGCTCCGCGCTCATCCTCGGGGCGTTCGACCACATCGAGATCTGGGATCCGGACCAGTTCGACGGATACCTCAACGAGCAGCCCGACGATTACGAGACGCTCGCCGAGAGCGTAATGCGGTAGAGATGGCCGTGCGGGATCGCGGACGCAGACCGATGTCGGCTAACAGTTCTCAGGACGATGCGCCCATGGACGGCGACCCACTGCGGTACGCCACGAATTACCACGCACCTGTTCTTTCACACGACGTACAGGCCCGGCTCGTCACCGACCCGGCCGGTCGCTACGTCGACGCGACCCTCGGCGGGGGCGGCCATGCCCGAGCGCTGCTCGATGCGCTCGACCCTGAGGGCTTCGTGCTCGGCATTGATCGGGATCCCGAGGCGCTGGCTGCGGCTCGCGATCGCCTCGCCGACGCGCAAGAGGCGGGACGCTTCCGGGCGGTACACGGCACTTTTGGGCGCCTGGGTGACGTGCTAGAGTCCGAAGGGGTCACCCCCATCGACGGGCTCCTGCTCGACCTCGGGGTGTCGTCGCACCAGATCGACGCCCCCGAGCGCGGGTTCAGCTTTCGAGACGAGGGGCCGCTCGACATGCGGATGAATCCGCAGCGTGGGCTCACCGCTGCCCAGGTCGTCAACGAATGGAGCGAGCGTGATCTCCGCGACGTGCTCCGCGAGTACGGAGAAGAGTCGCGGGCCGGCACCCTCGCCCACGCCATCGCAGAGGCCCGTCCGCTCGAGACGACGCGCGACCTGGCCGAGGTGGTGGAGGCCGCCGTGCCGCCCCCCGACACCGTGAAGACCTTGACGCGCGTCTTTCAGGCGCTCCGCATCGTGGTGAACGCGGAGTTGGAAGAACTGGAACGGGCGCTGGCGCAGGGCACCGAACGTGTACGCCCCGGCGGCCGCATCGCGG
>PXTN01000054.1:19694-27265 GCA_003022565.1 Bacteroidetes bacterium QS_3_64_15 | reverse complement strand
ATCTCCGCTACGGCAACTTCGAGGGCGAGCCGCGGCGCGACCTGTACGGCGACCTCGTGGCCCCGTGGACCGAAACGCCCCGCGGGCCCATCGAGGCGCAGGAGGAAGAGGTAGAGGCGAATCCGCGGGCCCGGAGCGCCCGGCTCCGCGTGGCCGAACGGCGGGACGACGAGAAGCTTGGGACCCCGGTCCCCTCCTTCTCATAGTTCCGTTCCGATCAGGGGAAGCAACCATCATTCGAACCAGCACGGAACAGAACGATGGGCAGACGAGACGGCTCCTCACATACAAATACAGACACCGATCGAGCGACCAATCGAGCAGGAACGATCTTCTGGAACGGTTCGGGGGACGGCGCTCCGCGCTCGTCCGACGCCCGGAGCGCCTCGAAGACATCGGAGAATACGTCCGACGGGTGGATGCGGCACGGCACGGCGCTTCCGAGTTGGGCCGACCTTGAGCCGTCGACGAACCGGAAGCACACCACGTCCGAGGACACGTTCCTGGAGAACGTCTCGACGGTGCGCTTTGCGCTGGGGATTCTCGCCGTCGCGGGCATCTTTACCCTCTACGTGGGGCACGTGCACGCCACGACCGACCTCTACAACCAGCTTCAGCAGGCTCGAACGGAGAACCGGCGACTGCACCTGAAGCACAGCCGCCTGAAAGGAGAGTTCGACCGCCGCACGGGGCCGTCCGTGATCTACGACCGGGCCCGCGAGCTCGGGCTTCAGAAGAGCGTCACCTACGGCCCCCCGATCACCGTCGAATAACGAAATTTCAGAGTGCGAATGAGTGGAGATCTCATTCGCACTTTTTCACTCGAAACTCGCCATTGCCATGGACCCCAAGGACCAGATTCTGGCCCGGATGTATGTGGTGCTGACGCTGCTCGGCCTCGTTCCGGTGGCCGTAGCCGCGCAGATGGGCCGGGTGTTGGTGACCGAGACCGAGGCGCTCCGAGACCGGGTCCGGGACCAGGCCCGCTCGACCATGACCATTCCGGCCATGCGGGGCGACATCCTGGATCGAGACGGCCGCGGCCTCGCGATCAACACGGCCCGGTACGACTTGGCCCTCGATCCGACGGTGGAGGGCTTTCAGGCACAGGCAGATCCGTTCTTTGACAAGTTGGCGTCATTGACCGGCGTCCCGGCCTCGCGGTATCGGAGGCAGGTGAAGACCCGGCACAGTACGGAGTACGTGAAGCTGCGAGAGGAGCTCACGCCGCGCCAGTATGAGCAGATCGAGAGCTGGGGGACTCCCGGGGTCATTTTGACGCCCAAGTTTGGGCGCCGCTACAACTACGGCACCACGGCGGCCCACGTCGTCGGGCACGTCGGGGGAGATGGAAACGGCCTCGCGGGGCTGGAGCTGGCGTACGACGACACCCTGCGCGGAACGCCCGGACGCCGTATCGTGCGACGGGACCGGAGCGGGCGCATCGAAGCGTACGTGGGCGGGAGGGTGGTGCCGCCGGAGCGCGGCGACGACCTCGTGCTCACGATCGACCTGGTGCGCCAGGCCGCGCTCGAAACGGAGTTGCGTCGCGGCGTGCGGGAAAGCGGGGCGGACTGGGGCACGGCCGTGGCCATGAACCCGAACACGGGGGCCATCCTCGCCATGGCCAACGTCCCGACCTACAACCCCAATCGTCCGGCAGCGGCCCCCGATGCCGCCCGCCGCAACCGGGCCATCACCGATCGCTTCGAGCCGGGCTCGACCTTTAAGCTCGTGGGGGCCGTCGCGGCCACCGAGCAGGGCATCATCGGGCTCGGCGACTCGGTGGAGACCGGCAACGGCTGGGCCGTCTTTCACGGCCACACGATGAAGGACGTGCAGGCGCACGGCACCATTCCGTTCGCCGACGTCATCGCGAAGTCGAGCAATGTGGGCATGGCCAAGACGGTTGACCGCCTCGATGCAGGCACCTTTTACCAGTATGCCCGCAACATGGGCTTCAGCCAGCCCACGTGGATCGATCTGCCAGGGGAGGTGGGCGGCGTGCTGAAGCGCACGCCCCAGTGGAGCGCGACGACCCAGACCTCAATGGCCATCGGCTACGAGGTGTCCGCGACGCCGTTACAACTGCTCACGGCCTACAGCGCGCTGGCAAACGGCGGGCGCATCATGCGGCCCTACGTGGTGGCTGAGCGGCGGGACGGGACGGGGTCCACCCTCGAGCGAAGCGAGCCGGAGACCATTCGCCGCGCCTTCGAGGAAGAGACTGCCGATACGCTCCGGTCGGCCTTTGAACGGGTCGTCGACCGCGGCACAGGCACCAACGCGCAGGTTGAGGGGCTGCGCGTGGCCGGGAAGACCGGAACGGCGCTCCAGGTTACAAACGGGACATACTCGGCGGAGGAGTCCCGGGCTTCGTTCGTGGGCTTCCTCCCGGCCGACGATGCGAAAATTGCGCTGCTCGTGGTGCTCGGGGGACCCAACAGCGGATATCACGGTGGCGACGTGGCCGCGCCGGTGTTTCGGCGCGTGGCGCGGCGCTGGGCCGGCACCTTTCCGGAGGTGGTGGACCGGATGACCGACGACGCCCCTCCGGTGTCCGGCGAGGTCCCGGCGGACCCTCGCTCGTCGGCACAGGCCCTCCCTGCGGAACGAACGGAGGCGATGCCCGACCTGACGGGCCTCAGCACGCGCCGGGCGGTGGCGTGGCTGCAGGACCACGGCATCCAGCCCCGGCTCCGGGGGCACGGCACGGTCTTCCGCCAGCAGCCCGAGCCGGGCGCGCCGCTTCCCAATCACGTCTCCCTCGCGGCCACCCAATGAGCCGATGGCGGGCCCCGATTCTACACGTACGCCCTGGGCTCCGAACACCGGGGCCGACGCGCTAACCTGGCCGACGCTCCAGCGTCGGTTTCAGGAGGCGGGACTGCTTGAAGAAACCCATTGCGGGTCGGACGCCGATCCCGACACACTTACGATCGACGGCCTGACGGACGATAGTCGGGACGTCGAGCCCGGTGGTGGCTTCGTTGCCGTTCGTGGCGTCGAGGCCGACGGGCATTCGTTCATTGACATGGCGGTAGAAAACGGTGCTCGTCTCGTCGTGTGCGAGGCGGTGCCAGCCCAGGCGCGCATGCGCTTCCCCGGCACCGTCTTTGCCCGCGTGACGAACACGCGCACAGCCTTGGCCGAGGCGGCCGCGGTGCTCTACGGCGACCCGGCCGATGCCTTGCGCCTCGTGGGCGTGACGGGGACCAACGGCAAGACGACAGTGGCCTATCTCGTGCATCACCTGCTGGAGACGCTCGGGGAATCGACCGGGCTGCTCAGCACGATCAACGTGCGGACCGGCGCCGAGACGACCACGATGGACCTCACGACGCCGGGGCCGCTCGCCCTGCACCGCACACTGCGGCAGATGGTGGACGCCGGCTGCACGGCCTGTGCGATGGAGGTGTCGTCGCACGCGCTCGACCAGAAGCGGGTGCACGGGCTCGACTACGAGGCGGCGATTTTTACCAACCTCTCGGTCGATCACCTCAACTACCACGGCACGCCGGAGGCCTACCGAGCCGCGAAGAAAAAATTGTTCGACGGTCTTGGTCCCGGTGCCACGGCCCTTTACAACGCCGACGACGAGGCCGGGCCTGCGATGGTGGCCGACACGGACGCCGCAGTCGTGTCCTTCGCCCTCGACGCAGACGCAGATGTTGAGATCGCCCTCCTGGAGAGCCGGATCGACGGCCTACGGCTGGCGATCAACGGGCGGGAGCGCGCCTTCCGACTGGCGGGCCGCTTCAACGCCTACAATCTAGCGGCCGCTTACGGAACCGGCACGGCCCTCGGCTTTGGGGTGGACGCCGTGCTCGACGCCCTGGCCGACGCGCCGCCCGTGCCGGGCCGCTTCGAGCCCCTGCACTTCGCCGATGGCACCACGGTCATTGTGGACTACGCCCATACCCCCAATGCGCTGGAGAACATCCTCCGGGCCATGCGCGACACGAAGCCGGACGGCGCAACGCTCTGGTGCATCTTTGGCTGCGGCGGCGACCGCGATTCGAGCAAACGCCCCGCGATGGGCCACATCGCCGAGCAGCAGGCCGACCGCACCATCGTGACCAGTGACAACCCGCGCACCGAGGGGCCGGTGGCCATCCTGAACGACATCCGCGATGGGGTAGAGCGACCGGACGCCATGCGCTGGATCGTGGACCGTGAGGAGGCGATCCAGGCGGCGGCTGACCAGGCGACGCCCGGCGACGTGGTGGTGATCGCTGGCAAGGGTCACGAGACGACCCAGACCATCGGGACCGACACGCGCCCCTTCGATGATCGCAAGATCGCACGACGATACTTTGGTTGACGCGTCTGGGCGTGCGTGCGTCTGGGAGCATGTGTATAGGACTGCCTGAGCTCCCACTCGCCCAAACGCCCACACGCCCAAACGCAAATGCTTTACTACCTCATCGACTACATCGACCAGCTGTACGAGCCGCCGGGTTTCCAGGTGATTCAGTTCATCACCGTGCGGGCGGCGCTGGCGTCCATTACGGCGCTCGGCATCGCGCTGTGGGCGGGGCAGGGCATCATTCGGTGGCTGCGACGGCAGCAGCTCGGCGAAACGGTGCGCGAGGGCGAGGCGGCCGGGGCCGTGAGTCACGTCCACAAGGCCGGCACGCCCACGATGGGCGGCATCATCATCCTGCTGGCCGTGGGCGGCGCGACGTTCCTCTGGGGCGCCATCGCCAACACGTACGTATGGTTGGCTCTGGTGGCGATGGGCGGGCTCGGGGTCGTGGGCTTTGCCGACGACTACGTGAAGACAGTGAAGACGCAAAAGGAAGGAATCAACCCCTGGTACAAGATCGCCGGACAGGTGGGCGTCGGCCTCGTCGTAGGCGGGGTGCTCTACTTCCACCCCGACTTCGCGGCCTACAACACGTACACCTTCGTGCCCTTCCTGAAGGATCAGGTGATCGATTATGACCTCTTTCGCTTCTGGGAGCTTGGGGTCGACCTGGGGTGGGTTGTGTACCTGCCGGTGGTCGTGTTCATCATCACGGCCGTCTCCAACGCCGTCAACCTGACCGACGGGCTCGATGGCCTCACGACGGGCGTAACGGCGTTCGTCTCGCTCGGGCTCATTGCGCTGGCGTACATCTCCGGAAACGCCAATTTCGCGACATTCCTGAACGTGATGTTCCTGCCAGGCACCGGAGAGCTCACGGTCTTCGTGGCGGCGGTGACGGCGGCCTGTTTCGGGTTTCTCTGGTACAACGGCTATCCGGCCAGCGTCTTTATGGGGGACACCGGCGCCCTCGCCCTCGGCGGGGCGGTGGGCAGTACCATCCTTATGGTGCGCAAAGAGTTGCTGCTGCCACTGCTCGGCATCGTGTACTTCACCGAGGCGGTGTCGGTCATCGTCCAGACGACCTACTTCAAATACACGCGGCGCCGCACCGGGACCGGCAAACGCGTCTTCCGGATGGCGCCCCTCCATCATCACTACGAAGCCCTTGGCATCCACGAGGCAAAGATCGTAACGCGCTTCTGGATCGTGACCGCCATCACCGTGATTGCCGCCCTCCTCATGCTCCGCATTCGATGATTCTGGCTGAGAGTTTCTCGGTCCTCAAACTTGATAGGTGGATTGTTGCCTCACTGCCTCTTTACAAATTGTGATTCGTGATGCGCGAAACGTGATTGATCATCGACAGACGTCCAACGGTGTAAAGTTTATTCCAGGACGATGCCACTTGCCTTCTCCCTTCGCCTAAGTTGGTTGCTGGAACGTAGGGTTTGCTCTATCCTCCAATCGGGGTGTCCATTTTGGCTTGACCCAAAATGGACGAAAAGGTCAAGGCCACGTGGGATGACCCGCAAGGGGCCCCTGTGAAAAAATCGGCTGAGGCCCCTCAACCTCCACTGAAATTCGCCGAACTCACGCTCCTTCCTTCGGTCGGAGCGCTCGGGCATGCCGAATTTCGGTCGTTTCGGATTCGGGACCTCCGAGACGCCGATTTTTTCAAGGCCGGAGATCTTTGAATCTGAGAAGTTCGACGGTCTTCAAGCCTGAGCGCTCAACTTTACACTGTTGGACAGACGTCCTTACGCATCACCCCTTACGCATCACTTGTCACGCATCACTCCTCACGCATCACGCTCCGCAGAGGGAGCAGAAATGAGAGATTCATCCCTGCAAACACGTTCAGGCCCTTGCATGACCCCAGAGGAAGTGCGCACGAAACGAGCGACTGTGGTGGGCGGCGCCCGCAGTGGGCGGGCCGTGGCGCGGCTGCTGGCCGAGGCCGGGGGCGAGGTGTTTCTCACCGAGCAGGGGCCGCCGCCGGAAGGCACCGAGCCGATTCTCGAAGAGATCGGGGTCGACCACGAGTTTGGGGGACACACGGTGCGGGCCCTCGACGCCGATTTCTTCGTGCTCAGCCCGGGGGTGCCTACGCAGTCGAACATCGTGCAGCAGGCGCTCCGGGCCGGGATTGACGTGTACTCGGAGATCGAGGCGGCGTCCTGGTTCTGCGACGCCCCCATCGTGGCCGTCACCGGCACCAACGGCAAAACGACCACGACGAGCCTCACGGGAGATGTTTTCCGACGGGCGTCTCGGGACGAGCCGGGGCGCGAAGCCATCGTGGCCGGCAACATTGGGTATCCGTTTTCCGACTACGTGCGCGAGGTGGAACCATCAGACGTGGTGGTGCTGGAGGTGTCCAGCTTTCAGCTCGACCACGTGGACACGTTTCATCCCCGCGTGAGCGTGCTGCTCAACATCACGCCCGACCACCTGGATCGCTACGACCACGACTTTGAGGCCTATGCGCAGGCCAAGTTCAACATTTTCCGCAATCAGGGGGAGGGTGACGTGGTGGTGTATAACCGCGACGACGACACTGTGCGACGGGACGTGGAGGGGGCCGCGGAGAGGCACGGCTTTCGTCCGCTGGCGATCACGCTGGAGGGGGTGCCGGGGACTGGCGGGGGACTTCAAAACGACCGCATCATTCTTCGAATCGACGACGAGGACGAACTGCTCATGCATCGAGACGAACTGGCCCTCCGGGGGGGGCACAACGTGTACAACTCGCTCGCGGCCGCCGTCTCAGCCCGCGTGATGGAGGTCGAAAGCGACGTCATCCGTGAGAGCCTGTCCGGCTTCGAGGGCGTGCCGCACCGGCTGGAGGAGGTGCGTACCATCGACGGTGTGCTGTACGTGAATGACTCGAAGGCCACCAACGTGAATGCGGTGTGGTACGCGCTGGAGAGCTTCGACCGGCCCGTGGTGCTCATTGCGGGGGGGCGCGACAAGGGCAACGACTACACCAGCCTCAAGCCGCTCGTCCGCCAGACGGTGCGCGCCGTAGTGGCCCTCGGCGAGAGCAGGGACACGGTGGCGCGGGAGCTCGGCGCGGAGGCTTCCGGCTGCACCCGCGCCCAGACGATGGAGGCGGCCCTGAGCCAGGCGCAGCGCTTTGCCCAGCC
Source organism: Bacteroidetes bacterium QS_3_64_15 (assembly GCA_003022565.1). Classification (GTDB taxonomy): domain Bacteria; phylum Bacteroidota; class Rhodothermia; order Rhodothermales; family Salinibacteraceae; genus Salinibacter. The sequence continues at coordinate 19,807 of PXTN01000054.1, read as the reverse complement.
GGGCGACGCGGTGCTCCTGAGCCCGGCCTGCGCCTCCTTCGACATGTACGAGAGCTTCGAGGAGCGGGGGGCCCTCTTCCGCCGCCTCGTGAAGACGCTGCTGTGATGCGTGA
>PXTN01000054.1:0-19686 GCA_003022565.1 Bacteroidetes bacterium QS_3_64_15 | reverse complement strand
GCGTGAGAAGAAAGGTCATGCCTCACGTTTCACGCGTCACGCCGCTTCGGTTTTGAGACGCTGAATGACGAAAACTGCCAATGGGCTTCATCGACACCTTCCGACAGAATCTTGCCGACCAGGCCCCGGCGGACAAGTACGTGGTGTGGGTCGTGCTCGGCCTCGCGGCGGTCGGGGTGGTGGCCGTATACAGCGCCGTCACGTACCTGGCGGAGGTGCGGGCGGGGACCGAGCCGGTGCATTTCCTGGCGAACCACCTCATTCGCGTGACGGTCGCGCTCGGGGTAATGTGGGGGGTCAGCCTGATTGACTACCGTACGCTGGCCCGGTACAGCCAGATCGCCCTCCTCGGGGCATTGGTGCTGCTGGTTGCTGTCAAGATCGCGGGATTCTTTTCGCCCGGGACCGATCGCTGGTTGCAGATCGCCGGGGTCGGATTTCAGCCCTCGGAGCTCGCGCGGGTGGCGCTCGTCTTCTACGTGGCGATTCTGTTGGTGAAGAAGCAGGAGTACGTGAAGAGCTTCAGCCGGACGATCCTGCCGATTCTGGTATGGGTGGTTCTGACGGTCGGGCTCATCGGCCTCGACGACCTTTCGACCGCCCTCGTGCTTCTGGGCGCGGTGGGGCTCATGAGCGTCGTGGGGCGGGTGAGCATGGTGCAGATTGTGGGACTCGGCGCGCTCGGGGTGATGATGACGTTCGGCGTCCTCTCTACCTCCCCGGACCGGGCCGCCCGCATGGAGGCGTACCTCGGGATGGACGTGTTTTCGAACACTGACACCGAGCAGGTGATGGATGCGAAGGGGGAACAGTACCAGTCTCGGCAGGCCCGAATGGCTCTTGCCGTGGGGGGGATCACGGGGGTGGGGCCTGGAAAAAGCGTGCAGCGCGACTTCTTGCCGGCCCCCTACAACGACTTCATCTTCGCAATTATCGCCGAGGAGTACGGAATTGTCGGTGCCCTGGCCTTACTGTTTGGATTTTGCGTGTTGCTCTTTCGCGGGTACCTCCGCATTGCCCGCGACGCCCCCGATCCGCTGGGGCTGTTCCTGGCGGTCGGGTTCACCACGCTCATCGTGACGTACGGCTTCGTGCACGCGGGCGTAGCCTGCGGGCTGCTACCCGTGACGGGGCTGCCCATGCCGTTCGTGTCGTACGGCGGCACGTCGCTGTTGGCCAACGGCATCATGGGAGGGGTGCTGCTCAACATTTCGCGGCACGCGGGATGACGGAGGGACGAACGAGTTCCACAAGATCACACCGCCTCTCAAATTTAATACAACCATTGTAAAGCCGTCCCGGGGGCCGAAGGTTATACCCTTGCGGTGCGGGACGGCTCTACGTGGACCTTTTTCTGATCATGAGCGAACGCGCTCCACACATACTGATGGTGGGGGGGGGCACCGGGGGACACGTGTACCCGGCCATCGCCATTGCCGACGCGGTGCAGCGTCTGCGCCCGACCGCTCAGATCGTGTTTGCCGGCACGCAGGACCGGCTCGAGGCGCGGGCGGTGCCGGAGGCGGGCTACGCGCTCCACCCCATCACCGCGCAGGGCCTGCAGCGGCAGGCCACGGCCTCGAACCTCCTGATGCCGATCCGGATGGCGCAGGGCTTCCTGCAGAGCTGGCGTCTGGTGGGGGCCATCGAGCCCGACGTGGCGGTGGGGACCGGGGGCTACGTGGCGGCGCCCGTGCTGCTGGCCGCATGGCTGCGCGGGCGGCCCCTCCTGGTGCAGGAGCAAAACGCCTACGCGGGCCTCACGAACCGGGCGCTCTCCCGCCTCGCGTCGCGCATCCACCTTGCCTTCCCCGAAGCCCAGGACTGGGTGCCGGCCCAGCGGGCGGTGGTGAGCGGCAATCCCACGCGCCGCGCGCTCCGGGAGACCGATCCTAAGAGCCGTCGGGACACGCGGGCAACCTTCGACCTGCCCGCGGACGCCCGTGTGGTGCTGGTGATGGGCGGATCGCTGGGCAGCGCCGCCATCAACGACGCGGTGGAGCACAACCTGGAGGCCCTTCTGCGGGCGGACGATGTGCACGTGGTGTGGCAGACAGGCGAGCGTTATCACGACGCCATCGTGAACGAGGTTGACGAGACTCCCCGACTCCGAATCGTCGAATACATCGACCAGATGGGCGCGGCCTACGCCGCGGCCGACCTCGTGGTGTGCCGGGCCGGCGCCCTCACCTGCAGCGAGCTCATGGTGAAGGGCACGCCCGCCGTGCTCGTGCCCTCGCCCAACGTGACGGCTGACCATCAGATGAAGAATGCGCGGAGCCTCGAACAGGCTGGCGCGGCCGTTCTGCTGCCGGAGCCGGAGCTCGACGAACGGCTGGACGCGGTGGTCCCCGACCTGCTCGGGGATCCTGAGCGGCTGAACCAGATGGCGGATGCCGCCTGGGAGCGAGCCCGCCCCGACGCCGCGGAAACGATTGCCCGCGACGTGCTCACCCTTGCCGATCACTATCGATCAAACTGACCCTCTGACCCTCCGTACAGCCGCGCCGTCGGCGCGGCTCTACCGAAGACGATTCGTTCCACTGAAGTATCAACCGATGGCTGAACTCCGCACGCAACCGGCCCTGGGCCGCATCCGCCAAGTCCACATGGTGGGCATCGGCGGCATCGGCATGAGCTCCATCGCCGAGGTGCTCCTCAACCGCGGCTACGCCGTGACCGGCTCGGACCTGGACACCACTGAGGTGACCGATCGGCTCGCGGCGGAGGGGGCCACCATCTACGAGGGGCACGCCGCCGAGCAGGTGGGGGAGGCCGACGTGGTGGTCTACTCCAGCGCCATTGACCCGGCGGAGAACCCCGAGACGCAGGCGGCCGAGCAGCGCCGCATCCCGCTCATCCCGCGGGCCGAGATGCTGGGCGAGCTCATTCGGATGAAGTTCGGCGTCGGCATCGCCGGCACCCATGGCAAGACGACCACGACCTCGATGGCCGGGCTCGTTGTGGCCGAGGGCGGGTTCGACCCCACCGTCATCGTGGGCGGCAAGGTGACGGCCTTCGGCTCCAACGCCGTGACGGGCGAGGGCGACGTGATCGTGATGGAGGCGGACGAGTACGACCGCGCCTTCCTGCGGCTCACGCCGTCGCTGGCCATCATCACGAGCATCGAGGAGGACCACCTGGACGTCTACGCGGGCCTGGACGACATCCAGGCGGCGTTCACCGAGTACGCTAACAGCGTGCCGTTCTTCGGCGCGGCCCTCCTCTGCCTTGACGACCCGAACGTGCAGGCCATCGTGGGGGACATCGAGCGGCGCGTCATCACCTACGGCACCACGCGCCAGGCCGAGGTGCGGGCCGAAAATATTCGGCGCGAGAAGATGACGACTCGCTTCGACGTGACGCTGCGGGGGGAGCCGCTCGGCACCATCGAGCTCCAGGTGCCCGGCCTGCACAACGTGCGCAATGCGCTCGCTGCCGTGGCGGTGGGGCAGGAGCTCGAAATTTCGTTCGACGAGGTGCGCCAGGGACTGGGGAGCTTTGCGGGCGTCCGCCGCCGCTTCGAGAAGAAGGCCGAGATCGAGGGCATCACCGTGCTCGATGACTACGCCCATCACCCGACTGAAATCCGCGCAACCCTCGACGCGGCCCACCAGGGGTTCCCCGACCGCCGCGTTGTGGCCGTCTTCCAGCCGCACCTGTACTCCCGCACCCAAAACTTCATGGACGAGTTCGCCCGCTCTTTTTTCAACGCCGATGTGCTCGTGCTGACCGACGTGTACGGGGCCCGCGAGGAGCCGATTGAGGGCGTCACCGGCGAGCGCCTGGCCGAGCGGGCCGAGCAGTTTGGCCACCGCGCCGTGCAGTACGTCCCCGACACGGCCGACCTCCCCGGCGAACTGCTCGGCCTCACCGAATCGGGCGACGTCGTCCTCATGCTGGGGGCGGGCGATATTTGGCGGGCGAGCGAGACGTTCGTAGATCTTCTCACCGAAAATGAGGAACTCAAAACTGAATAAATAGCCTCTTGGGGGAAGCTGATGATCCGTGATGCGTGTTGCGTGATTTTGAATGCCGTACTCACGCATCACTCATCACGCGTCACTCTACCCAGGGCAATCAAATAGTTGATCAAATAGCTCTTGACCTTGAGCGCATGACATCCGAGTCCGCAAACACATTCACCCACCGCATCCTCCGCCTCGCAGGGGTGGCCCTCCTCGTGGCGGGGGTCGGGGCGCTCGGTGTGCTGGGATGGCGGTGGCGGGCGAGTGCAACGGTGGACCGCGTGGCCGTCACCGGCACGCAGCACGCCCCGCCCGACTCGGTGCGTCGCCTCGCCCGGGTGGACAGCGGCGCCGTGATGGTTGGGGTGGACCCGACCCTCGTCGCCGACCGAGTGACGCGCCATCCGTGGGTCAAGAACGCCACGGTGACCCCGCACTGGACGTACGGCACGCTCACCGTCGCGGTGACGGAACGGACGCCCGCGGCCCTCGCCGTCGACCGGCTGGGAGGCCCCGCCTACTACCTCGACCGTGCCGGCTACGCAATGCCCCTTCCCGACAGCGCCGGGTACGACGTGCCGATCGTGCGGGGCCTCGACGCCGACGCGCCCTGGACGCGACCCGACAGCGCACATAGCCCGTCGTCGCTGCGACGCGTGCTGGCGGCCCTGCCGGACGCAGGCGTGGCCGACCTCGTGGCCGAGATCGAGGTGGGGTCCGACGACTCGGTGCAGCTCGTGACGACGCCCATCGGAGGCCACGACGCGATCTCCGTACGCCTAGGGACCGGCGACGTGTCGAAAAAACTCCGGACGCTCCGCGCCTTTGCCCGGCAGGTGCTTGCGCGTCGGACCGACGGGCCGATCGAGCACATTGACCTTCGGTTCGACGGACAAGTGGTGACTCGAAAACAGACGCTCGATGGATGATGTGAGCGATACCCCCTGCTTATGACCCTCCCCTGCCCTGCGTGAGGCGTGATGCGTGAGGCGTGACGAACGGAGCCCGACGATCACGCATCACGATTCACGCATCATTCCTCACGCCCCCTCCGAATTGACCCCCAAGCCAACCATGAATGACAACATCGTCGTAGGAGTCGACATCGGCACCACCAAGGTGTGTGCCGTCGTTGCCGGCAAAGATGAACTCGACCGCGTGAACATCCTCGGGGTGGGCATGGCCCCCTCCGACGGCCTCAACCGCGGGGTCGTCGTCAACATTGACCGCACCGTGGGGGCCATCCGCGAGGCCATCGAGGAGGCCGAGCGGGCTGCCGGGGTGGAGGTGCGGGACGTCATCGTGGGCATCGCGGGCGATCACGTGCAGAGCTTCCAGACGCGCGGAGTCGTCACCATCAATGCCGGCGAAGTTACGCAGAACGACGTGCAGCGCCTCCTGGAGGACACAACCCACGTGGCCCTGCCCGCCGACCGCGAGATTCTGCACGTCATCCCGCAGGAGTTTATCGTGGACGGGCAGGACGGCGTGGCCGACCCCGTGGGCATGAGCGGCGTGCGGCTGGAAGCGGACGTGCACATCATCACGGGCCTCGTCTCGGCCGCCAAAAACATCTACCGCTGCATCGAGAAGGCCGGCTTCCACGTGTCCGACCTCGTGCTCGAGCCGCTCGCCTCCTCGTTCAGCGTTCTCCACGAGGACGAGAAGGAGGTGGGCGTGGCCCTCATCGACATCGGCGGCGGCACCACCGATATTGCCGTGTTCGAAGACCACACCATTCGCCACACGGCCGTCATCGCCGTGGCCGGCGACAAGGTGACCGACGACATCCGCAAGGGCCTCGGCGTGATGCGCGATCAGGCCGAGCAGCTGAAGCGCCAGTTCGGCGTCGCCCTCGCCGACCTCGCCGACTCGGATGAGAAAATCGAGATTCCGGGCATCGGGGGGCGGGACGAGAAGACGATCGGGCGGGACGCGCTGGCCCAGATCATTCAGCCGCGGATGGAGGAGGTCCTGGAAATTGCGGCCATGGAGATCAAGCGCAGCGGCTACGGGCGGCACCTGGGCGTGGGGTGTGTGCTCACCGGTGGCGGATCGCTGGTGCCCCACACCGACGATCTCGCGGCCGAGGTGCTCGGCATGGAGGCCCGTGCCGGACGACCGATGGGACTGAGCGGGGGGCTCGTCGAAGAGGTCAGCGATCCGAAGTATGCCACGGGGGTCGGGCTCGTGCTCTACGGCATGCGCCCCGACATCATTGGGGGCACCACCCTTTCCGAAGAAGTGCGCGCACGCCAGAACGGGGCCGCGCACGGAGACACGCTCATGACCCGAATCGCCAATCGCATGAAAGCCTGGTTCGACGAGTTATAAGCGTTCGTACGTTGGCACGTTGAACGTTGAGACGTAAGCCGTTCTCGCGCTCCAGCGCGCCACCCTTCACTCCTAATGTAATCTGCCAACTTTTCAACCTTCCAACCTTCTACCTTCCAACCTTCGACCTTCTAACCTTCGACCTTCCAACCTCTCAACACCCCAGACGGACCGGTGGAGACGGCTTGAAGCCGCTCACTTCGAGCCGACCGGGCCGTTCACTCTCACATTCAACCCCACAGACCCACTGGAGGGACCATGGACCAAGACTTTAGCTCAAAATTTTCGTTCGATGATGCTGCCAACGAGGAAGCCAAGATCTGCGTCGTCGGCGTCGGCGGCGGAGGCGGCAACGCCATCAACAACATGGTGGAGAAAGGCATCCACGGCAGCGTCGAATTTATCGCCGTCAACACCGATTCGCAGGCCCTGGCCGAGAACCGGGCGCCCCAGAAGATTCAGGCCGGTCAGAGCCTCACAAGCGGCCTGGGGGCCGGGGCGCGGCCCAGCGTGGGCGCCGAGGCCGTCGAAGAGAGCAGCAACGAAATCAAGCAGGCCCTCGACGGCTACGACATGGCGTTCATTACGGCTGGCATGGGCGGGGGCACCGGCACCGGCGGCGCGCCCGTCGTGGCGGCCCTCGCACGCAGCCTCGACATCCTCACCGTCGCCATCGTGACCAAGCCCTTCGACTGCGAGGGGCAGCGACGGATGGACACCGCCCTCGAAGGCATTGAGCTGCTGCGGGAAAACGTCGACACCCTCATCGTCATCCCCAACGAGCGCCTGCTCGACATTGCCGATCAGGACACGAGCCTCATCGAGGCGTTCGAGAAGGCCGACGCGGTGCTGTACAACGCCACCCGCGGCATCAGCGACCTCATCACGGTCCACGGCCTCATCAACCTCGACTTTGCCGACGTGCAGACGACCATGAAGGACGGCGGCACCGCGCTCATGGGCTCGGCCACGGCCTCCGGCGAGAACCGCTCGGAAAAAGCCGCCGTGCAGGCCATCAGCAGCCCCTTGCTCGACGGGCTCTCCATTGCCGGGGCCACCAACGTGCTGGTCAACATTACCAGTGGCCCCTCGCTCGGCATCCGCGAGGCCACCCAGGCTACGAGCGTCATTCAGAAGGAGGCCGGGGACGACGTGGAGGTCATCTTTGGCACCGTCATCGACGAAGAGATGGAGGACAAGCTCCGCGTCACCGTGATTGCCACGGGCTTCGACCGCAACGAGGAACCCGAGGGCAACGGCGAGGACGTGCGGCGGACCGTGCCGCTGGAGGAGCAGGACGACGACCCCTCGCAATACAAGGGCGAGACCAACCTCCGGGAGCTCGACGCCCCGGCCTACGAACGCCGCAGTGCCCCGCTCCGCTCGCGGCAGCAACAGGACGGGCCGGCGGACGATGCGGACGAGGAATCCTCGGAGGAGAACCCCAAGATTCGTCGCCTGCAGGCCGACGACCTCAGTGAGCGCGAGGACCGAGACGAGCGCGCCCGCTCCGACGATGAGGAGGATACTGACACGCCGGCCTTCCTCCGCAAGATGATGGACTGAATCGATTGGGGATTTTGGATTCCGGATTTCGGATTGACGACCTGCCGAGCTCGCTGCCGCCGAAACCAAAATCCACAATCCCCAATCCCAAATCGGAAAAGTGGGCCCTCCAGCCCCACCACGGGTCGATCCGGAGGGGAGAGGTGCGTGTCTCGGTCCCCTGCGGGGCGGGACGTGACCTCGTCGGGACGACCCGGCCGTGGCGTCTGAGCAGCGTCGCGGCGCTGTGGTTTTGCGCGGGCGGCCGCCGGAACGCGACCGGTCGGCCCCTGCCGCGCACGCGAGAGCCACGCCCGGCCCTGTGCCGGCGCGTGGCTTTCTCGTATTGGGGCGTATCGGGGGCGGAAGAGCAGCTGTCCCGGATTGAGATTGCTCCGCCGGACGGCCATCTTGGAAAAAATTTCCTTCCCGGTGACAAGACGCACTGCGGATCGAACCAGAATTCCGCTGCGGACCCCCGCCCCACTCACTTCCCAGTGCCCGTAGAACTGCGTTCACCATGTCCGTCGAGCCCCGATCCACACGCGCTGAGGTGCTTGCCCTTCTCCGACAGGGCAAGGCCCTTACCCTCGCCGACATGATCGAGCATCTCCCGATCGACTCGAAGAGGCAGGTGCGGCGCCACCTCAAGACCCTCCGTGAAGCGGGCCTCTCGATCCAGGAAGAGGCGCGCGGTCGCGAAAAAGTATTCTCCTTGCCGCTCGGGGAGCTGGCGGTCGAGGACGCGCCCGTGTCCCTCACCGAGCAGCAGGCCCTGGCCCTCGTGGTGGCGGCGGAGGCGGGACGCGCCGCCCTGGCGCCTACGCCGCTGGCCGAGCCCCTGGCGGCGGGCTTCGGCAAGCTCCTGGATCGTCTCGACCGGGCGAGCGGCACCTACGACCTCGGTCGCCTTCGCGAGCAGTGGCATTTTGGGACCGAGCCGGCGGCGTCGACCTTCGACGGTGACGCGTTCGACACGCTCGTGAAGGCCCTCAATGAGAGGCGGCCCGTCCGCATCGCCTACGACCCGGCCCACGCGTCCGACGCCCCCCGGAAGCGAACGATCAGTCCTCTGATGATGGCGGCGCCGGGCGGGTCCTGGCGCTGCGTGGCCTACTGCCACTACCGCGAGGCCCCCCGTGACTTTACGCTGAGCCGGATCGAGGACATTACGCTCCTGACCAACGACGTGGCGATCCGGCCGGACGACTTTGACGCCGACCTCTACTTCCACGAGCGGTTCGGAGCGCTGGGCGGCGAGACGCGGGTCGTTCGCCTCCTTGTGGAGCCGGACGCGGCCCGGTACTTCCGCGAAAAGTCCTACCATTCGAGCCAAGTCGTCGAGGAGGCGCGGGACGATGGGCGGCTCGTGGTGTCCTTTGAGGTGGAAGGGCTGGAGGACATGACTTCGTGGGTGCAATCGTGGGGTCTGAGCGTCAAGGTGCTCGATCCCCCTGAGCTCGCCGAGCGCATCGCCGAGGACGCCCGCCGGGTGGCGGTCCGCTACGAGGATGCATCAGAAGACGACGCGACCCCGGACGCCGACCGTCCGGACGCCTAATCGGCTGTTGTATGCTGGGAACGCCCTGGTCGTGCTCGTCGCCCCATGGTTCCCGGTCGTCATGCCTGCTCCCGATGCCGCCACACAGCCCGAGTCCGATGCGCAGCGCGTGTCGGTGCACGTCCGCTTCGCACCGTCGCAGGGCCGTCGCCTCCGCCGTCCCGAGCCGTTCCCCTGTGGCGAGGATCAGTCGCTCTGGGTGGAGCGCCCGGTGCTCGTGGAGCGGGCGGATGGCACGTACGACCTGATTGGCACCACGGCCCGCCCCGACGCTCTGGCGCGGTGGATCCTGAGCCATGGGGCCGCCGCCACGGTGGCGGGGCCGGAGCGGTTGCGGCAACGGGTGGCCGCGGAGGCGCGGCGAGTCTTGGAAAGACACACCGACGAGTAATCGTTCACGAGGTTCAACCACACGATGGCCGATACGCTGCGAGACCTGATTGCCCATTCGGCCCCAGAGGACGGGGGCGATTCGCAGTCGCTCTACGATCATGCAGAGCACGTCGCGGAGATGGCCGCTGATTTTGCCGTGCCGTTCGATTCCGAGGAAATTGCCCGCTGGCTCGGCTGGTGGCACGATGCCGGAAAGGCCGACGCGGGCATCCAGGCGTACCTGCAGGGGGAGGGCGAGAGCCGCGACCATTCGAGCGTCGGCATGCTGGCAGTGCCCGACGAGATGAGCCTGCTGGCCCACAACGTAGCCGGTCACCACGGCGGCCTCGCTAATCAGACCGGGGAGCACAGCCTCAAGGACCGCATTCAGCGGAAACGGGACGACGACCGGATCGCACAGGTGCTGGAGGAGGTGCTGCCCCTCATCGAGAAGCACGCCCCCACGCTCCGGCGCGCCCACCTACCGGATTTTCTTCGAGACGCCGAGGGACGGGCCGAGGCGATGCGGCGGCACGACTTCTGGCTGCGCATGCTGCACAGCGCGCTGGTGGACGCCGACTGTCTCGACACCGAGCGGCACTTTGACCCGGACCGCTTTAAGACCCGCGAGGTCGAGGTCTCGATTGGGGAGTTGTGGTCTCGATTCGAGGACAATCAACAGGCCCTGATGGACGAGGCAGATCCGACGACGGTCAACCAGCGGCGGCGGGACGTGTACGAGGCGGTCGTCGACGCGGCAGAGGAGGCTCCCGGATTTTTCTCGATGACCGTGCCCACCGGCGGGGGCAAGACGCGCTCCGCGATGGGCTTCGGGTTGCGCCACGCGAGGATCCATGACAAGGACCGCGTGATCGTGGCGCTGCCCTACACCAGCATCATCGAGCAAAACGCCGACGTGTATCGCGACATCTTCGGCGACGAGGTGGTGCTGGAGCACCACAGCGCCGTGCGGAGCGGAGAGGAGCCCGGCAATGAGGCCCCGTCCGAGCGCTGGCGCCGCCTTGCCGCACAGAACTGGGACGCGCCGGTGGTGGTCACGACGACCGTGCAGCTTCTGGAAAGCCTCTTTACCAACCACAACGGGCGTCTCCGCAAGCTGCACCGCCTCGCAAACAGTGTGGTCGTGCTCGACGAGGTGCAGACCCTCCCGCCGCGCCTGCTGAATACGACGCTCGACGGCCTGCGCGAGCTGGAGGCCCACTACGGCACATCCGTGCTGCTGTGCACGGCCACGCAGCCGGCCCTCACCGAGCGGCCCGGCTTCCCGGAAGGGCTGACCGACGCGGCCGAAATCGTCCCCGACCCCGAAGGACTGTACGACGACCTCCGGCGGGTGAAGTACGACGTGCAGGTCGACGATCCCTGGACGTGGAGCGACGTGGCCGACGACCTCCGCAGTCAGGAGCAGGCGATGGCGGTCCTGAACACGAAGGACGACGCCGCGGCCGTGCTCGACGAACTGGCCGACGACCCGTCGGTCCTGCACCTCTCCACCCGCCTCTGCGGGGCGCATCGGCGGCGGGTGCTGGCCGAGGTGCGGCGCCGGCTGAAGGCGGACGAGCCGATCCGGCTGGTGGCCACGCAGGTGGTAGAGGCGGGCGTCGACCTTAGCTTTCCGAGGGTGCTCCGGGCGCTCGGGCCGCTCGACTCCATCGTCCAGGCCGCCGGACGCTGCAACCGGGAAGGCGAGCGCGATACCGGACGCGTCACCGTATTCGAGCCCGCCGACGGCGGCACGCCGCCCGGCGCCTACCGCACGGGCCGCGACATCGCCCGTCGGCTGCTGCGTACCGATCCGGACTTCGACCTGCACGCCCCGTCGGCACCCCGCCGCTACTTCCGCGAGCTCTACGACTCCCGCGACCTGGACCCCGACGACGTGCAGGGCCTCCGGGCCGAGCTGCAGTTCGCACAGGTGGCCGAGCAGTATCGCCTCATCGCCGACAACACCACGTCGGTCGTGGTGGACTACGACGACGGCTGGACCGTGCTCGAGGACGTGCTGGCGACCGCCGAGCACGCCGGGTTCGTGCACCGGGACGACTGGCGCCGCCTCCAGCCCTACACGGTGAGCCTCTACGAGCACGCGATGGAGGAGGCCGTTCAGGACGGGAACGTGCATCCGCTGGCCGACGACCTCGACCTCTGGCGGTGGGACGGGGGCTACGACCCCGGGACATTGCACGAGGGAGGATCGAGTGGAGGACGAGGACTGCACACGGACGGTCCCTCGACCAGCGCTCTTGTTGTCTGACCGGTTCCCCCACAAAGCCTTGACACTCTCGGCAGCGCGCGCTACCATGATGATAGCTGTCACACACCTATCAATGAAGTGACAGAGCATTGAAAGAATGACAGGTGCGTGACGACACGCCTTCGCTTCTCTGCACCGGGGCCTTCCGGTCCCGGTGTGGGCATTTCTGACGATCCGATTTTGGCTATGGATGATCGTTCAATTCACATTCGATATCGCGGGGAGCCGTCGTCCCGCGAACCGGACAGCGAGCACACGCCCGCCGAGCGACTCCAGATGGTGTGGCCGCTGACGCGGCAGGCCTGGGTGTTCAAGCAAGCTGGCGAATCAACCGACCCGGACCGTGCTGAATCCCGACTACCGCGACATGCTGTCCGCCTTCACCGACGCGGGGGTTGAGTACCTGGTGATCGGGGCCTACGCACTGGCGGCACACGGCCATCCTCGCGCCACGGGCGACCTCGACCTGTGGGTGCGCCCGACGCCCGACAACGCAGAGCGGGTGATGACGGCGCTGTTGGCGTTCGGCGCACCGCTTACGGACGTGAGCCACGAGGATTTTGAGACGCCGGGCACCGTGCTCCAGATCGGCGTGTCGCCGCGGAGGATCGACATTTTGACGACCATCGAGGGGGTCCGGTTTGACGACGCGTGGCCTGGGCGGGTGGAGATCGAGGTCGAAGACGTGCCGGTGTCGGTCATCGGGCGAGAACACTTCATCCAGAACAAGGAGGCCCTCGGTCGCCCGCAGGACCGCACCGACGTGGAACGGCTCCGTAAGGACGAAAACGGATGAGGGGGGTTGTTCACGAGTGTCCCATTGAGATCCTGGTTCGATGTCCGACTTTTCGCCGCTTCAGGTTCGGGTCTCCGGATCGTGGGCGTGTTTTACACGGCCGGAGATGAAGGTGGAGCGCGTGTCGTACGACGTGATGACGCCCTCCGCCGCCCGCGGCGTGCTGGAGGCGATCTTCTGGAAGCCCGCGTTCGAGTGGCGGGTGCGGCGCATCCACGTCCTCAACCCCATCCGGCGCGAGTCGATCTTGCGCACAGAGGTGAACAAGGTGCAGTCCGAAAAGTCGGCCCGCGGCTGGGCCAACAACAACGGCGTGGGCGGCTACCGGGCCGACGACGACCACACGCAGCGCCACACCCTCGCCCTCCGCGACGTGACCTACCTGATTGAGGCGAACGTCCACCTCGTGGGGTACGGCAAAGACGAGCACCCGGCCAAGTACCGCGACCAGTTTCGCCGTCGCGTGGCCCGGGGGCAGTGCTTCCACCGGCCCTACCTGGGCTGCCGCGAGTTTGCGGCCCGGTTTGCGCCGCCCACCGGCGACGAGACGGCCATCGACCGCTCCGAGGGTCTGGGGCGCATGCTCTTTGATCTCGACTACGAGGCCGACGACGACCGAAACACGCCGATCTTTTTTCGTGCCCGCCTCGACGACGGCGTGCTCCACGTGCCGAACGAGCTGTACAAACAGCGCCATAGCTAACGCGCCGGTTCGTCGCTTCCCCACAGCCCCACTCGACCGATGATTCTGGAACGCCTCCGCGACTTCCATGAGCGCATTCAGGAAGAGCTGATTCCGTCCTACCACAAAGAGCAGGGCTGCCGGTGGATTCTGGAGTTGGACGAGAACGGCAGGTTCCAGGATTTTACGGAGACGGGGCAGACGAAGCGCAGTGCTACGGATTTTGTGGCGCCGTACCGGCGTCGCTCCGGGCGCACGCCCCCGCCCTACCTCATCGTCGACAAGCCCGCGTACGTGCTCGGGCTCCCGCGCAACGACAAAGAGAAGTGGAAGAAGAAGGCCGCGCAGCGTCACGAGGAGTATGTAGACCTGTTTGAGGAGTGTCATGCCGCCGTCGACCATCCGGCGCTCGATGCCTACCATCGGTTCCTGGCGGAGCACGTCGAAGACGCCCTGGCCCATCCGAACACCGAAGACATGAAGAAGGCGGACCTCATCATACCGCGAGTGGACGGCACGTTGCTCACGCAGATTCCTGAGGTACGGCAGTTCTGGATTGAGCGGCAGGACACAGAGGCCGCCGAGGAGAGCACGCTCACCACCGAATGCACCGTGTGCGGGGAGACGCGCCCGGTCATTCGCACAGAGCCGGTGGAGCTGACGCTGGGCCCGAATCGGGTCAACGTCATCACGGGCAACGAGAAGGCGTTTCTGTCCCACGGCCTGAAGCAGTCGGAGATATCGCCGGTGTGCCAGCCTTGTGCGCGGACCTACGGGGAAGCCCTGCGCTACCTGCTCGACCACGACAAGCATCACCTCCGCCTCGCCGACGTGACGTGGGTCTACTGGACCGACGGAGGAGACGACTTCGATCCGATGTCGATGCTCTCCGACCCCGATTCCCGGGAGGTGGAAACGCTGCTGAAGGCGCCCCAGGGCGCGACGCCGCCAGGCACGGTCGAGACGACCGATCGCTTCTACGCCGCCGCCCTCACGTCCAACATCTCCCGCCTCGCCGTGCGCAGCTGGGTGACCGCCACGGTCGCCGAGATCCAGCAGAACGTGGCCGGCTACTTCGAGCAGATGCGCCTCGGGCGCGGCCCCGACGCCCGCTACCACGGCCTCTACGCGCTGGCGGGCAGCACCGTCCGCGAGCTCGACGACCTACCTCCGCAGACCGTTGACATCCTTTTGTCGCACGCCCTTACGGGATGCCGTCTTCCACTGTCGCTCTTGCACCGTGCCATTCGTAGGGCCCGGGCCGACAGTGAGAACACGATCACCCATCCCCGCGCCGCCCTCCTCAAGCTCGTTCTTCTCTCCAACGAATCTGCTCCCGTCACCCCCATGCTCAATCCCGACCACGACAGTCCCGCCTACCACTGCGGCCGCCTGCTGGCCGTGCTCGAAGACATCCAGCGCCGGGCCATCGATCCCAACACGACGCTGGTGGACCGCTACTACGGGACCGCCTCCACGGCCCCGGCGTCCGTGTTCGGCAACCTCCTCCGCACCGCTCAGAGCCACCTCGGCAAGCTGCGCCGCAGCGACGCGGATCGCGGCTTTGGCGTGAACCGCCAGAAGGAGCTCGGCGAGATTATGTCGAAGCTCGACGACTTCCCCAACACGCTGAGCGCCCAGCAGCAGGCCCTCTTCGGACTCGGCTACTACCAGCAGCGCCAGGCCCGCTTCGAAAGTGACGACGAGCCGCCCGAAGAAGAACCGGCCGAGGCCGCCGCGTAGCTCTTACTTTTCCCTCTCGACGCCTTCGCACTGTACCCTTTTCTGCTCATGCCCGACGCACACCTCGACCCCGAGAAACGCCACGACTTCGTGTACCTCTTCGACGTGGAGGACGGCAACCCGAACGGCGACCCCGACGCCGGCAACCTGCCCCGCGTGGACCCCGAAACCATGCAGGGCCTCGTAACCGACGTGGCCGTCAAGCGCAAGATTCGCGACTACGTCGACGCCTCCGTGGGCGGCGACGCGGACTCCAAGATCTACATGCAGAGCGGCACCGCCCTCAATGATCGGCACCAGCGGGCCTACGACGAGCTCGACCTCGACTCCGACGATCCCGATGCCGAGGACATCAACAAGGCGCGGGCCTGGATGTGCCAGAACTTCTACGACGTGCGCACCTTCGGCGCCGTCATGTCGACGGGCGTGAACGCCGGCCAGGTGCGCGGCCCGATGCAGCTCACGTTCGCCCGCTCCATCGACCCGGTGGTGCCGATGGACGTGTCCATCACTCGCGTTGCCATCACGCGGGCCGACGACGCCGAAAACAAGGAGACGGAGATGGGGCGCAAGGCCATCGTCCCCTACGGCCTCTACCGCGGGCACGGCTTCTACAATCCCAAGCTGGCGGAGGACACCGGCTTCGACGGCGACGACCTGCAGCTCTTCTGGCAGGCCCTCCAGATGGGCTGGGAACTGGACCGCTCCGCCTCCCGCGGCTTCATGGCATTGCGCGGGTTGTTTATCTTTTCCCACGACAACCCGCTGGGCAACGCCCCGGCGCACACGCTCTTCGATCGGGTGGAGGCCGACCTGACCGCCAACGTGGAAGCCCCGCGCGAGTTTGGGCATTACGACCTCACGGTGCCGGATGACGACGATCTGCCCGATGGCGTGACGCCCACCCGCGTGCTCGGCTAACACCCACGTCCAGAACCCTGCCGTGCCCGGTCGGCGTTTGCAGTTGTCCAGGTCCGTTCACCAACGCACCCGGTACCATGGCTAAGACTGCTGTTGCTTCTCCTCGCTCCGAGGCGATCTCCGCGCCCCGCCGATTCACACGCGACGAGTATCTGCGCATGGCAGAGGCGGACATCCTTAGTGAGGACGACCCCGTCGAGCTCATTCACGGCCAGATCGTCGAAATGAGTCCCGAAAATACCCCGCATCGCGCCGCCATCATCAAAATCAACCGCGTGCTTGTGGAGGCGCTGGATGCGGATCAGTACGCCGTGCAGCCCCAGTCGACCCTTCCGCTTGACGAACACAACGTGCCGGAGCCCGACTTGGCGGTTCTGCGCGGCACGCCCGATGACCTCATGGACGGCGAACTGCCGGCGGCGCTCGTCGTGGAGGTGGCCGACACCTCGCTGGAGCGTGACCGCAGCGTGAAGCAGGGGCTCTACGCCCAGGCGGGCATTCCGGTGTACTGGATCGTAAACCTGGAGGCCCGCGAGCTGGAGGTCTACTCGGACCCGTCGGACGAGCGCTATCGGGAGCACCGGACGCTTGACGAAAGCGACGCGGTAGCCATTCCGGTTGAGTCGGCGGGGTCGCTCGTTGTTTCGGAACTGTTTCCCGCTACGGACTGACGAGCGGGCCGACCTGCGTCCGCTCTGCTCAGACGGCGCGTCTCTTCATCATGCCCGACGCCCCCGAGCCCCGCATCATGATTTCGGCGTTGGAGCACTACGCCTACTGCCCGCGGCAATGCGCCCTCATCCACGTTGAGCAGAGCTACGAGGAGAATGTGTACACGCTTCGGGGCACCCGCGACCACCACCGCGTGGACGATCCGGAGACGGAGCTCCGGGACGACGTGCGGGTGGAGCGGGCACTGCCCCTGTACTCCGAGGCCCTTGGCCTCACCGGCCGGGCCGACGTGGTGGAGTTCGACGACGGCGTGCCCTACCCCATCGAGTACAAGCACGGCGAGCAGCGGCGTCACGCACCGGGCCGCATTCAGCTCTGCGCGCAGGCCTTGTGCCTGGAAGAGATGACGGGCCGCGACGTGCCTGCCGGGGCGCTCTATCACACGAGTTCGCACCGGCGTCAGGAGGTGACGGTTACCGAGACGCTGCGGGCCGACACGCGAGACGTGATCGAAGCCGTGCGCGCGCAACTCCGCGAGCAGACCGTGCCCCCGCCGGTCAACGACGACCGCTGCCCACCCTGCTCCCTCCAGCGGGTGTGCATGCCCGACGCCGTGGACACTCCCGAGCGCCGCCACCGTGAAACCGACCGTCTCTTCACCGTCGAAGACTGAACCGGGGCTGAGAGATGGATACACGGCCCCATCCCGCACTCGCAATTCGAACTTCCCTATTCGAAACTGTCGTGCGGCAGCTGCTCAACACGCTCTACGTCACCACCGAGGGGGCGTACCTGCACCTCGACCACGACACAGTCCGCATGGAGGTGGAGGGCGAAACGGAAGCGCAGATTCCCCTCCATCATCTCGGCGCCATTGTGGGCTTCGGCAACGTGCTCGTGTCCCCGGCACTCATGGGGCGCTGTGCCGACGACGGGCGGGCCGTCGTCTTCATGACCCGCACCGGGCGCTTCCGAGGGCGCGTCGTGGGGCCGCAGACCGGCAACGTGTTGCTGCGCAAGGCCCAGCACGAACAGTCCGAGGACCCGGCCGCTGCCCGCGAGGTTGCCCGAGCCATCGTAGCGGGCAAGATCAAGAACAGCCGCCGCCTCGTGGTGCGGGCTGCTCGGCGGGCGAAGGACGGCGATGCGAGTGCCGCGCTCGAAGGAGCCAAGGACGATCTCGCCGCGTCGCTGCGGCTGCTGGAGAACGAAGCGACGCTCGGTGGCGTGCGGGGCCACGAGGGCACGGCGGCCAAGGCGTACTTCGGCGTCTTTTCGCACTTGGTGCGGCAGCAGAGCGACGCCTTTCGGCTCACCGAGCGCACGCGCCGCCCGCCGCGCAGCCGACTCAACGCGGTGCTTTCGTTTCTCTACACGCTGCTCTGCAACGACTGTGAGGCCGCCGCCGAGGGCGTCGGGCTCGATCCGCAGATTGGTTTTCTCCACGCGGCCCGGCCCGGACGCCCGTCGCTGGGGCTCGACCTGATGGAAGAGCTTCGCGCTCCGCTGGCCGACCGCTTGGCCCTTACGCTCGTGAACCGTCGTCAGCTCACCCCCGATGACTTTCGGGAGCGCGACGGGGGTGCTGTCCTCCTCAACGAAGAGGGCCGCGAGACGGTGCTCGTGGCCTACCAGGAGCGCAAGCAGGACGCAATCACGCATCCGGTGCTCGACCAGGAGATGGAGCGGGGCCTTCTTCCTCACGCCCAGGCACGGCTCATGGCCCGCCACCTGCGGGGCGACCTCGACCAGTACATTCCCTACCTCCTCCGCTAACCATGCACGTGCTCGTCGCTTACGACGTCTCGACCACCGACGCGGACGGCCCCCGTCGCCTGCACAACGTGGCCCAGGCCTGTACCAACTACGGTCAGCGCGTGCAACAGTCGGTCTTCGAGTGTGAGGTCTCGCGGGCCCAGTACGAGCAGCTGATCGACGACCTCACGGGCATCATCGACGAGGAGAAAGACAGCCTTCGCGCCTACCGGCTCGCCCAGCCCACCGACGAAACCATCGAAACCTGGGGCGTAGACGACACGATGGACTTCGACGATCCGCTCATTTTGTAGCGGCGACGGGCGCCGGAACGGGACCGATCTCATTGGACATGAGTCGAAATAACACTGGCCGCTGATCCGGAATGGTGGATCGCCAATCGGAATGAGTTTGAAAACGCCGGGCGGTCCGCGAAATGGTATAAAATTTTGCAAGACAATCTCTTACAGGAAATCGAGATGCGCGGTAACCGGAGGAGTATCGATTTAGGAAGGGGTCTGCATGAGGGGTACGATAGCACCCCTCCTCACGGGGGGGGGAGGATTGAAAGCCACGCCATATACTCTTCCAGGAGGGAGGGAGTCACATAGCACCCCTCCTCACGGGGGGGTGAGGATTGAAAGGCAGCTGACGAGTACGGGCTCGGCGCCGGCGAAAATAGCACCCCTCCTCACGGGGGGGTGAGGATTGAAAGGGGCTTCGAGGCGGGGCGATGCGAGGGCACCTCCATAGCACCCCTCCTCACGGGGGGGTGAGGATTGAAAGGCACTGAGGACAAAAACGGCGAGCGCCAGGCCTTCGATAGCACCCCTCCTCACGGGGGGGTGAGGATTGAAAGTCCATCACGTCATGCATCTACTACCAAACGAGAAGATAGCCCCCCTCCTCACGGGGGGGTGAGGATTGAAAGGTTCAGGTGCCGAAGGGAGCCACCGAGCAGGAGGATAGCACCCCTCCTCACGGGGGGGTGAGGATTGAAAGAAAGTCGATGGCGGGACTAGAGGAAAGCGCATCTGATAGCACCCCTCCTCACGGGGGGGT
>PXTN01000053.1 GCA_003022565.1 Bacteroidetes bacterium QS_3_64_15 | reverse complement strand
CAAGCTCAACAGCGTGCCCGCCGCCATAGAAAGCCCTACCCCCACCGTCCCCCACAGGAGGATCGTAAAGAGAGTGTTCACGCCGTCGTGGCCGCAATGCCGGGTGCGATATGGAAGTGTCGCTCGCCAATCTTACCAAACGGATGCTGTGGGGAATGTCAAGCGGTGCGAATTCCAAGGCGATCATATGCTAAAAGTTCGATCGGGCGATGGAGGCTCAGCTGCCTCTAATCGCAGGAGTGAAGCCAGGAACGCGCGGGCGAACGGGGGGCGTGGGAGCACTCTGAAAGCACCTCTTCCCTCCGGTCAGGGCGCGTGGGGCCCGAATGTCTACCCCGGCAGAACGGTGAGAACAGGCCGCAGTCGCGAAGATGCGATTGCCGTGGTACAGATTCCCGGATGTAAAGAGGCGTCGGAGGGACGACCGGACTTTGCTCCTCGTATCAAAACAGACGCTCAGTGCATCTACGTGCCGGTACGCCTGCGTCGCGACGCGTCCGGGCGTGTGGGCTGCCGATGCGGTGAGTCCGGGGTACGACACCGGACCTGCACGATACGGAAGAGCGACACGATTTTGGGATGGCCCTGCTTTTGGGATGGCCCTGCTACCCGGTCTCCCTCCGCAACCGATCTGCGTTCTCCACCCCGTAGAGCAGTTCGTCTTCGAGGGGCTGGCCGTCCGGATCTGCGTGCAGCACAGAGACATCTCCGGTCGTCTCCATGACCACCGCCCGGATTTGGTCGCGCCGGGTCACGTTCGCCTGGCGCAGCTTCGCGTACAGGTCGTTCTCCGTCATCCGCACGTTCTTCAGATTCTCGTGGAGGATCTCGGGCCCCGCCATGACGAGGACGGGCCGGTTGTCAAGGACATCGATCATCGCGTCGGAGTTCATGCGGAGCAGGGAGGCGCCGTACTGCATCATGAAAAGAGCGGCCAGCGCCACCACGCTCTGCGCGAGAGGAGGGTCCTTCGTAAGGGTCGTGCTTGCCAGCACCGACCCGATGGCAACGGTGACGGCAAAGTCGACGGTCGACATCTTCGAAAAGGTGCGCAGCCCCGCCAGGCGCGTGAAAAGCACGAGCACGAGATAAATGCCAACGGCCGTCAGCACAACCGTGACGGACGCAGCGAATGAGGTGCTGAACCAGGACCCGTCAAGCATAGCGCTGTTGATTTTGAGAGAGAGCGTGTAGACATACGCTCCCCCAACCGGACCGGTCCACGGTCCCTCCTGCACCCAGCGCGTGGCCGGATGGTCGCTCCCGCACTCGTGCGGAGGACGGGGAACGCTCGAAAAGAAAGGGGCCGACTTTGAAGACGACCGACTACTGGTTCGTCTCCAACTCGCGCTCTACCTCGTGCAGGGTCGACTCGATGTTCGCACCGAGCTCAGAGAGGTCTTCGGCCAGGGAGCGCCGCATGTCTGTAAACTCCTCTTCGCTGGCTTGCTTCATCTGATTGAGTTCCTGGGTAAGCTCGTCGTACGTGCTCCGCATATCGCTGACCTGCTCCTCATACTCCGTCCTCACCTGCTCAGGGGCATTCTCGACCCTCTGTTCGAGCTCGGTGATCTCCTGGTCCAACGTGTTGAGGCGCGTCTGGGTGGCGTCTGCAAACTCCTCACGGGTCTCGATTGCTCGCAACCGCGCCGTCTCCAGTCGACGATCCAGTTCAATTCGGCGCTGCATCAGGTCCGCTCGTTCCTCTTCGCTTGCATTTTCCATCTGCTCGACCTCCGTCTGGAGCTCCTCGTATTCCGTGCGCAATTCCTGGGTCGATTGCTGCAGCTCGGAATTGGCCTCGGCGCCAGCGGCTTCCACGTCCTCTTCCAGCGTGCTGAGCCTTTGATCGATATCGTTCAGCGCAGCGTCCATATCACTCCGGAACTCGTCCATTTGCTGCTCGGCGGCGTCTCCCATCTGATCGGCCTGCTGCTCTTGAGACTCCGTACAGGCCGACCCGAAGGCGAAAAGAAGGAGGGATACAATAACGGCGCGTCGCATCGAGGGGTTGGGTAGAAACATGGTCGAGAGAATGTTTGATTGTGTGGTTGAGAGTGTGTAGTTGTCGCGATGCTGTGCTGCGGAGTCGTGCTACGAGCGCGCCGCTGAACCCGGGGGACGCGAGGTCCACCACCGGCGTTCAGGCGGCGGCGATCTGAGCGTGAAGCGGGCCGTCTCAAATACTCCTCTGTCGAAAAGAACGGCCCTCTTGCGAACTTTCAAAGCGGTTGGGACTCATGGTTCCAGTAATCTGGAAATTGGGCGGAGCAACGGAATGCTGTCACACACGATTTTAAAGGTCGCCAGGAGGGGAACGGCGAGCAACGCCCCAATGACGCCCCACAGCCACCCCCAAAACGTCAGCGCGATGAAGATGACAACGGGATTGAGTTGGAGCCGGTACCCCACGAAGGCTGGCGTTACAAGACTGCCTTCGATGCCGTTGATCAAAAGATAGACGAGCGGGGCCAACAGGGCATAGCTTACGCTCTCAAAACTCACGAGGGCCACGATAGTGACGACGATGATATTCACCAGCGGCCCCAGGTACGGGACGAAGTTGAGCAGCCCGCCTAATGCTCCCCACAAAAGAGGATTCGGCATTCCCACGAGATACATACCGCCCGCGTGGGCCACCCCCAGCCCGATATTGATAAGCACCATCGTGCTCAAGTAGTGCGTCAGTTTGCTTTCGGTCCGGCGAACGATGCGTACGGCATTCCGCCGGTGCCTGAACCGAGGGAGGAGATGAACAACTTTTCGGAGAAGTAAGTCCCCGCTGGCCAGCAAAAAGTAGAGCAGGAAGATCGTGACGAACAGCCCCGAGACGAACACCAGTGTCTGATTCATCAGCCTCCCCCCCACGGACTGCTGTTCGACCTGAACCGTTTGCTGTGAGCCGTCCTCTCCTACATTGGTCGCCTCAGCCGCTTTCTCGGCTGCTTTCTGCATCTTCTCCAACGGCTCCGTCATGCCGCGCAACTTGTACTCGGCGATTCTCAAATCGCGCGGCGCCGACTCAACCCATTCCATCGCTGGCCCGGAGAGATAGTACGCGCCGCCCCCCACCGCGCCAACAAACGCAAACAGCACAAGGGCCGCTCCCGCCGGGGCAGGAAGGCCAAACCCTTTCATCCACCGAACGACGGGGGACAGCAACCGGTCCAGAAGATGCGCCACGACAATTGGGATGATAACCCCAGACCCCAGGTCGAGCGCAACGAAGAACGCAATCAGAAAGAGACCGATGACGGCGGCCTGCATCATGCCCATCGACCCCTTGAGGGTGCTGATGAGCTGAGTCAGATTGGAACGGTCGGAAGGGGGCTTCTCCTCTGCAGGCAGCTCCTCAGAGGAGTCCGGGGCCCCGTCCTTACCGCCGGTATCAATCTCCGCAGGGTCCGCCGGAACAGAGCTCTTGACTTCAGCCATTTCGGAGATGCGGTTGCACGTGACGGTCTGCGCGTTGCGGCCTCCTTATCCTCCCTCACGCGCTGTCCTCGCGCATTCCAGCTACGACGAGCCCGCCGCCAATGACGATGGCCCCGCCCGCCGCCCACGGGGTGACGTGGAAGCCCTGCTCCTCTTGCTTTTCGATCTCCACGGGGCCTACGTCTGCGACCTGCTCGTCGGTCGTGAAGGAGACACTGTCCACAATAAAGCCGAGTATCCCCAGCACGATCAAAATAATGCCAATCGTACGCATGATCTACAGTTTGGCTGTGGTTGAATTCTACTCACTTCATGCCTTCCTCACGAATGGGGGCGCCAGCCTGTTCCACTGGGTGCCGATCCTACAATCAACCCGCTGGTCGATTCAGCCGATCGAGACAGATTCTCTTCCCCGGAAATGGCGAATTTAGCGCTCTGAGACGGTGGGGTGAACTATCAATTGAACACTAATGCTCTCAAGCCAGACTAAAAGCGGCTTCCCCGAACCAGATCCACAATAAGTACAACGAGAGCAACTACGAGAAGAAGGTGAATCAGGTTGCCCCCGACGCCCCCAAAAAATCCTAAGAGCCAAAGAATGATAAGAACAAGGATGATTGTCCAAATCATAGTAGTTTGTTTTTCCAATGATTATTCTTTCGGTGAGGTACGCACTTCTCGTGCCAAGTGCCTACCAGAAAGCAGAGCCAGAAAAAGGGGGAGAGAGCAGGTCGTCCATTCGTGCCCATCGCACCCTTCTGGTCAGCTCGCCTATCCGCATAGATAGAGCTGCACAACTGACCTTTACTTTCCGGACGTGTTTCCGGGAGAGGCAAAAGCACATGGAAATCGCATCGCAAAGTTCTCGGTGCTGCCTAGAACTTGTATTTCAGGTCTCGAGATATTTTATCAATCTTCCGGCGAATTTCCTCACGATCTTCCCCTGTCTTCTCCTCGATGTGCCCCTCCAACTGCTTGCGTTTGCCTTCGTACCGATCCAGATCGTCGTCGGTAAGGGCTCCCCAGGACTCCTGTACTTTGCCCTTGAACTGCTTCCATTTTCCCTCTGCTTGCTGTCCTTTTGGATCTGACATAAGACCAACCTCTTTGGCTTTGATTCGGAATGCGTTGGAAGTGGACAATCAGCATAGCCATATTAGTCGAGAAAAGCAAGGACACTTGGCGCCCAGGCAGGGCTATCGCATCTGTGCGAGCCACCCATGACGAGAGCCTACAAAGGCCAATTCATAATTTCAGTACAATCAGTACAAAATGAAAACGGCCTTTGTGCGCTGTGTAGGCACCTCAGATATAGATGCGATTGCCCTGTAGCGCCCAGGACGGTGCTCCAATGGATCGGATACTGGCTTCCTCCATTGTTGTAAAACGGCACGTTTGCTCCCATCGGGGAGCCCAAAGAACTCTCCGATTTCCTGAATTCCCTCAAGGCCTCTCTCCGCACGGCTCAAGCCAATCGGCAACGCTGAGGCGACAGGCGCCCAACATGATCGTCAGCACGTGTGGTATCATCCCTGCACGTTCACGACAATGCGCCCTTGCACCTGTCCCGCCAGAAGCCCTCGACTCGCGTCCGGAATGTCGTCAAGACTAACTGTACGGGCTCGAATGCGCTCGTAGTGATTCTCGTCGAGCAGGTCTGCGAGGCGTCTCCAGGCCGTGCGACGGCGGTCGTTTGGGCACGTGTTTGAATCGATGCCCAGCAGGTTGATCCCGCGTAGGATGAACGGGAGCACCGTGGTGTGCAGGTCGTGCCCCCCGGCATTGCCGAACGAGGCCACGCTCCCGTGCCGCTGCAACTGGGCGATGAGGGTGGCGAGCGTGTCGCCCCCCACCGCGTCGATGGCCCCGGCCCAGGCGCCCGACTCCATGGGCCGGATCGGACCGTCCCCGAATTCGCGGCGATCCACGATCCGATCGGCGCCGAGCCCCCGGAGGTACTCGTGGGCCTCTTCGCTCCCGGTGGAGGCAACGACATCGTACCCGAGGATGTCGAGCAGCGCGACGGCAATGCTTCCGGCCCCGCCCGACGCCCCCGTCACCACGACCTCTCCGTCGTCCGGCTGCACCTGATGCTCTTCAAGCGCCATCACCGACAGCATCGCAGTAAACCCGGCCGTTCCGATGGTCATGGCCTGTGCCGGCGAAAGGCCGTCCGGGAGGGGGACAAGCTTTCGACCGGCCACCTTTGCCCGCTGGGTGTATCCGCCCCAGTCCACTTCGCCCAACTGCCAGCCGGTCCCAATGGCGAGCTCACCCTCCGTAAACGCGTCGTGGTTGCTCCTAAGCACGCGCCCCACCAGATCGATGCCCGGCACAATGGGGTACTCGCCGCGGATCACCTGCCCGCTCCCCGTCACCGCCAGCCCATCTTTGTAGTTCAGGCTTGAGTAGAGCACCTCAAGCCGCACCTCGTCCGGCCCCGCAGCCGGGAGGTCGCGTTCCTCCAGCTGGCGGACGCGAGCCCGGACGCCGCCGTTCTCCGTGTCAAGAACGAGGGCAGAAAACATCGACAGCGATGGGTGGGGATAGAAACGACTGCAGGTTCACGGGCATCTCACACTCGGCAGCGGCATGTGATTCGAGGCGGAGAACGGAGACGGGACCTGCATTCTGGAAGTCGTCACCCCCCGGATCTAGGTCGCTGCCCCGGGACCTTTTCGATACATATTCGTAAGAAGGAGTGATGGACTGGCTTTTTTTCCTTGCCGACTCCTCGTCATGGGTGCTCCTCGCCCCCATTCGATCCGTTCATCCCCCCTCGATGCGTATTCGGTCCGCATCATGCTGGGTCTGCTGGCGAGCCTCAGCCTCTTGCTCGCGCTCGTGCATCTCCCCCTACGGCCCCCCGTCAACGGCGTGGGCTGGTCCGCTCGGTCGCCCGCTGAGTCCATTGTCCTCAGCGACATGGGCCCCGAACGGTCCGCCGAAGAAGACTCCGACGCAGAGGGATCCGAAACGGCTCCCCCGCCTACGCACCAGCGCGCGCCCCGCCCCGATCAACCGACGCGATCCGCCGCCTCGAAGGCCCCCGGTATGGAATCGACCCAGAGCGACTCCGGACGCGCCTCCGAGTCCGATCCCGATGACGTACAGTCGATCGCTACGCTCGGAGTCAAAGACCAGAAGCCGCAAATCGTAGGGGGCATGGGGACTCTGTACCTCAACATCAATTATCCGGAGAAGGCCCGCAGGCAGGGCATCGAGGGTCGGCTGAGACTGGAATTCACCGTCGAAGCCGACGGTGAGGTCAGCGCCGTGGACGTTGTCGACTCGCTCCATCCGCTGTGCGATTCCGCCGCCGTCGAAGGCGTGCGCTCGGTACACTTTGTCCCCGCTAAGCGCGATGGAGACCCCATTCCGATCCGGCTGACGCTGCCGATCAAGTTTCGACTCACAACGGCGACGAGCAGAATCCAGCCGAGCGGTCCCCGGCGGTGAGCGCTTAGCGGCTGGACGCGGAACGTTTGGACCGGCAAAAAGTAGATTTTGCCCCCATTTTTGAAAGCGCTTCCGAACTCATCGCTCGTCACAAAGTCCCCGACTCTTATGCCAGACGCACCCGTCGCTTCCGAATCTGAGGTCGAGGCGCCCGAAGACGTTCTTCCGATCAATGGCACCGACTACGTCGAATTCTACGTCGGAAATGCCAAGCAATCCGCCCAGTACTACGCCCACCTCTTTGGCTTTCAGATACGGGGCTACCTGGGTCCGGAGACCGGGCACGAGGAAAAGGTGAGTTACCTGCTCGAACAGAATGACGTCTGGTTCGTCCTAACGTCCGCTCTCGGACCAGGCTCGTCCATCAGCAAGCACGTCCACCGTCACGGCAACGGGGTCAAGGACATTGCGTTAGCGGTCGACGATGCCGCCACCTCCTTCGAGGAGACGACGAAGCGGGGCGCCGAGCCAGTGCAGGAGCCGACCGTCCACGAAGACGTGGACGGACGCATCGTGACGTCCACCATCGCCACCTACGGCGACACCGTCCACACCTTCGTCGAACGGTCAGACTACGATGGGCTTTTCTTTCCCGGCTTTGAGACCTGGGAGAACGAGGTTTGGGAGCCCCCCTCCCCTACGGACCTGCAGTACGTGGACCACTGCGTGGGCAATGTACACGAAGGCGACATGGATACGTACGTGGAGTATTACGCCCAGACGATGGGCTTCTACAACATGCTCCACTTCACCGATCAGGACATCTCGACCGAATACTCGGCGCTGATGTCGAAGGTGATGGCCAACGGCGACGAGAAGATCAAATTCCCGATCAACGAGCCGGCTGAGGGCAAGAAGAAGAGCCAGATCGAAGAATACCTTGAGTTCTATCGGGGCGCTGGCGTTCAACACGTGGCCCTGGGGACAAACGACATCATCGACGCCGTGCGGGAGCTTCGTCGCCGGGGCGTCGAGTTCCTTCACGTGCCGGACACGTACTACGACCGGGAGGTGCTTGCCGAGCGCGTCGGCACCATCAACGAGTCCATCGATGCCCTCGAAGAACTCGGCATTCTCGTGGACCGGGACCCCGACGGCTACCTCCTCCAGATCTTTACGGAGCCCGTGCAGGACCGGCCCACGGTCTTCTTCGAGATTATCCAGCGCGAGGGCGCGCGCTCCTTCGGCGCGGGGAATTTCAAGGCCCTGTTTCAGGCCATCGAGAAGGAGCAGGAGCGTCGCGGCAACCTGTAGCTTCTGGGCGTCTCTTCGGCCTGAATGACACCTGGCGTTTCGGGATCTCCCGTTCCGGGACCTCCCTTCACCTCGTGACAGCCCTGCAGGGGCCGATACAGACTCGGCTCGCCCCCATGGTCTTGCCCTCTCCGGCACTGCTGAAGGGACGAAGAATCGTCGATCAGGTACACACGAGCGGGGCGAGGTCCGCCTGAGAAGCGGGACGGGCACGCCCCCAATCTCCACCACTTTGTGGCCGCCGCGAGCCCGGGATTGACGCCCCACTTCTCGAAAGGTGTCTGAGCGCCGCAAAGCCGCTCCTCTGTAAATTTTCCCGGGATGCGGTTGCGTTCTGTGTGGCTAAGGTCTACGTTACGGAAGCGCAAATTCGGGCCTTTCCCGGCGCCATTTCGCTGTCGCCGATCCCGCACGGCCACGCTTCATATCCATGGTCCCGTCCGCCTCTGATACCTGGCGTAGCGCGCTCCGCGACCTACGCGAGACGCTTCCGGAGCGGACGGTTCAGAACTGGCTCGATCCCATCCAACCGCTCGGTCTTGATACCGATGAGGGCGCACCGACCCTTACGCTGCAGGTGCCCACGCCCTTCGGCGTCCAGTACCTGCGCAGCCGCTTTCAGCGCTCCATCCGGCAGGCCGTGACGGAGGCGGTCGGCGAGCCGACAGACGTGGCCTACCAGGTGGCGCCCGAGGAGGACCGTCCCGATGAGATCACGGCCGACACCGATTCATCATCGGAGGAGACGGACGACGCGCCCACGCCCTCCTCTTCAGATTCGTCCTCCGCTCCCTCCCCGTCCTCGTCACAGGCCTCAGATACGAACGGACGGGCTCCGGAGCAGCCCTCCCCTGCGGAATCGGTTCCCACTTCCGCATCCGCAGGCGAGAACGCACCCGATCATTCCGCGCAATCGCAGCCCTCGTCCTCGGGAAGCGCTGCACCCTCCCCCGAGCGGTCGTCCCCGTCTTCCTCGACCGATGTCGCGGACGAGTCCGTTCCGCATCCCCGAACGGAGACCGCCGACCACGAGTCCGAGCGCCCGCCCCAGAACAACGCCGGGTCAGCCGATGAGCGCTCGGCCCTCTACGAACAGGCGAAGCAGCACCTTCGGCCCGAGTACACGTTCGACGAATTCATTGAGGGGGACGGCAACCGATTGGCCCGGAGCGCGGCATTTGCCGTGGCGCAGGAGCCGGGCAGCACCAACTACAATCCGCTCTTGGTGTACGGCGGCGTGGGCCTCGGCAAGACGCACCTCGCCCAGGCCGTGGCCAATTACGCCCTGGAGCACAACACCGCCGAGCACGTGCTCTACGTGTCGAGCGACCGCTTCACGAGCCAGTTCGTGCAGTCGGTCCGCGAGAACCGGATCGCCGCGTTTTCGAGCTACTACCGCCAGGCCGACCTTCTCATCGTCGACGACGTGCAGTTCTTCGGCGAGAAGGAAAAGACCCAGGAGGAGTTCTTCCACATCTTCAACGACCTGCACCAGAACGGTAAGCAGATTTTCCTCTGCGCCGACCGGCCGCCGGCCAAGATCCCCGGCATCGAGGAGCGGCTTCTCTCCCGCTTCCAATGGGGCCTGAGCGCCGACATCCAGCGGCCCGACCTGGAGACCCGCATTGCCATCCTCCAGCGGAAGGCCGCCCGCCAGGACATCGCCGTGTCGCCGGATGTCCTGGAGCTGATCGCTCAGCGCATCGACTCGAACGTCCGCCAGCTCGAGGGCACCCTTACTCGTCTCACGGCCCTCGTCCAGCTCGACGATCGCACGCTGGACGTAGAAACGGCCCGCCGCTTCCTGCGGCAGCACACCGACGAGGAGCCGACGACGCTCGACGCGGGCGACATCATCGAAAAAGTGGCCGAGCATTTCCACCTCGAAAAGGGCGATCTGCTCTCGCGATCCCGGAAGCAATCGGTGGCCCAGGCGCGTCAGATCGCGATGTTTCTCTGCCGTGAACTCACGGAGGAGTCGTACGCCCACATTGGGTCCCGCTTCGGGGGCCGCGACCACTCGACCGTCATTCACGCCTACCGGAAGATTGAGGAGAACCTGCAGTCGGATTCCGATCTGCAGGACGAGGTCTCGACCCTGCAGTCCAAATTGCAAAATCGGTCGCTCTCGTCGAGCCTGTAGCGGCTACAGCCGTGATGCGTGACGGGTTGAGGGCCCGAACATGGACACGTCGTGGGAGCGCGTGGAGTCGCGATGCCGGCTGCGGTCAATACACTTCCGCACCTCCACACTTCCACTCCTCCCCCTACCCCTACGCATCGTCTCCTGTCCGAAAAAAATTACGGCTGACGAAGCACGACTACTCCAGGCCATGTCCTCCCCCGACACGCGTTCCGTTCATGCTGGCGAGCCCATCCCTCGGATCGAGGGCGCCGTCGCGCTGCCCATCTTTCAGACGGCCACCTACACCCACGACGATCCGGAGGCATCGCCGCGCTATGTTCGCTACAACAACTCACCCAACCACGAGGCCCTCCACGGCAAGCTCGCGGCCCTCGCGCAGACGGAGAGTGCCCTCGTAACAGCGAGCGGCATGGCGGCCATCTCCTCGGCGCTTCTGAGCCTCCTGGGCGCGGGCGACCACCTCGTGGCCCCGCGTGGCCTCTACGGCGGCACACTCGACCTCTTCGACGACCTGCTCCCCCAGTTCGACATCGGGTACACGCTGGTCGCGGAAGATACGCCGGAGGCATGGGCGGCGGCGGTCCAGCCAAACACGACGGTGCTCTACGCCGAGTCGATCGCGAACCCCCTCCTGGAGGTGCCCGACCTGGCGGCGATGGTGGACTTCGCGGACGCCCATGACCTCGTGGCCGTCATCGACAACACCTTCGCCTCGCCGGTGAATCTGCGTCCGGCCGAGCTCGGGTTCGACATCGTGCTCCACTCCGCCACCAAATACCTTGGCGGCCACTCGGACCTCGCCGCGGGCGTGGTGGCGGGGCCGAACGATCTTCTGGACGGTGTGCGCCACACGACGAAGCTGCTGGGCGGCATGCTCGATCCGCACGCCTGCTTCCTCCTCCACCGTAGCCTCAAAACGCTCGGCGTGCGCGTGCGGCAACAGAACGAGACGGCACAGGCTGTGGCTGAGGCCCTCGACCACCACGACGGCGTGGCCCGGGTCCGCTATCCCGGACTTCCCTCCCACCCCGATCACGACCGGGCCCGCACGCTCCTCGACGGCTTCGGCGGCATGGTAAGTTTCAATCTCGCCCCGCAGGCCCAGGTCGACGCGTTTTTCGACGCCCTCTCCCTCCCCGTTCGCGCCCCCAGCCTCGGTGGAGTCGAAACCCTCATCACGCAGCCCATCCACACCTCGCACAAGAACGTGGATCCGGCGGTGCGAGATGAGCTTCGGATCACGGAACGGTTCGTGCGCCTATCCGTCGGCCTTGAAGGAGCAGAGGACCTCGTCGACGACATCACGACGGCCCTCGACGCCAGCCTTGATTCGTGACACTCTCGGTCTCACGAACGGGCGGGAAGCAGCAACTCGACGTCGAGCGAGAGCGTCTCCTCGAAGCGTGGCGTGGCCGTTTCCGTCTCAGAACGCGTCCGACGCTGACGATACTCCGACTCGCCCGGCTCCCAGTATACCTCCACCGTACGCTCCCGGAGATTCACGATCCAGTACTCCGGAATCCGGTTCCGTGCGTAGAGGGGTTGCTTCACCGCCCGGTCCTGCGTGAGCGACGTGTCGGCCACCTCCACGACAAGGACGACCTCCGGCTCCGAATCCAGCACGTCGTCGGGGACTCCCCGCAGCACCGCGAGGTCGGGTTCGGGAACATTCGCCTCGTCCAGAGGGAGCGTGGACTGGGTCTGGACGAAATACGGGAGGTCCTGCAGGGCTCGAATGAAGACCTCACTCCCCTTCGCAATCGCAACCCGGTGTGGCGAGTTCTCGGGACTCATCTCGACAATCCGTCCATCAATGAGTTCGACCGAGTCGTCCGGCTCAAGGACGCCCGCGTCCGCCATGGCAAAGTACTCTTCCCGTGTAAATCGACGGGATGGAGTGGCCGGGGTGGGAGGATGAGTAGCTGCCTCGGGCACGAGATTCGCGATATTCAGGAATAGAGTACACGCCGCAATTTTATCGACCAGACGCAGGAGGCAGTACGCAGGACGGGATCAGGTGTTGCTCAGGTGCCCCTGAAAGAAGTCAATTGTACGAGCCCACACAGTCTCCAACGACTTGGGCACCGCGCCGTCAAACGGGTGGGCCCCACCGAACGTGTGCCCGCCCTCGGCCTCAAAAAGCTCGGCAGATTCGGTCGCCGTCGCCAGCGTTTCCGCCGCCTCGACATCGACGGACTCATCGTCGCGGGCATGCACCACGAGCCACGGCACGTTGATACGCGAAGCGGCTCCCGGCACGTCGAGTTCCTCCCGGTGCGCAATTGTGTCGTCGTAGAGCCCCTTGTTGAGCCGCAGGATTTGACCCGTACGGCTGTTGCGAATCTCGGTGTAGCCCTGCGTTTTCCAGTCCTCGATCTGCTCGTCGCTGAACCGGTCGACGAAGGTGGCCACGGAGGACCACGTCCCCAGGGCGTCCACCCGGTCGTCACGATCCGCCTGCAGGATCACGGTCCCGCCGCCGCGCGAGTGCCCCAATAGGCCAATGCGACTCAGATCGGTGGGTGCCTCCGGAGGCCGTCCCTCGTCGATGGCGTCGAGAACGGCCTGGAGGTCGTCGAGTTCGCGGGTGAAGGTGTTGTCCGCGAACTTGTCGAGCTCCGTAAACGCGGTCGGCGCGTCCCGGTGCACGCCGTTGTAGGAGAAGTTTACGTGGACCGAGACTAACCCGGCCCGGGCAAGGCGCCGTCCCCACTCCGGAAACGGCCCCCAGTCCTTGAAGCCCTTGAACCCGTGGCAGAACACCACGACCGGCTTGGTCGTCTCGTCGTCGACGAACCGCACGTCACAGTCGACCGCATCGCCGCGGGCGTTCTCGAAAGTGGACGGAATTTCACGTACAGACGAGGCCATTGTGAGGCGAGTCGATGAGTCACAACAGGCACCTTCGGCGAGCTTCATCCCCGCCGCGGTCACGCATCACGAGTCACGGACTACGCAATACGCACTACGCAATACGCAACGAATCACCCAGACTCCGGGATCACCTGGATGTCGAGCGTGGCAATGGTGTCGTGGCCGAGGTCGATGGTCGCGGTGTAGGCGCCCACGAAGCGGATGTCCTCGTCGAGCTCGATGTCGCGACGGTCGATGTCGAAGCCGCGGTTGGAAAGCTCAACCGCGATCTGCTGAGTCGTCACGGTGCCGAAGATGCGGTTGTCTTCGCCCACCTTCGCCGTGAAGACGACCTGCATGTCCTCGAGCTCGTCCTTAAGCTCTTCGGCCTGCTCCTCCTTTGCGGCCTCCTTGCGGGCCTGCTGGCGCTGTTCGTCGCGGAGCTGGTGCACGGCCCCGTCGGTGGCCACGCGGGCAAGGCCCTGCGGAATGAGATAGTTGCGGCCGTAGCCGTCGGCCACCTCGTGGATGTCCCCCTGTTCGCCGAGGTGCTCCACGTCGTCAAGAAGAATAACCTGCATGATGCAATCGGGTCGGTGAAATGATGGAGGCAGCTCGTCCGGGGATCGGTTACCGAATCGACTCGGACACGTACGGCAGCAGGGAGAGATGCCGGGCGCGCTTGATCGCCGTCGTAATCTGGCGCTGCACACGGGCCGGAACGCCCGTCACGCGACGGGGCAGAATCTTGCCCTGATTGTTGATGAACTGCTCCAGGAATTCGGTGTCCTTGTAGTCGACGTATTCGAGGTGCTCGTAATCGACGTCGTTTTGGTCAGCCATGGGTCATCGTAGACTCAAGTTCGAGAGACTCGTAGAGGGTGTGGAGCAAAGAACCACAAGCGCTACTCGCCCGCGTTCGACTCGTCCGCCTCGTCCTCGGCGGCCTCTTCCTGGGCCTGGCGCTTCTTGCGCTTCTCGTAGTGGCGCTGCATCTTTGCGTCCATGCGGAGAGTGAGGTAACGCAGCACGTCGTCATTGATTTCCAACTCCCCCTCAAGGCGCTGGACGAGCTCCCCCGGCGCCTGGAAATACATGTTTACGTAGTAGCCGCTGCGCTTGCGGTCAATCTCGTAGGCGAGGCGCTGATTGCCCCACTCGTCGACCTCCAGCACGTCCCCGTCATTGCTCTCGATGAGATGGTTCACCTTGCGGACGATGTCGTCCACCTGGTTTTGCTGGACGACCCCGCTGATGACGTACGTGAGCTCGTACTGATACTTTTTTGCCATGTCGTATATTCGGATCCCTATGGAATGATGTCGATCATGCCCCTCGTAGAATCCCGACGGCTTCCGGCATGCGGAGGAGCAGGGAAAAACTGCGATCTGTGTGTACGACCGCCCTCCCGCGAGGTCGCAGGACAGGATTGAAAACGGGGTGAGAATTCTCTGGACACGGAAATCGTCGCCGTTGCTGAAAACAGGACGTCCCCCCGAAGGCTCGGCGCTTCGCGAAGCAGGCGTGCGTATTGCGTAAGAGTTTTTCAATCACCGAGATACGCAATACGAATACGCAATACGACCCTAAAGATTCGCCAGCTTCTCGGCGTGCTCCTCGGCGCGAAGGGCGTCGATGATGGGGTCGAGCGCGCCGTCCATGATGGTCTGGAGCGAATGGTTTTTTTGGTCGCCCTCCAGGCGGTGATCCGTCACGCGGTCCTGCGGAAAGTTGTACGTCCGGACCTTGGCCGAGCGGTCGCCGCTGCCCACCATTGAGCGTCGGGCCTCTTCGCGCTCCTCCTGCTGCTCTTGCAGTTTCTTCTCGTACACCCGCGAGCGAAGGACGCGCATGGCCTTCGAACGGTTCTTGTGCTGGCTCTTCTCGTCCTGGCACGAGACCTCGACGCCCGACGGGGCGTGCTTGATGCGCACCGCCGAGTCGGTCGTGTTCACGGATTGGCCGCCGGGACCGGTGGCCTTGAACGTCTCGATCGTGAGGTCGCTCGGGTTGATGTCGACGTCCACCTCCTCGGCCTCCGGCAGCACCGCCACGGTGGCGGCGGAGGTGTGAATGCGCCCGCTCGACTCGGTTTCGGGCACGCGCTGCACGCGGTGCACGCCCGCCTCGTACTTGAGCGTGCCGAACACGTCGTCCCCTTTCACCGAGAAAATGACCTCGCGGAAGCCGCCCTGCGTACCGGGCGACGCATCGATGAGCTCGTAGGTCCAGCCCTGCTGCTTCACGTACTGGGTGTAGAGGCGAAACAGATCGCCTGCGAAGAGCGCCGCCTCGTCGCCGCCCGCCCCGGCCCGAATCTCCACGATCGCGTTCTTTTCGTCCTCCGGGTCCTTCGGGATCAGCTTCTGCCTGAGGTCCTCCTCTACGGTCGGCAGCCGTTCCTCAATCTGATCGAGTTCCGACTGCGCAAGATCTTCCATCTCCCCGCTTTCCGTCCGAATCATCTCTTCAAGCTCTTGGCGCTCCTCCAGCAGCCGCTCGTAGCGATCAATGGCCTCGACCACCTCTTCGAGTCGACTGTGCTCCTTCCCCAGCTCCCGCATGCGATCCGGATCATTGGCCACCTCCGGGTCCGCCATGAGGCTCTCCACCTCCTCGAAGCGATGCTTGACCTTGTCCAGCTTCTCCATCTCAATCATGCACAGCGGAAGTCCATGAGGCAGAGCACGAGCGCCTTAATGATGCGAAGACCACAAGCTCAACGGGTCTGCGTTCTGTAGGTATGCACGCAAGTGTGTATGTTTGCAAGAAGCATCTCTGCCACAAGTACTTGCACACCTTCACACTTCCATACTTACAACCGTCATACGTCGCAGGCTGAAGTAAACAAAACAAGGCTCCCGGCCACAGGTTCGCGATTGTCCTCCCCCCTCACTCCACCGTCACGCTCTTGGCGAGGTTGCGGGGCTGGTCCACGTGGCAGCCGCGCAGCACCGCGACGTGGTAGGAGAGGAGCTGAAGCGGGATCACGGTGAGGAGGGGCGAGAGGAACTCTTTCGTCTGCGGGATCTCGACCACCGCCTCGCAGAGCGCGTCCAGCTCTCGGTCTTTGTCATCCGTGATGGCGATGACCGAGCCCTCCCGCGCCGCGACCTCCTCAATGTTGGAGAGCACCTTGTCGTAGGTGCTGTCCTTCATGGCGATGAAGACCACCGGCATGGAGCGGTCGATGAGCGCGATGGGCCCGTGCTTCATCTCCGCTGCCGGGTAGCCCTCCGCGTGGATGTAGGAGATTTCCTTGAGCTTGAGCGCCCCCTCCAGCGCCACCGGGAAGTTGTAGCCGCGGCCCAGGTACAGGAAGTTCGAGGCATAGCGATAGGTCCGCGCCATCGATTCGAGGGCCCCGTTGCTCGCCTCCAGCACGCGGCGTACCTGATCGGGCACGCCGGCCAGGGCCCGAATGTTGTCCGCCAGCTCCGCCGTCGAGAGGGTGCGCCCCTTCGACAGCTTGAGGGCCATCATCGACAGCACGGTCACCTGTGCCGTGAACGCCTTCGTGGAAGCGACCCCAATCTCGGGCCCAGCGTGGAGGTACACCCCCGCGTCCGTCTCCCGGGCGATGGTGGACCCGACGACGTTGCAGACGCCGAAGCACGGAACGTTTTGGCTATGGGCCTCCCGCACCGCCGCCAGGGTGTCCGCCGTCTCACCGCTCTGAGAAATGACGAGCACCACGTCGCCGTCCCGCAGAATGGGGTCGCGGTACCGAAACTCGCTCGCGTACTCGACCTCTACGGGCACGCGGGCGAACGTCTCGATGAGGTACTCGCCCACCAGGGCCGCGTGCCAGGAGGTGCCGCACGCCGCGATGACGATGCGGTCGGCGTCGCGCAACTGGTTCCAGTGATCGTGGAGTCCCCCAAGCCGGATC
Source organism: Bacteroidetes bacterium QS_3_64_15 (assembly GCA_003022565.1). Classification (GTDB taxonomy): domain Bacteria; phylum Bacteroidota; class Rhodothermia; order Rhodothermales; family Salinibacteraceae; genus Salinibacter. Next base: position 2,247 of record PXTN01000053.1, on the reverse strand, counting down.
TGATTGTCTCCGGGATGGACCCGGCCCCGCATGGCATCCTCCAGGGCGTCGGGCTGCTCCATGATCTCCTTCAGCATGAAGTGGTCGTAGCCACCTTTCTCGATCTCGCCGAGCGACCACTCAAGCTCGTGCACCTCCTTCTCCAGAGGCTCATTCTCTACGGTCATGACCTCGTACCCCGTGCGGCGCAGCGTGGCCATCTCCCCATCTTCGAGGTAGACGACCTGCCGGGTGTGCTCCACGAGCGGCGCGGCGTCGGACCCCACGAAGTATTCCTCGTCGCCGACGCCGAGGATCAGCGGACTTCCGTTGCGGGCCGCGATGAGCAGATCCGGGTCGTCCCGCGACACGAGGGCAATGCCGTAGGCCCCGACGATCTGGGTGAGCGCCTGCCGAACAGCCTCCGGAAGCGACAGGTCGGTCTCGCGCTGAACCTCTTCGATGAGGTAGACGAGGACCTCCGTGTCCGTCTCACTCTGGAAGGTGTATCCTTTCTCTTCCAGGCGCTCCTTAATCACGCCGTGATTTTCAATGATCCCATTGTGCACAAGGGCGAAGGAGCCGTCCGTGCTGGCGTGGGGGTGCGCGTTGGCGTCGTTCGGGGCCCCGTGGGTGGCCCAGCGCGTATGGCCAACTCCGGTCGTCCCGTCTACGGGAGAGCCATTGAGGCTATTCCGGAGGTCATCGACCTTGCCCTCTTGCTTCTGGACGTGAAGCCCGTCTCCATCGACCGTAGCAAGCCCGGCTGAGTCATACCCTCGATATTCGAGACGCTTCAGTCCCGTCAGCAGAAGATCTTCGGCTTCTTTGTCTCCGATGTATCCTACGATTCCGCACATGCGCGTCCGAGTGGCTGTTTGGCAAGAGAGATGAAGAGCATCCTGTCCTCAAGCAGGCCTCCTCGACGCAGGCGCCGCCGATGCGGTTGGAGATGCTACGAATTTGATGATGCAGAAAGCCTATCAAGGACGAAGGGAGATCAGTACCGGTCCAGGGAAAACTTTTCTCCCAGGTACCGCTTGCGAACTTCTGGATCAGCCGCGAGCTCTTCCGCGGTGCCGTGCTTCATGATTTCCCCTTCATATAGTAAATAGGCGCGATCCGTGATTGCAAGCGTCTCGTGCACATTGTGATCTGTGATTAACACTCCAATGCCCCGCTCCTGGAGCCCCGCAACAATGTCCTGGATGTCCTCGACGGCGATGGGATCGATGCCCGCGAACGGCTCGTCGAGCAGGAAGAAACGGGGCCGGGTCGATAAGGCGCGCGCAATTTCGGTCCGGCGACGCTCGCCGCCGGAGAGCTCATATCCCTTCGAGTGGCGCACCCGCTCCAGCCCAAACTCGCTGATGAGCGACTCCACGCGGGCCGATCGCTCCTCATCGCTCATCGACTGAAATTCGAGGACGGCGTGCAGGTTGTCTTCCACGGTGAGTTCCCGAAAGACGGAGGTTTCCTGGGCCAGGTATCCGACTCCCCGACGCGCCCGCTTGTACATCGGCAGGCGAGTGATATCGTCCTCTTCCAGGGAAATGGTCCCCTCATTCGGCCGGGTCATGCCCACGATCATGTGAAACGTGGTCGTCTTGCCCGCGCCGTTGGGCCCGAGCAGTCCCACAATTTCGCCCTGGTCCACCTCCAGGTTCACGTCGTCCACCACAGCCCGTTTGTCATAGCGCTTGGTGAGATGGCGGGCCGAGAGGGTCGCCGGCTCGTCGGGAACGTCGCGCTTCGCGACCGTGTCGTTGGACGAGGACGGGGGACTCATGGATTGGAATTGGGCTTCGTCGCAGACGTATCGGCTGGTGCGCGGGGCCGGGTCTCCGACCACACCGAGTCCGGAAGGACCGGGCCGTCGCGTTGCAGGGAATCAGCCGCATCGGCCCTGGGCGTGAGCGCCTGCGGCCGGGACTGCGAAGCCGCGGGGCGGGGGACAGGCCCCGACGTTCGACGAGGCGGCTGGACCGTAGAGTCGGACGGTGATCGCGAAGCAGGCGCGGACGATCGGCGTGAGGGCGGGCCGGCCACGGGCGCGGGGCGCGGGGCGAGGGCTAGATCGAGCCGTCGTTGCACTCGTTCGTCCCGCAGCAGCCCTGCCCGGGTGGGGCGACGATCCGGCGTCCATTGAAGGCCCTCCAGCTCGAATGGGTCCGGAATGTTTTCATTTTTCCGGTAATAGGTCGTTTGCGTCCCGCCGACGACACTGATGCGCTTGACGCGGCCCTCGTCGAACCGGAGCTCGATGCG
>PXTN01000052.1 GCA_003022565.1 Bacteroidetes bacterium QS_3_64_15 | reverse complement strand
GGTTTAGTCTTCTTTTAATATAATATCAACATCACGTGACGTCCTGCACTCAAGCCAGCGAGAGCAGGGCGATGGAAGTTCCTCTGAATCTGGCTTTGCGAGCGAGGCACCGGAAACTCCGGGCAAGAGCGCTCCGTAGACCCCCTCTGCAATAAATAATGACCCAGCCGACGTGTGGTGACAGGCGAGCCCAGCTCGCCCTCTTTTTTGCTCTCGATCAGAAAAAAAGATCGATCAATCGATACAGAGTGATGTATCAAACGACGACGCCACGATCGGCGTCATCCGCCCTCTGAGCGGGAAAATCTCTTTTCATTCCTTCTTCGCGCCGGCTTTGGGACCCTGGGGACAGGAGTTGAGGTAAAAAACGATTGTGCGCACGGTAGATTGCGCTCGTGCGAGGACTCCTTCACGCTGCCCGACACCGAGCCAAAAACGACTACTAACGTGCCGACGACACAGCAACTGATTCGAAACGGACGGAAAGACGAGGAGGAGAAGAGTGATGCTCCGGCGCTTGAAGGAAGTCCGCAGCGCCGCGGCGTGTGCACGCGAGTGTACACCACCACCCCCAAGAAGCCGAACTCGGCGCTCCGCAAGGTCGCCCGCGTGCGTCTCACGAACGGAAATGAGGTGACCGCCTACATTCCGGGTGAGGGGCACAATCTCCAGGAGCACTCCATTGTGCTCGTTCGAGGGGGGCGGGTGAAAGACCTTCCGGGCGTGAAATACCACATTGTGCGCGGGGCGCTCGACACCGCAGGCGTTGAAGACCGTCGCCAGGGCCGGTCGAAGTACGGCACGAAGAAGCCCCGCGACTAGTTCGAGACGTTGTACGTACCGAGGCGTCCCTGTGGGCGCCGTTCCGTTCGACGACGAAATCACTGACGAGATCACGGAACCGTTATGTCACGAAACGATGCTCCCCAGCAGCGCACGACCCAGCCCGATCCCGTCTACCGGGACGACATGGTGTCCCGGTTTGTCAATGCCATTATGCGGGACGGGAAGAAAAGCCTGGCGCGGCGCATCGTGTACGACACCCTCGACGTCATCGAGGAGCGGACCGGCGAGGAAGGCCTGGAGGTCTTCAAGAAGGCCGTGAACAACGCCGCGCCGCTCGTCGAAGTGCGTAGTCGCCGAGTTGGAGGAGCGACCTACCAGGTGCCTACGGAGGTTCGACCGGAGCGCCGCATTACGCTCGCGTTCCGGTGGATCATTCAGTACGCCCGGGCTCGGAAGGAGAAGAGCATGGTCAACCGCCTCGCGAGTGAGTTGGTGGACGCCGCTCGGGGGGAAGGGGGCGCCGTAAAGAAGAAGGACGACACGCATCGCATGGCCGAGTCCAATAAGGCCTTTGCTCACTTTCAGTTCTAACCCGTTTGCCCGGGCAACTGGAAGGATGGACCCCCGTCCCGGTCTTCGTTGAGCGATCGAGCATATAATTTGAGCACGTACCCATGGCCACGCAGAAAAACGAGAGCTTTCCGCTGGAGCGGACCCGAAATATTGGCATCATGGCCCACATCGATGCCGGAAAGACCACCCTCACGGAGCGGGTCCTGTTCTACACGGGACGCCTGCACCGCATGGGAGAGGTGCACGAGGGGGCCGCGACCATGGACTTCATGGAGCAGGAGAAAGAGCGGGGGATCACCATCACCTCGGCGGCCACGACCTGCTACTGGGACGACCACCGGATCAACATCATCGACACGCCCGGCCACGTCGACTTCACGGTGGAGGTGGAGCGCTCCCTTCGCGTGCTCGACGGGGCGATTGCGCTCTTCTGCGCGGTCGGCGGCGTAGAGCCCCAGTCGGAGACGGTCTGGCGCCAGGCCGAGAAGTACGACGTGCCGCGGATCGGCTTCGTCAACAAGATGGACCGGACCGGGGCCGACTTCGAGAACGTCCTGGAGATGATGGAGGACCGCCTCACCGCCAACCCCGTTCCGGTGCAGTATCCCATCGGCTCCGGCGACATGTTCCGGGGCGTCATCGATCTCATTCGGGGAGAGGCGATCATCTACGATGAGGAGTCCCAGGGCATGAAGTGGGATGTCGTTGAGATTCCGGACGATCTTGAGTCGAAGGCCGAGCACTGGCGAATCAATCTGCTCGAGAGCGTGGCCGAGTACGACGACGAACTGCTGATGAAGTATCTGGACGAGGACCAGGAGGTGGAGCCGGATGAACTGGAGCAGGTGATTCGGAAGGCCGCGCTCAATCGGGACATGACGCCCATGTTCTGCGGCTCTGCCCTCAAGAACAAGGGTGTGCAGCGCGTGCTCGATGGCGTAAACAAGTACCTTCCCAGTCCCAACGACGTCCCGCCCGTTCGTGGGCACCATCCCCAGGATGAGGAGGAAGAAGTGGTTCGGCATCCGAAGGAAGATGAGCCCTTCGGCGCGGTGGCGTTCAAGATTACCACCGATCCGTACGTTGGAAAGCTCACGTTCATTCGCGTCTATAGCGGCACGCTTGAGTCCGGCTCGCGCGTGTACAGTCCCACTCGGGATGAGGACGAGCGGATCGGGCGCATGATGTTCATGCACGCCAACAGCCGCGAGGACGTGGACATGCTCCGAGCGGGCGACATTGCCGCCGTGGTGGGGCCGAAGAACCTCAAGACGGGCGACACGATCTGCGATCCGGACCATCCGGTCGTCCTCGAATCGATGGACTTTCCGGAGCCGGTCATCCGGATTGCCATCGAGCCGAAGACCAAAGCCGACCGCGACAAGCTGACCAACGGCCTGACGAAGCTGGCCGAGGAGGACCCGACGTTCAACGTCCGCACCGACGAGGAAACCGGCCAGACCATCATTGCCGGGATGGGGGAGCTGCACCTCGAAATCATCGTCGACCGCCTCAAGCGCGAGTTTAAGGTGGAGGCCAACGTGGGGCGGCCACAGGTCGCCTACCGCGAGGCCATCACGGAGATGGTCGACGAGCACTACGTGTTGAAGAAGCAGACCGGGGGCCGCGGCCAGTTCGCCGAGGTATACATGGAGGTCGGGCCGAACGAGGAGGGCACGGGCCTCGAGTTTGAGGACGACATCAAGGGAGGGGTCATTCCGACAGAGTTTATCCCGTCTGTTAAGCGCGGCATCGAGAGCGCGATGGAAGATGGACCGCTGGCCGGATACCCGCTTGAGGGCGTGTCGGTCCGGCTTTACGACGGGGATCACCACGAGGTCGACTCCGACCAGAATGCCTTCGAGATTGCCGGTCGACTCGGCTTCCGCGAAGCCGCCCATCGGGCCAGCCCGGTGCTCATGGAGCCTGTGATGGAGGTGGAGGTTGTGACGCCCGACCAGTACATGGGCGACGTCATCGGCGACCTTAACGGTCGTCGCGGCCGCATCGGCCAAATGGGCCAGCGCAACGACGCGCAGGTCATCAACGCCCATGTGCCCCTCTCCGAGATGTTTGGTTACTCCACGGACCTCCGCTCGCTGTCGCAGGGCCGGGCCATATACACCATGCAGTTTGAGAGCTACGAACCGGTCCCCGAAGAGATTGCGACGGAGGTCATGGACGAAGACGTCGTGGAGGCCGCCGCGTAGTTTTCCGGAGGCCCATTCTCAGATTCTGAATTTCCGTTCTGCACTTTCGAATTCACACACGTACCGACCACTTAGACCGTCATGGCCAAGGAAGAGTTCATGGCCAAGGAAGAGTTTGACAGAGAGAAGCCGCATGTGAACGTAGGGACGATCGGGCACGTGGACCACGGGAAGACGACCTTGACGGCCGCGATCACGAAGGTGTTGGCCGACCGGATTGGGGGGGCGGCCGAGCAGACCTTTGAGGCGATCGACAACGCGCCGGAGGAGCGGGAGCGGGGCATCACGATTGCGACGAGCCACGTCGAGTACGAGACCGAGAGCCGGCACTACGCCCACGTTGACTGCCCGGGCCACGCCGACTACGTGAAGAACATGGTGACGGGGGCGGCCCAGATGGACGGGGCGATTCTCGTTGTAGGGTCCGACGACGGGCCGATGCCGCAGACGCGGGAGCACATACTGCTTGCCCGTCAGGTGGGGGTGCCGTACCTGGTGGTGTTTATGAACAAGACCGACCTGGTCGACGACCCGGAGCTGTTGGAGCTGGTGGAGATGGAGGTACGGGAGCTGCTGACCGAGTACGAGTTTCCCGGCGACGAGGTGCCGGTGGTGCGGGGGTCTGCGCTTCGGGCGTTGGAGAGCGACGAGGAGCACGAGGAGAAGGTGATGGAGCTGATGGAGGCGGTCGACTCCTACATTCCGACGCCGGAGCGGGACGTGGAGAAGCCGTTTTTGATGCCGGTGGAGGATATTTTTTCGATCAAGGGTCGGGGGACGGTGGTGACCGGTCGGATTGAGCGGGGCCGTGTGCAGCTTCAGGACGAGGTAGACATTGTCGGGATGCAGGAGGAGGAGATGGGGTCGGTGGTTACCGGCATAGAGATGTTCAACAAGACGTTGGAGGAGGGGGAGGCGGGGGACAATGCGGGGGTGCTCCTGAGGGGGATTGAGAAGGAGGAGGTCAGCCGGGGGATGGTGCTGTCGGAGCCGGGGACGGTGACGCCGCACCGGGAGTTTGAGTGTGAGGTGTACGTTTTGTCGAAGGAGGAGGGGGGGCGGCACACGCCGTTTTTCGAGGGGTACCAGCCGCAGTTTTATTTTCGGACGACCGATGTGACCGGGAGCATCGAATTGCCGGAGGGGGTAGAGATGGTGATGCCGGGGGACAACGCCACGTTTGAGGCGGAGTTGATTCAGCCGGTGGCGTTGGAGGAGGGACTCAGGTTTGCGATTCGGGAGGGGGGGCACACGGTCGGGGCCGGGGTCGTGACCGACATTCTGGACT
>PXTN01000051.1 GCA_003022565.1 Bacteroidetes bacterium QS_3_64_15 | reverse complement strand
CCCCCTACGTACTGCCCCCCAATGCCCACCGCGAGCAGGGCGGCGTAGACGTAGCGGCCGGCCGACACGTCGATGGGTAGATCGACCGTCACCAGCGGCGTGAGCAGGTCCGGGAGGAAGGTGAGCACGCCGCGGTAGTAGAGCCCCGACAGGGCCACGAGCGCGAAGACGACCGCGAAGCTCGACGCGAAGAGGTGGCGCGTGCGGGTCCACAGGACGGACAGATCCGTTGCCCTCGAGACGGAAGCCGTGTTTGTCTCGCCGGTCGCGTCGTGGAGGCCCACGGCCGCCGTCTCGTCGAACGAGGCCCGGAGGGCGAAGGCGGACGCGGCCAGGGCGGGCAGGCCCAGCAGGACCGCCACCACGGGCCAGTCGAACACGAGCAGGAGAAGCGCCGTGGCGAGGGGCCCACCCGCAATCCCCACGTTGCCCGCGATGCCGTGGTAGGCGAGGGCGCGCCCCCGCTGCCGCACCCCCGTACTGATGAGCGCGAGTCCAGCCGGATGGTACACGCTGGCGGCCGCCCCCCACGCCAGCAGCGCCCCTCCGATGCCCCAGACGCCCGGCAGGACGCCCAGCAGCACGAACGCACCGCCCATGCCCACGAAGCACCCCGCAATGAGGCGCCGCGACCCGAAGCGATCCGCGAGAATCCCCCCCGGCAGGGCCCCGGCCCCAAACAAGAAATAGCCCGCCCCCACCAGTCCCCCGAGCGTTGCTTCCGTCACCCCAAACTCCGCGAGCCAGGCCGTCATGAAGATGGGAATGGACAGCTCGTAGGTGTGAACCAGCCCGTGGGCCACCATCACAAGCGCGACGATGGAGCGGTCGTTGGGGTTCATGGGGGCTGAGGGGAGGCCGAAGAGAGTCGATGACACACGGGGGCACCGCGGCAAGCACTGGTGGAGGCTACCCGGCTGGTGTTGCGTATAACGATGTTCGCGCAGGACGTACGTTCACGCTCAGGGGGCGTTCGCGCCGATCTCGATTCAACACGCGCAGAAAGATCGTGTGAAGGGAGCCACTTTCTCGCCGTTCGCTCGTCTAAAGTTCCTCGTTCAGACCCCCAACTACTCTTCCATCGCTATGCTCAGCCGCCTGCTCCCCCTTTTGCTCGTCGGTTGTTGCACGGCCCTGTCCACCGTTCCATCGGCGACGGCCCAGTCCTCAAACCTCGACACGGTGGAGGGGCCCGGCGCGGGCGAGCAGACGACCCTCACGGTTACGCCCCATACGCTTACTGAGGAGGTATCGGCTCGGGCCCTCGGCGTGAAGAGCCCGAACGGGACCCGCTGGGCCATCACGCTCATCGGAATTTCCTCCGCAGACTCCATCGAACTGATCCTGGAAGAAGAGGCGCTGCCCATCGAGGACATCAGTCGCCCTGAGGAAGGCGAGGCGGGACCGACTCGGGTGTACGTGTCACAGCAGACGTTTCTTACGGTCGCCGACCGGAGCGATGTCCGCCTGCGCATCGGGGACGCAACAACCCAGCTCCCCGATCAAATGCGCACAGAGATGCAGCAGATTTTCGAAAAGGTGGTGTGACCGATTCGCAGGAGACGCACCGAGGCGCGAAAGGCCCCGAGGTCTTCAAGTCGTAGGCCTCCGCGGAACCTGTTCCTCAGACTCGAGCTCCGAGTTCGCCGAATGGGAGGGAGCGGACGCGAGTCGTGTCGCCTCGACCGATTCCGGATCCGGGGGGGCGGCCGACTCCGGGGCGGTCCGTTGGACCAGGAGTACCCCAACCCCGACGGCTATTCCTACAGCCCCAAGCGCGAGCACGTAGAAGAGCGGGTCCGGTCCGACCTGTCCCAGCAGTCCGATTCCTCCGCCGAGGAGCCCACCCCCACAGAGCAGAAGCGGGACCTGTCGTTCCGACCACCCGAGGCGCACGAGCCGGTGCATCGTGTGGTCGGTGCCCCCATTTGTAACGGACTGTCCCCGAAGGCTCCGTGTTATGCTCACGAACGCGGTGTCGAAGAGTGGAACGGCGAGAATGAGCACCGGGACGAGGACTGACCTCGCCGTGCCTCCGGTCTCTTGCACGCCCAGTCCTAGCACCGCCAGCACGTAGCCGAGGAGGAGACTCCCGCAGTCACCCATGAAGATGCTGGCCGGAGCTACGTTGTAGACGAGGAAGCCCGCGGTAGCTCCAGCGAGCACAGCGGCCGCTGTCGCCAGCGCCCCGAGTCCCTGGAGTCCAGCCACGAGGCCGAGAAACCCCGCCGCAAGGGCCGTCACGCTGGCCGCCACCCCGTCCATCGCGTCGAGAAGATTGACGGCGTTGGGCAGCCCAAGCAGCCAGACGAGCGTCAGCGGAGCCGCCCCCCAGATCGGTGCGCCAGGGGCCAGCAGGAACCCCGCCGAGAGGACAAGCGCGGCACTGCCCGACTGGGCGGTGAGCTTTGCCACAGGGCCGAGCCCCCACAGGTCATCGATCAGGCCCGCCCCAACGAGAAGCACCGCGCCCCCCCAGACCGACGCCGGAAAAGCGGACACGCCCCCACTGACGACCAGGGCCACCGCTCCCCCGAGGAAAATCGCGATGCCCCCCAGAATGGTCGTCGGGGTGTCGTGCCACTTCTCGTCTTCGGGAATCGCCACCCATCCTCCTCGGCGAGCTCCCCACCGAACAATGGGAGTCAGCCCGACCGCCACGAGAAACGCCAGCCCCCCGCTTGCCCAGGGTACGAGCGCCGGCGATAGAATCTCGGACAGCATGGTACTGTCAGAATGCTCAACGTGGAAACGCGAGATAACGGGCGTGCGCGGTCCGATCCCCGCGACGATCCCTGAAGAGGATTGCGCCATTAATGGACCCAGGCAAGATAATAGCACCCGGCCCCGAGAAGCTGTACCCGTCGCGTGTGGATTTTCGGGAAACCGACGCCGGGACGCGGAGCAGGCCGCACGCCGGGAGAACGAGGGCGAGCCCGAAAACCAAAGCTACAATCGAGACCCGGGCGCTCTTCTGCAGGAACGATCGGGCGGCCGAAGAGGCCATCCGCGCGGTGCGGGGGAGCCTTCCGGGACGACTTCATCCGGACGAGAGTGGGCGGTGTATTTCTTCCACAAGAAGGGTCGCGCAATCGAGTCGAAGGCCCCTTCCCGGCAGACCATCGAACCCGGGACGGATGTCCCGGAACGGACGCAAAGGAACGCCCCGGTCCGTACAGCCCACAGAGGAACTATTTCCTGCTGCTCAGGGTGTGATTTTACCCGCACGACCCGCTGCCCTCCGTATCGATTTTCCTAGCCACCATGGCAGACGCCGACGACTTCATCGACTTCAGCAGAAGCCTCACCTCCCTCCCCGGCGGCATCCACGACGGGAATCTCGGCGACCAGCCGATGTCGGGGCTCGTTCCCATGGTCGTGGAGCAGACCACCCGTGGCGAGCGCGCGTACGACATCTTCAGCCGCCTGCTGAAGGAGCGGATTGTGTTCATCGGCACGCCGATCAACGACCAGATCGCCAACCTCACGGTCGCGCAACTCCTGTATCTGACGAGCGAGAGCTCCGAGAAGCCCATCAACCTCTACGTCAACTCGCCGGGGGGCGTGATCTACAGCGGCCTCGGGGTTTACGACACGATGCAGTACGTGGGCGCCCCCGTCTCAACCATCTGCGTGGGCCTGGCCGCCTCGATGGGGTCGGTGCTGTTGGCCGCCGGCGAGGACGGGAACCGGGCCTGCCTCCCCAACTCTCGCGTCATGATCCACCAGCCGATGGGCGGGGCCGAGGGACAGGCCTCCGACATCGAGATTCAGGCGGAGGAGATCATGTGGCTCAAGAAGCGCCTCTACAAAATTCTGGCCCTGCACACCGGCAAGAGCATTGATCAGATCGAGGACGACGCTGATCGCAACTACTGGCTGAGCGCAGAGGAGGCCGAGGAATACGGCCTCGTCGACAACGTCCTGAACCCCAAGAACCTCGAGGGCCTGACGTCGATTCAGCCGAACGGTGAGCCCGGCGCTGAGGCGGAAGAGAGCGATGATGCGTAAGACACGAGCCTCGACGTTTCTTGAATGGCGGCGGCCCCGATGACGATCGGGGGCGCCGCTTTTTTGTTTAAAACCGGCCGGTGTACGTTGGCCCGTCGCACCGCCCGCGAGTTGGGAGTGGGCACAAAAAAATGAGGCGCTGGCCTGGGGGAGGGAGGAGGAAGGCCAGCGCCTCGAAAAAGCGTCGTGTACGTACCGCGTACGGGATTTGAACCCGTGCTACCGGCGTGAGAGGCCGGCGTCCTAGACCAGGCTAGACGAACGCGGCAGTTCGTCTCTGCAAGTGTGTGTAAGTGCGCCCGCTGGTACATGAAGCCCCGGCCCAGGTTTCACATTCATGGAGATTCAACCGCGGTCTCGCGCAAAAACCTCCCATCGAAAGCGCACGGATTGCTGAGGAAATTTCCCTTCTTCCTCCCGAGACGTGCTGGAAGCGACCGCGGACGTGGGGACACGAAAAGGCAGGCAGCCAACCATTTTTCCTCCGACGGAGGAGCGTCCAGTCTCCGCTTCTCGGATCCCGGGCTGCGACGGCCTTCTTCGGAGCATCGGAACCGGCGCCGACTCCGCTGGGCCGATACGACGGTCCCCGTGAGGGCTCCTCCGTTGACCTCACTCTCCCAGTGCCACCCGGCGAACAGGGCAAATTCAGTGTCGAATCTTGCCCAGCGTTTCGAGAAACACGTGCATTCAGGGGACGTGCACCTATCGATTGTCGACGGCGTTCGGGCGTCGATGTCCGGGACGCTAACTGACTGGGCTGCGAGAAGGCTGTGGCGGTGCACTGCCTGCCTGTCTTTCCCTGACGCCCCTCACCCTGACCATGCATCCATTCGACTGCACTGTGTTCATGCACCTCCCCACCTCCCTCAACCGCTCTCTCATTACTCTGACGATTTCTGTTCTGGCCGTTGGCCTCTTGGCAGCGTGCGGGAGCGGAAACGGCTCCGAGGCGGAGGATGATGTCGCCTACCAAGTGGGCACTCCCCTCAGCGACTCTACGGTGGCCCTCGTCGTGTCGTCCGAGCACGGCACCGATACCTTGTCGGCTCGGGATTATCGGCGTCAGATGAAGATGGCCACGCAGCGCCGCCCGTCCTCCCAGCGCACCGACGATCAGATGCAGGAGACCCAGCGCAAGCTCATTCGCGGGTTTGCCCGTCAGCACGCCCTGCGGGGCGAAGCGAAGGCTCAGAACATCGAGGCGGACACCGCTCAGGTATCGGCCCGGTTGAACAAACTGAGGCAGCGCTACAAGAGCGAAAAACAATTCCGGGCGCAGCTCGCACGCAACAACCTGACGGTCGACTCGGTCCGCAGCATGCTGGCCGACCGGCTCCGACAGCAAACCCTCCAGCAGCAGATGGCCGAAAACTACGATGAGCCGTCCACGGGGGAGGTTGAGTCATACAGCGAAGAGAATCGGCGCATCCGTGCTCAGCACATCCTTCTGAAGGTGGGGGAGAACGCCCCCCAAACGGAGGTCGATTCGGCCCGTGAGGCCGCGGAGGCCCTCGTGGATAGTGCGCAGATGGAAAACGTGGAGTTTGCCGAGCTGGCTCGTCGCCACAGCCAGGGTCCTTCTGCCCAGAAGGGCGGCGATCTTGGATTCTTCACCCGCGACAAGATGGTGGACGAGTTTGCCGAGGCCGCCTACGCGCTGTCCGATTCGGGCGACGTGGCCTCGGAGCCGGTGCGCACGCGGTTCGGCTTTCACGTCATCCGCCTGACGAACGCCGGCGAGCCGATGGATACGACCAAGGCCCGAAAGCAGATGACGACGGAGCGTCGGAAGCAGGCCGTCGAGGACCAGGTGGACGAGCTTCTCGGGGAAGTGACCGTCCGGGCCAACCCGGACCTCGTTAGTGCCGGCCTCTACGAGGAGTAGTTCGAGGGCTTGCGTTGTTCACTCGCGCCGGTTCCGCCCCGCCGGAAATGAGGGGCGTGGATCCTTTTTTGCTCAGTCCCCTTCGCGCCTCACCATCTCGACATGGGGGATGCCGACTTCCTCGAAGGTGCGGCCGGTGGACGTGAACCCTAGGTGCTCGTACCAGTCGCGCAGACGGGACTGGGCGTGCACGAGAAACGTGTCGAAGCCTGCACGGCGGGCGTCGTCGAGAACGTCGTGGACGAGCCGGGTCCCGTGGCCTTGTCCCCGGTAATCGGGAAGCACGGCGAACCGCTCCAGCTTGGCGACGATTTCCTCGTCGTGGGGGACCGTGCGCCACCGCGCGGTCGCCACGGCCTCCCCGTCGACCCAGCCCAGCACGTGCCGGCTCGTCTGGTCGTGCCCGTCCCACTCCTCCTCGGGCGGACAATCCTGTTCCTCGATAAAGACGCGCGTTCGAATCCGTCGAGCCTGCTCCCACTCGTCGTCGCTTTGTACGGGCGTAGTGTCTATCTGCGCCATCGGGAAGCGGTGGTTTTGAAAAAAGCAGTCCGTAAAAGACACGGACGCTGAGGACAGATGCTCCGTCCTCGCCTGCGTTCGGTTCTCGTCATGACACTCCTCCGCCCCCACGCTCCCATCCCGATGGCGTTCGGGACCTCAGTACATGACAAAAGTCGGTCGATCCTTCAAATTCTTGGCGGATGGTCCAAAGCAGGGTCGCTCACCGGCCTGATACCGACCCTGCTACAAACG
>PXTN01000050.1 GCA_003022565.1 Bacteroidetes bacterium QS_3_64_15 | reverse complement strand
GACGGCTGCGTCGTCCTGGCCAACTTCCTCAACAGCGAGGCGAAGCGCGTCCACGAGATGGACTACCGCTTCAAGGTGCCCCTCGTGGTGCTCGCCGCCGAACGGGCCCGCGACGATGACACCGCCACCTCCATCTACGATCCGAAAGAAGGCGCTGTCTACTTCGAGACCGACGTGAGCCAGTTCTCCTTTCATGTCTACAAGGACTGGACCGTCGACTGGGCCGAGGTGGCCGATGAGGTGCAGCACAACTACGAGTGGAGCGGTAAGGACAACCAGACCTGGGCGCTCGACTGGCTCATGGACTTCCTCGACGTCCCCACCGACGACTACATGGTCTGACGCGTCCTTGGAGTCGAGGGCCTGTAGGGGACTCGCTCCGCGGGTCATTCGTGCGGATGAGTCTTGTCTCTCGACGGTCCAACGCCGATTGTTTATCTGTGGTCGTTTTCATCCCAGGAACTAGGGAGAACGGGTGTCAATAGAAGCCATGGTTTTCGCACTCACAATCGGCCGACTCATGCCGCAGCGTCGTCGCATTTCGATCGGGCTCCTGCTCGTGGCGTTTGTCGCGGGCGGAGTGGGCGGCCCGGTCGTGCACGAAGTGCAGCACAGCATCGCAGAGCGGGCCCATCAGTCCGAGGCCCCCTGCCATGCAGCGGACGTGCACCAGGCCGAGGGTCCTATGTGGACCGGGGCGGCCGAGGATCTCTTCGCGCCGGCGTGTGACCTCTGCGCTTGGCGGCTTCTGGTCGCGCAACCAGCGCCGGTCCCCGTCAGCACTCCTCACGTCCAGGGCCCTACGACGGTCGAGCATCGGTCGCACGTAGCCGCGGCGCACGTGGCCGCCGACCACTTCATCCGCGGGCCTCCATCTCTCCCCGAGGCCCGTCTGGCGTAGCCTACGGTCCCCGTCGTCGATCGGCTCCATCCGCCGTTTCGGATGGATGAGCGATGCGAACGCGGTCGCCCGAGTGTGGCCGGAATGCTCATGGACGTCCCAGGAGGCCAACGGACGCATTCTGTGACCCACCTGCCGCACCACCCTCTCTGTGCCCCCGGTGCCCTCTCAGATGCATCGGGCAGGCGCGCATCGGCGTTGCGAGGCGACATGGCTGCGACGGATAGGCCTCAATCTCGTCTCGAAGCGCCCTTTCATCTAGAAGGGGCTGTCCCGCTCGCTCCGTCGCACCGATTGCAACGTCTCTATGTCGATCCGTAGTCTCTTCATCCTTTTCGTTTTTCCCCTCGTCGCCTTCCCTGTGGCCAACGCCCAGTCGACCCGAGGCACCGTCACCGGCACCGTCACCGATGCAGATGGCCAGCCGCTTCCTGACGTCCAAATTACCGACCCCTCCCTGCAGCGCGGCACCGCCTCTGGCCCGAACGGCCAATATACACTTGACGGCCTGCCGCCCGGCGGCCACACCCTCGAGTTCCGATTCGTCGGGTATCAGACCGCCGTCCGGGAGGTGACGGTGGAGGCCGGAGACACCGTGACGCTCGACGTGTCGCTCAAGACCCAGGTGCTGGAGACGGAGGGGGTTACCGTCACCGGCACCGCCCGCGCCCGCAGCACCTTAATCACGCCCCAGAGCGTCGACGTACTCGGCGCCGAGAACCTGGACGTGAACCGCAGCGCTGCGCTGGGCGACGTGCTGTCCGAACACGTGGCGGGCGTCTCGTCCATCCAGACCGGCTCCCAGGCCGGCAAGCCCGTGCTGCGCGGCCTCTCGGGCAACCGCATCCGCGTGCTCAAGGACGGCATCGCCCAGGAATACTATCAGTTCGGCGTACGCCACTTCCCCACTACCTCCTCGAACGAGGCCGAGCGCATTGAGGTGGTGCGCGGCCCGAGTAGCATCCAGTACGGCTCCGACGCGCTCGGCGGGGCCATCAACGTCATCACCAAGAACGCCCCGACGGCCGACCTCGGCGAGAGCCGGCTTGGGGGCCAGTTCCAGTCGCAGTACTTCGCCAACAACAATGAGCGGGCCGTGGGGCTGGACGTGCAGGGGGCCCGCGGTCCCGTGGGCGTCCGCGCCGGGTTCGAGCGCCGGCTCTCCGATGATTACACTGCTCCCGACGGAGAGACCTTCTTTGAGGCGGAGGATAAGAGCCCTGGCCCGTTCAACCCCCCCAAGTACACCGACGAAATCCCGTTCACGAACTTTGAGCAGTGGAACGGTTACGCGCAGGTCGGCACGCAGGGCGATTTTGGGACCATGCAGGTCTACGGGGACTACTGGATCAACCGGCACAACTTTCTGCTGCCAATTGGCGGCCCGAAAGGAAACGCGAATAATCCGCCAGCTGGCCTCGGGCAAAACCTGGAGCACGGCAATTTGGTGGCGAAAGGCAATTTGACCGTTGGCAACTTCATCGTTCGTCCCCGTCTCAGTCTCCAAACCTCCATCCGACAGTCTGGACAGGACCGACGGTTTCAGCCCGAAGACCAAACACTCGACCTGATCGACGGAAACGGCGGCTTCGATGACTTCGACTACCCCCTGGACCTGAAAACCGACATCTACACCGGCCGCCTGGAGGTGGCCCACCCGGAGATCGGGTCTGTGAGCGGCACACTCGGGGCTGAGGTGCAGCTCCAGGACGCCCAGACCCGGTCCGGCGGACTCCAGCCCTCGGCCGATACCTGGAACGTGGGGCTCTTTGTCTTCGAGGAAATCGACCTCGCCCCCTGGACCTTCAACGCAGGCGTCCGGGGCGATTTTCGGAGTATCGAGGCGGATCCAACGCCCAACACCCTCGCGGCCGACACAGACAATCTCAGCAATGAGTATGCAACTCTCTCCGGCGCGCTGGGCGCCAACGTGAAGGTGGCCGACGGGATTGCCCTAGCGACCAACCTCAGCAGCGGGTTCCGCGCACCGAGCGTGTTTGAACTCTACGCCAGCGGGGTCCACGGGGGGGTCGCAGCTTTTCAAGTGGGCAATCCGGACCTCGATCCGGAGCGGGCCTACAGCGCCGACGTGTCGGTGCGGGTCCGGCGCGATCGCCTGACTGCCGAGGTGACCGGCTACGTCAACGCCATCAACGACTACATCTTCCTGGAAAACACGAACGAAAACCGGGGTCCGGATGGAAACGGTCCACCGATATATGAGGCGAGCCAGACGGATGCCGTGATTCCCGGCCTTGAGGCGAAAGCGGAAACGCAGCTGCAACCGTGGCTACACCTCGGGGGACAGTTCACCGTCCTCGGGGGGACCGGCGACGGGCTCAGCGATGATGGGTCGGATGGGGACCTGCCGCTGCTTCCGGCCAACAGTGTGGAAGGCTTCGTCCACCTGACGCCGAAAGGCCCCGGGCTGCTTCGAAATCCCCGGCTAGAGGTGAACCTTAAGCCCTCGCTCGACAAAGATGCGGCGAGCACGTTGGAGCCGTTCTCGCAGTTCGATAACACGTCCGGTCCTCCACCCTTCGGCACGGCCTCCACGAGAGCCTACACCACCGTCGACGCGTCCGTGGAGAGCCGGTTGGCGCTCGGCGCTGGAATTGAGCCCTCCCTCCGCGTGGCCGTGCGCAACGTGTTCGACACCGCGTACCGCGACTTCCTAGACACGTACAAAGGCTACGCCCTGTCGCCGGGCCGCGACCTGCGCGTCTCGCTCTCGGTGCCCTTCTAAAGGCAGGAGGGAGGAGGGCGAACTCTGTTCCAGTACCCCTTCGACACGCAGCGCGCGGCGCTGGGGGATTGCCAGTTCTTAGTTGATTTCCATGCAGCCGGTGCTAAACCCTCGTCTTCCAGACGAGCGACTTTCAGTTTGTATCATGGGGGAAGCGAGGTCTTTCGAGGAGAACGAGGTTCCC
>PXTN01000049.1 GCA_003022565.1 Bacteroidetes bacterium QS_3_64_15 | reverse complement strand
CGAGGGCGAGGCCGGCATACTGCCGGAGGCGGTGGGGGCGGTCGGACACGAGCGACAGGGGTCGATGAGGAAGAGGAAAGTGTTTGGCTTTTGTCGGAGAGGACCCGCACGAGAGCCCCAGCCCGCCGTTCGGCTGAGGGAGGAGAAGCCGGACGCCACCCTACGCCCCGCTTTTAGGCGTTGACGACGGGTCTCCAGAGGGAGCCGCGGCCAGGGCCGGATCGAGAAGGTGCCGGAACCAGGCCGTGTAGCGGTGCGGGTGGGCGGCTATGTCGTCCCTGAGGGCCGACGGCTCCACCCAGGTCCAGTCGGCCACTTCGTCGGCGCTGGGGCGCACGTCGGGGGCCTCGACC
Source organism: Bacteroidetes bacterium QS_3_64_15 (assembly GCA_003022565.1). Lineage (GTDB taxonomy): Bacteria > Bacteroidota > Rhodothermia > Rhodothermales > Salinibacteraceae > Salinibacter. Next base: position 28,854 of record PXTN01000049.1, on the reverse strand, counting down.
GTGCCAAGAAAAACGTGGTTGTGCTCATGCTCGACCAGGTCGTCGCCCACCGAAAGATGGTATGTCTCCCGAAAGGCAGGCGTCAGGGAGGTGTCGAATCCCAGTTCCTCCGGCAGGCGACGGTGCGCTGCATCAATGGGGGACTCTCCGGGCTGGGGATGGCTGCAGCAGGTATTCGACCAGAGGCCTCCGGAGTGATACTTGCCTTCCGAGCGCTGCTGGAGAAGAAGACGACCCTGATTATCGAAGACGAAAATGGAGAAGGCCCGGTGTAGCCATCCCTCGACGTGGGCCCGAAGTTTCTCGGCGGTTCCGAGGAATTGATCGTCCTCGTTTACCAGCACGACAGGATGAGCCATGAGGTTTGGTTGCTAAAAATTCTGTGTGCGAAAAATATCTCCCTGGCCAGTAATGTCGGAAGCAGGAGATGTATCGCCCAGCCCTGAGAACCCTATTATGGCTTTGTTGCACGATGAGCAGGTCTTGAGCGGTCAGAGAGCAGTGTCTCGTTAAACCTTGACTCAACCTGCTGCCCTACGGCTTGACGCGCCCGACGCCACTTCGTCTTTTGAGGGGCGGACGTACTCGCTTATCCGTCTAATCAGCACGCCTGATTCATTCCTATGTACGAACTCACGATTCAGGGTGCCGGCACCTTCGAGGTTGAAGAAGGCAGTCGGCTCGTTCGGGCCATCGAACAGTGTGGCATCGAGCTTGGTCACCGCTGCGGGGGGAACGCGCAGTGTACAACCTGCCGCGTTGAATTCGAAGCGGGAGAGCCACAGGTCATGACCGAGGCCGAGTACGAAAAGCTCACCGACATCGATCAGTACGGAGACCTCCGTCTCTCTTGCCAGATCGTAGTCGACCGCGACATGACCGTGAAACCGCTCATGACCGTCGAGGATCAGGGATGGGACGACGCGGGTCCGGAGCCGGCGATTACGGTGGAGCCGGCCCCCGAGTGGTTCCCCATCGAAACGCTGGAGAACAGGTGATTCTCCTGCGGTGGCGGGCCGGAGGGACTCGCAGGGAGGCATCCCGCTCGACCTGTCAGCCCCCCACCGTTTGGCATCGCAGAAGAGGGAAGCATTCCCTGAGGCGTAGGCTGAGGAAAGGGTCAGGAGCCCTCGGACTCCGATTCCGCGCCCGCTTCTTTCTCGCCGTTCCCGTCACGCTTGGGCCCGTGCTCGTCGTAATCATTGACGTGAAAGCCCTCGCCCTTGAAGATTACGCCGGGATTGTCAGTAATAATCCGCTCTACGTCCTGCCCCGTTTCTGGGCACGTGTCGAGGGGATCTTCTGTGATGCGCTGCTTCACCTCGAAGGTGCTTCCGTCTTCGCGGCGGTATACGTAGGTCGGCATAGGCGCGGTGTGTCCGTGTTCGTAAGAGGAAACTGTGTGGAACGAAAGGATACTATTCGCTGCCAACCTGCTCTGAACGAGCAGACGGCCCTGCATAGAATCGCAGGGCCTTTTTGTTTCCGAAGTCATGGACCCGCCTGAGGAAAATACAGGGATCTACGCATTCTGCTTAGACAGGGAGGAAGGTCACCGGCAGCAGTAGCAAGGAACAGATGGGGATCTCGTGCGGAGCCCCTGGATCGATCCTGGTCTGAAGAGGAAAAAGGGAGGGGCAGACCATGGGTTGAACCTGTGTGAACATTTCCGCACCCTGGAACCCGAAGCGGCCTTGCAATTAGGTCGTTGTGGAGCAGGCATAACTGACGGTCCGGTAGTTCAGTTGGTTTAGAATGCTGCCCTGTCACGGCAGAGGTCGCGGGTTCGAGTCCCGTCCGGACCGCTCCGCCCCCGGCCCCGAATGCATTCGGGAACGGGGGCTTTCGTCGTTAGGGATCTGGCCAACTGTTCTGCCTGACTCTCTACGACCGGTGCTCGTTGCTCGAGTCTTGCGCTCTTGAAACTCGTCGGGGGGATTGAGCTCAGCGGTGAGGCTCCTCCCGATGCTCATCATCTCCCGGCTCATTCCGGCGTCGGATGTCTTCATTCTCCCTATCATCGCCCACGACCAAAATCTCACCGCTGGGATGGGTCGGCGTCGGGGCGACCCTGGGGGCTTCAGGACTCGCCGTCGCGGCGGCGCTCTGGAAACTGCTGGCAATCGGGGGAACTGCATTCGTCGCGATGGCGGGCGGGGCCTGGCTGGGCGCACGCTCGCGCGGTGCCGGAGAGGCGGGGCGCAAGGCCCGGGCCCGACGACTCGCCTGGGGATACGGTCTTTCGAGCGGGGCCATGATCACCAGCACGGGGGCGTTCCTCATTCCGAGTGCCATCGGCCACCACGCTGCCGTCGGGGGATTCGGGATCGCAGCCGGTATCCTCCTGGGATTCGTTCTGCATGCTGCTCAGCATCAGCTTGCGCACCTGCCCCTTCCGTTCGACGCCACCACGCTCGAACTCACCGCTCATTCCCTGGCGGCCGGTATCGTGATTGGGGCCGTGTACGCGACGATGCCGGCGCTGGGCCCGGCGCTGGGCCTTGCCATCGTGTCCCATAAGGCCCCGGCGGGCTACGCGGCGGCGCGTCGCCTCTACCGGGCCGGGCGCCCCCCGTCGGTCCTCCTGGTTCCGGCGGCGGCGGTGGCGGCGACGGCCGTCCCGGTGGGACTGCTATCTCCGCCGAACAGCGACCTCCTACATGCTCTGGTGTTCGGCGTTGCCACCGGCGTCTTCCTACATGTGGCCCTCGACTTCCTCCCGCGGTGCGAGATTGGCGGGGAAGTATCTGAGGCCGCGGGGCTCGCCGAGGCGGACACACCCGCCGACGAGTTTGACGAGAAGCATCATCTGCTCGATCGTCTCCGTCTCCACGCCGTGTCGAGTGCACTGCTGGGCGGGCTGATTGTGTTTGCGGCGTGGTGGGGACTGCACGCCTGACTCGTTGTCCTGCTGCAGGACGTGAGCAAAGCACTGTTCGACCTGGATTCAGTCGATCCTTTGCGCCGCAGGCGAGTGTCTGGCGCTCCTTCGGTAATCGCCGTCACGTTGGGGCTCGGGTCGCAGGACGATTGCATGTTAAAATCCGACCCGGGCCTCTGGAGATTCCGTTGCCTCTGATCGACGGATGGAGGCCAAAATGAGTGCGGGAATGGAAGCGTGGGAGCGCGGGCGCTCTGACGGTCTGCCATGCAGAACGCCGCAAAAAGACCTCCATCGTTAAGATGCGATTGCTGTGGCCTCGGGTCGTTGACAGAAAAATGCATTCTATGTATCCTTATTGAACCTGTTTGGCGGATGGATACGTAGCCGACACGAGCGAAGCGACTGACGAGCTCTGCGAGTAAACACAGTGGGCGAAGTGCAGAACGGTGCCCAAGCGACCCCTGTAGTGGGGGCCGAGCGGGAGCGAGGTCATGCCCCTGGTGAACTACTGGGGGAGCGAAGAAGCCGTTCTGCGCTGGAAACGCAGTGACCGAGTAGTCCCCGGGCTGCACGAGATCCACGAAGTCACAGGCCGTAGACAGTCCGCCGAACAGGTTCTATTGTCCATCATCTCTGCAATCCCTGCAAAATGGCAGTGCTTGCCAGAGTGCAGGGCCCACTCACGCTGCCCCACATCACCCTACCATTCGTCCCTCCATGCTTCGATTTGGCCCGTGCCTATCGTCCTCATTCGTACTTCTCTTCGGTCTCTTACTCCTCGTTGGCTGTGGCAACAGAGAAGATGGGGGAGATGACGTCCAAATAGAGAAGGGCGAGCGGTCCTCGACCATCGAGGGGGCGGCGGCCCGCATCACAGCTCCCACCGACAGTGCAGTCGTAGACAGCGCGAGCGTCGACGTTACGATTGAGGCCGAAAACTTCGAGACGGGGGTTCAGACCGAAACGGATCGAGCTGAGGAGATTGCAAACTCCGGCAATGGCCAGCACTTCCACGTCATCCTGGACAACGAGCCGTATAAAGCCAACTACGAGGCGGGCACGCCCTTCGACCTCGGGGACCTCGGTCCAGGGGCGCACACTGTCGTCGCCTTCCCGAGCCGGTCCTACCACGAGAGCGTGAAAGGACGGGAGGCGCACGACCTGGTCAACTTCTACGTGCAGGAGGAATCCGGCGAGGTCATGCTCGGGAATAGGGACCCGGCAATCGTCTACAGCCGACCGAAGGGCACCTACAGCGGCGCGGACGCCGAGCGGATCATGCTCGATTTCTACCTGCACAACGTGGAATTGGGCGACGACGGCTACAAGGCCCGCTACACCATCTCGGACGACGGGGGGGCGGAGGTTGCCACGACTACGCTCACGGAGTGGACACCCGCCTTCGTGACGGGCCTCTCGTCGGGCAGCTACGAGGTGAACCTCCAGCTCATTGGCGACGATGGCGAAGTCGTTCCGGGACCGTTCAACGACACGACGCGAGAGATTACCGTCGAGACGGGTGAAGAGATGTAGAGAGGAGCCGTCCTTCGGGGAAGAGGGGCCGCTCCCGATTCTCGGGTCCCGTCGCTCGCATTCGTATTCCGAGTTGATATGGCCACGCCTCTCGCATGCCTGTGCCCGCCGCGTCCTACGTGGTGGGCGCTGCTTCTCTGTGGTGTCCTCCTCGGCGCCAGCGCGGCCCCGGCAGTCGCGCAGCCCACGCCCGGTCCCGCCGCGAAGCCGCAGCCCGGCATCGACGTGCAGGACTACGACTTTGCCCTCACCCTCTCGGACACGACGGACCGGATTGAGGGAACGGCCACGGTGCGCCTCCGCGTGACGACCGATACGCTGACGGCCGTGCGCCTCGACCTCATCGGTCGCAATCAGGCGCAGGCAACGGCCCCCTCGCAGGTTCCCGGCATGCGGGTCATGTCGGTGACGGAAGAGGGGGCATCGGTTCCGTACCGACACCGCAATGACATCCTGCGGATCGATCCCGCTTCCGACTTCAAGGCCGGACAGACGCATACCTACCGCATTCGCTACTCGGGCACTCCCGCCGACGGCCTCATCATCGGCACCAACCAGCACGGCGACCGCACCTTCTTCGGCGACAACTGGCCCAACCGGGCGCGGCACTGGCTGCCCGTGGTGGATCACCTGTCCGACAAGGCGACCGTCGAGTTTCGGGTGACGGCGCCGTCGCAGTACGAGATCGTGGGCAACGGAGCTTTGGTGAACGACTCGACGACTGGCGACACGCGGATCACGCACTGGCGCAGCGACGTGCCGCTCCCGCCGAAGGTCATGGTGATTGGCGCGGCCGACTTTGCGGTCGACACGGCAGGGACCATCGACGGCGTGCCCGTGCAGAGCTGGGTGTACCCAGAAGACCGTTCCACCGGCTTCAAGGACCTGGGGCAGGCGCCGTCCATTCTTCGGTTCTTCGAGGAGAACCTGGGGCCGTACCCCTACGAAAAGCTCGCCAACGTGCAGTCCACCACCCGCTACGGCGGGATGGAAAACGCGGCGGCCATCTTCTACAGCGAGAACGCGGTGGCCGACGGGGAGGACGACACGCCGCTGCTTGCCCACGAGATTGCGCACCAGTGGTTTGGCAACACCGTCACCGAGGCGGGCTGGCCGCACCTCTGGCTCAGCGAGGGCTTTGCGACGTATCTTACGGGCCTTTATCTGGAGCACGCCCGCGGCGAAGCGGCGCTCTCAAAGTACATGACGAAGGCACGGCAGCAGGTCGCCAAGTTCCAGGCGCAGAATCCCGGTGAGCCGCTCGTGGACACCACGTTCAGCGATCCGAACGCACTCCTGAACACGAATCCCTACCGGAAAGGCGCCTGGGTGCTGCACATGCTGCGCCGCGAGGTGGGCACCGACACGTTCTGGGACGGTCTGCAGGCCTACTACGACCGCTACCGCCACCAAAACGCGAGCACCCGCGACTTCCGGGCCGTGATGGAGGACGTGTCGGGGCAGGACCTAGAATCGTTCTTCGACCAGTGGACGCGCCGCCCCGGTCACCCGGTCATCGAGGGCACCTGGCGCCACGACGCGGCGGCGGGCGAGTGCGTGGTGACCCTGCGGCAGACGCAGGACGCGGCGCCGTTCCGTGTGCCGGTAGAGGTGAGGGCCGAGACTAAAGACGCGTCCCCCACGACGGTCAATCTCCAGGGCCGAGAGCGAACGACTCGCGTCGACTGCGCGGAGGCCCCCTCATCGGTTGCGCTTGACCCGAACGTCCACCTCCTCGCCGAGCTCTCGATGCGCCGCGCGGAGTAGCCTCTCCATCCCCCCGATGCCCATGACGAGTCGTCTCCTACCGCTACTCCTCGCGACGGGTCTCCTGGTTCGCGCCGCCCCGGCCCAGCCCGACGACACCACGGCGTCGAGCCCCGAGGACGCCGTCCGCGCCACCATCGACGCTCTCTTCGACGGCATGCGGGCGGGCGACAGCTCGGCCGTCCGGGTCGTCTTCCACGCGGATGCGCGGCTTCACACTGCCCTGGGCCCGAGTGACACGAGTGCCGTGACCAGGACGCTCCTCGATGCGTTCGTCGAGGCGGTGGGGCAGCCCCACGAGGAGGTGTGGGACGAGCGCATCTGGGATGTCGAGATTCGGGTGGACGGGCCGCTCGCGAGCGCCTGGGTGCCGTACGTCTTTTACCACGGCACCGAGCGGTCGCACTGCGGCGTCAATGCCCTCCAGCTCGTGCAACAGGGGAACGACTGGCGGATCGTGCAACTCACAGACACGCGGCGTCAGGGCTGTGACGTGCCGGCAGAGGTGCGCAAGTAGGACGGAGCCCAGAGTGCGGAAGCCCACCGAGGCCTTCGTGGCGGTGGACCGATCAGCCAGCTCAATTACACAACTTATCGGACACAACCGTCATTGACTAGGAGACAACGCCAATGCATGCAGACCAGTTCAAAGGAGTGAAGACAAGCATTTGCGTAGAAAGATGTTTGTAGGGGACGATGAGCAGGAAGTCGGGGAGGAATTCACCGCACGATCGTCAAACGCTGGGTCCGCGTTTTGCTCCCGGCTTTCAGCCGGATGAAGTACGTGCCGCTTGGGAGCCCGCTCACGTCGATTGTCTCCTCGTGCCGCCCTTCTCGCTCCGCGTTGACGACAGCACGCACCTCCCGCCCGAGCGCGTCGTAGAGACGAAGCTGAACCTCCTGTCGCTCAGGAATGGAAAAGCGGACCCTCGCCTGTCGGGAGGCTGGATTCGGGACGGTCGCCAGAAGTTCTATCTTGTCTACTCCCTGCTTCACCACTACCGGATCGGAGAGTGTCGTCGTCCCGTCCGTGTCGACCTGCCTTAGCCGATAGGTCAGCCGTTCAGCGGCGTAGGGCAGGTCCTCATCGGTGAATCGGTAGGACCGAGACTCGGACGTCGTTCCAGCGCCCTCAACAGAGCCGACGGTTGTCCACCTTCCCCTTTCTGCTTTCCGCTGTATCTGGAACCGGGCATTCCCGGTCTCGCTAGCAGTCGTCCAGGTGACGGTAACCTGCTCCTCCTCGACAACCGCATCGAGGGAGGAGAGCTCGACGGGCAGGGGATTGCTTGAGGTGTTCCCCCCGATGGCGAACTCGGAAAAGGAGCCAAGCGTGCTGCTGACAAGCGTCCCGCCCTCACGCGTCGTGTTCAGAGGCGTCCAAGGCGACCCGCTATCCTCCCGCTTGAGGACGAGAAGTCGGCCCGGGTCGTCGATGCCTCCGATGCCAGCAGTATCCAATCGCACCTTGAAGCTCACGTCGGTCAGATCTTCACCAGTAATCTCCCAATAGCGACTTGAAGCGGTATTCGGCGAAATTGTCGAACCGTCCGGGGCCGTAGCCGATCCCTCGAAAGCATCAGTTGACACCGTGTTCTCTCGGCGGGCAAACTGGAGCTGTCCCCCGTCGGAATCGCCGTTCTCGCTGATCGTCACCTCAGCTCCTGTCGTGCCGAGCTCAAACGTCCCGGTCTGCCCGGCAGCCACTTGTAGACCAGATGAAGGCTCCTCGCGGGTCGTGTCCGTCTTGCCGGAAACAGTGAAATAGAGCACGTCGGTCTTCCCCCTGTAAGAAATGGTAGCGGCTGTTTCCCCAGCCCCTTCTCCCCGAAAGGATTTCGTGTCGGCATTGAACGTCACGACCGACGGGTCTTCTACCGACGCGGTGAGGTTTTCGGAGCCAGGGCCAAGCTCGGCGATCGACTGCTCGAAAACCGCCTCGTAGTCGGGGCGGCGGGCCTGCTCTTCCCGGAGCGACATCACCTGAGGCTCGACCTTAAGCCTCTGGATGGAAGATGCCGGGACGATGTCTACCATAGCCTGATCTGTGGCAAGCGCCGAGGTGTCCGGGCGGCGGTAGGACGCCACCACAGAGACCGCCTGCGAGTCAACCGCGCTCCCGCTCACCGGAAGGGAAAGCTCGTAGGTACTGTCCTTCTCGGTGATCAGGCGCGTTGTGCTTTGGAAATAGACGCGCAGGTACCTCAGGCCCGTTGTATCGGGAGCATTGACGCGAAGAGTAAGCGTGCTGTCGGTGGCCACGCTGGCCTCCGGCACCGACGCCTCGATATCGATTGTTTGTCCAGCACTCTTTGATTGTCCGGTACTCTTCGAGAGGTTGGATTGGAGGGAGGCCCTTGGGCCCGGCCCAAGTTGGGATTGCACGTTGGGCACGTCGATGTCGGGGGACGGAGGAATGGAAGAAGTGAACTGTTCTCCCCCGACCGGTTCGTTGAGCAGCTCGAACACCCTGGTTCCCACCTCCACACGTTCCATCACCGACCTGGGAAGTTTGTCGAAGTGTGTGACATTGAATACACTGGTGGCAGGATCATCTCGCCCGAGACCACTAAGCTGGCTGGTGGTAGGAACGACAAAGTCTCCGTCCGAGCCCAGCCCAGTAGCTACTTCGATTCCTTCGAGCACGAGCTCTCCTGGACCTTTACCAGAAGACAATGGGTTAACTATTTGTGTCGCGTCGAAGATGAGATTCCAGACCTTCAGGAACCTCTCAGATTCCGGGCGGGCAAGGAGATCGAGACGGTTCTGTTTTCCCATCACGTCCCCCGCAATCAAGTGAGAAGGGACATGTGTCTCTGGGAACGTTGGGCCAACAACTAAGTCCGCCACAGCATCTGTTTCATCAAAAACCAGTCCCCTTTGGAGTCCCTTCCGCTCGACAAAGGGATCCAAAAAGCTTCCGGCAATAAGTTGTCCCACATTGAGCCCGAATTGACCACCGAAGCTAGGGACGATCTCATCTTCTGTAAAGTCAGCGAGCGGGGATCCGGAATGTGGGGTGTCGAGGGTAATCAGGCGATCGACGTATCCCTGGCCGTAGTTCTTTCGCTTGTGGTATGGAATGCCACTGATACTCGTACCGCCGGTGCCGATCAGCTGGCGGGCAACGGCCCCCCCCATGCTATGCCCCACGTAGTATACTTGATTAGCGGCAAACCCGAGACGCTGTCGCATGCGGCCTAGAATGTCGCTGAACCCGTCTGAGTCGGAGAAGAAGTTATCGGTTAAAAGCAGCTCACTGTTTGACTTGAAACTGCCATCGGGCGATATGCCAATCGTTTCTTTTTCCAGAAAGAACCTGCTGTTCTTAAGTAGCGTCTTCTCTGTGTTTCCGTCTCCATTGCGGTCCTCGCGGTAGGTCAGGTTATTCCACGAAGACGGGCTTCCGCCCAACCCGTGTACAAGCATCAGGGGCGGTCGGGGGATTTCAATCTGTTGTTCGACGTCCTCCACCGTCGTACCGTCGGCATACTCAACCGTAAAGCTGGCGTCGACCATTCGCGTGGATCGACTTAGATCGCGCTCTCGCTCCTTAAAGTCCTTCGGGGCCACGTACCAAAACCAGAACTCGTTGCCCGCTCCGGACCGAGAACGGTTGCTGCTTACCGACCGGGCGTCGGCACCGTTGGCCTCCGTGCTGTACCGATCGGTCACCTCCGCCGGCATCAGCGTGCCTGTGAGACGCTTTTCGGTGTTTCCGGAGGCGGTCGCGACGCTCACGTCCACGCGTTCGATGGCTGGACCCTGACCGGCATTCTCCTTCTTTGCCACGAGGTAGAGGCGGGCTACTCCATCGGCCGCGACGCCGACGGGCGCGCTTCCTGGACGCCGCGTGAAGCTGTAATCCCAGAACAGCTCAGTCTCAAGATTCTCGGCGGAGGGAGGAGGCGACTGAACCGTAAACACTCCGCTTTCGGCCTGCCGGTCGGTCTGGTATTGGTCGGTGACCCGGATCCGGGCGTTCTCGCTCTGGATGGAGGGGAGCTGGAAGGTCGCCTGGAAGCTTACAGTTTCGCCGATGGACCGAAACCCCTCAGCTGGACCCAGGGAAGTCCACGACCCGCCGTCGCTAATCTCAAGGTCGTACCGGTACCCCCGACTGGCCCCTTCTCTGGGGTAGCTCGATCCCGGAGTCATCCGGTCGGTCCACCGGACCTGGACCTGCGTTCCAGCCTGTAGCTCCTGCCCCTCCGCCGGGGCCGTTACCTCAAGCGCAGAGGCCGGCTCCTCGGACGGCGATGCTTCCACGCGAAAAGTGTGGCTGGATGTGGCCTCGTCCTGCTCCACGTCGCGAGCAGACACCGCATACTTGCCGGCCGGAGCCTCCGACCCTGGGGAGAACGAGGTGCTGACAGCACCTTCCGATGATGCGGTGAGCGTCGACTGATCCGTCTCGAAACCGGGAGGGCCCGCCACCCGAAGCGACACGCTTCCGCCCGCGGTAAAGTCCCGCCCGGTAATCGTGAGGGACTCTCCCTCGGCAAGAGACGCCGTAGAAAGGCTGAGGCTGGGATACCGGGCGACCGTTGGGCTCACCACCTCGAACTCGTATTCCCCGGAGCTTCCTCCGTCGGGGTTGCTGACCTCCACGGTCCATGTGGCCGCTTTCGTCGTAAAGGTGGGATTGATCGTAATCGCGGTACTCGTCTGCTCGCTGATCTCCCGGTCCGGAAAGACCTCCCCCGTGCGCTTATCGCGCAGCGTGACCTCCGAGGAAGAGGTGAAGCCGCTGCCGTTGATCGTGAGCGGCTGTGGGGCGTTGGAGCCGGGGACCGGATCCGGCTCCACGCTGGTGATGCTTAGGGCACTGCCTCCCGAACACGTCTCTCCGGTGCTTGACACGTTCTCAACGTCATCGAGCCACGCTTGGAAGGCTTCGTCAGTAGGCTCGCAGAGGTTCGTGTCGTTAAACCAGAAAAGACCGCGACGAGCCTCACTCATGGCAGTGAGGTTTGAAAATGATGACGGAACCGCACCCGTTAGCGCATTTCCGTTGAGATACAGAGTTTCCAAATTGGAGAGTTGAGAAAGTTCGGACGGAACCGCTCCCTGCAACTCATTGCCGTTCAGCCCCAAGTATTCCAGATTCGAGAGTTGGGATAGCTCCGGCGGGATCGTTCCTGTCAGCTTGCTATCGTTGATAAGCAGCCTTTGCAGACGTTCTAACTGTGCCAGTTCCACAGGGATTTCGCCATTAATATTGTTGGCCCCGATGTCCAAGTTTCGCAGATTCGCCATCTGTCCTAAACTCGAAGGAATCGGCCCCGAGAGTTGGTTCACCCCGAGAAACAGTTCTTGTAGATTCGCCAGTTGCCTCAGTTCTGAAGGAATGGATCCTGACAGCTGATTGTAACTGAGCGAAAGCGATCTTTGCAGGTTTTCCAGCTTCCCCAACTCCGGTGGAATCTTCCCCGACAGTTGGTTCTGATCAAGATCCAATACTTTTAGATTCGTCAACTGTCCCAATTCCGGTGGGATTGGTCCTGAAAGCGGACTTTCGGAGAGAGAAAGGAGGCGCAGACTTGACAACCGCCCGAGTTCCGACGGTATTTCTCCCGAAATGTTATTCTTCGCAAGTATAAGGCTTTCCAAGTTACCCAGCTGAGAAAGCTCTGGCGGGATCGGTCCTGACAACTGATTGTCTTGAAGCGTAAGCTTGCGCAACCTCTCCAGCTGCCCCAGCTCTGGTGGGATTTCTCCCGAGAGGTTATTTTCTGCAAGAACGGCTTGCTCCAAGCTCGCCAATTTCCGAAGTTCCGGAGGAAGAGATCCAGATAGCTGATTGCCGCGAAGACCCAAGCTGCGCAGGCCCGTAAGTTTCCCGAATTCGGGAGGGATTGGTCCCGACAACTGATTGTCTGAGAGAATCAGTTGTATCACTCTCCCTCCACCGACCGCTACCCCATGCCACTCGGGAACGGGCGCTTCGAGCCACCCTTCGCTGTTTTCCCATCCTTGCCCGTCGGTACTGTTGTAGAGGGCCACCAGTGCAAGGGAGTCCTGTTCGGCCACGCCTCCCCCGTCGCCGCTCGTCTCAGCAGTGAAGCTCACATCGTCGACCCGGAACGTGGTCGGTACGCTTTCGTCGGTCGTGGTGAGAAACTCCACGCGAACCGTCTGCCCAGCATAATCGGACACGTCGAAGGTCGCCTCCTCATAGTGAGGATTGCCCGGACCGGGATCCGCCTCCGAACCTGAATAGGTATCGAGAAGCGTGAGCGGTTCTCCATCTGGCTCTTCGAGGCTGACCACCATATTATCATCCCCATCAGACCCGTCCGACGTGATGTTGTACCAGAAGGAAAAAGAAACCGACTCCGCCTCTTCTGGAATGGGTACGTTCTGTTCGAGTTGGTCGTAGGCCTCGTTGTTCTCTCCCATGATCGCGTACCACAAGCCGCTGCGCGGGTAAGCGCCGTCATTGATCAGGGCTGGACTGGAAAACTCCCAAGCATCCTCCCCGGCCTCGAATCCTCCATTTTCAATGAGTTCAGTTTCAGCGCCAGCAGCCAAGTCAGCTTGACGACGCATCTGCACTCGTAGTTCTTGCTCTCCCCTCGCCGCCTCGACTTCGTAGCGCGAGCGAAGCTGCTCGGTCCGGTTGGAAGGCGCGTTCTCCTGCTGGGCGCGAGCGGACCCAGCATCTGCCGCGAGGGCGAGCAGGAGCACGGCAGAGAGAACGGGAATGAAGTACGTGCTTTTAATGAAGCGTTGCATGGTATCCAGGAAGCCCAGAAGAAAGGAAGCTGGCAGAAATATGCGAAGCCGTTTTCGGTGAGGTTGGACCGCCTCGGCGCTTGGGCCTCTCTCACGGCTCGTCCGGCGGGTCGGGGAAGGGCGTCTTCTGAATTTCGCCGGAGAGGTCGCTTTCATTTCCGGCCTCGTCCACCGCTGCGACGCGGTAGTAGTACGTCGTTCCATTCGAGGCTTCGTCATCGCTGTAGCTTTCCCCGCTTACGAGCCCGTCGCCGCTGACGCGCGTGGCTGCGCCGGCGTAGGGGAAGCTGCTCGTCGAACGATAGACGCGGTAGCCGTCCAAGTCGCCGTCGGAGGGCGCGGACCATTCGAGGGCGACGGTCCCGTTCTCGGAGGCGCCCGCCAGTGCGGAAGGAGCGGAGGGGGGTGTGGTGTCTTCGTCGTTTCCGCTGGAGTCGCAGGCGGACGCGCCGAAGAACAAAAGCGTCACAAGGGAGAGCGTTGCAGTGAGCCGGAGAAGCGAAAAGCGTGACATAACCTATGGAACGGGCTGAAAGAGCGAAAAGGATATCGGGGCAAAGGGAGCGTCAGTGGGCGCGCAGCGTCAATGCACGTGCACAAGGCGCCCCGTTTCGAGGCGGTCGCCGATGCGGAGGCGGAACAGGTACACCCCGCTGGCGAGGGAGCGTGCCTGGAGCGTCGCTTTCTTGCGTCCGGCGCTCTGCCGCTCGTCCACGAGCGTGCGCACCTTCCGCCCCAGCATGTCATAGACGGTCAGCTGCACGTCGCTCTCGTCGGCGAGGGCGTAGGCGATGGTCGCCTCGCTGCGGAAGGGGTTCGGATACGTCCCGATCAGCTTCGACTCGGCGGGCGTCGCCCTCTCGGCGGCCGCCTCGATAAAGCTGTTCGAGCCGACCAGAAGCGTAAGTTGCTCTTCCTTGGCCTGCGGGGTCAGACGCACGGGCTTCTCTTCGGAGAGCGCGAAGCGCTTGCCGGTACGCTCACGCACGAGGACGGCCTTCCGGTCGGAAGCCTTAGCGGAAGCCACCTTCGGAAGATCCGCGCGCAGGGTGACGGGGCGGCCCGGCGTGGAGCGCAGCGCGAGCTGAAAGCGCTGGCCGTCCTTGCCGGCATCGGCGGGGCGGTACTCGGAGGCCAACTCCACGCCCTTCTGCTCGAAGCCGGTCGGCAGGAATCGCAGGCTCACCGCCTCGAAGCGCCCGGGGGGAGCGAAGGCGTCGCCGGCGTCGAAGCCGGTCTTCGCCTGCTTCGCTACGCCTGCGCGCACGGTTGCGTGGAAGGTTTCCGAGGCGGAGTCCGCCCTGGAGGAAGGCGCCTTGCGCGAAGCCGTCAGGGCGAGCGACCACGCCGGAGAATCACCGGACGCCTCGCCGCGCGCCAGCGCCGCCGCGCTCTCGCTGGAAGCCGAAGAAGAAGGGTCCGGCGCGTAGGGGAGGACCAGTTCGTCCAGGCCCTCGGCGTTGTAAAAGTAGAACGCCTCCCCGCCCCTTGCCGCCGAGGCGAAGGTCTGGACCTGCTCGTAGCTGCCGCCCGCGAAGGACCAGAGCGGCTGGCTGGCTCCGCCGCTGGCGTCCTGCACCGCACTCCAGGCGAGGTCGGTCTCCAGCGGATTGGAAACGATATTCCACCCGGCGTGGAGCGGATAGGTGTAGGTGTCGTTGCCGTCGAGTTCGGGGACGGGGACTTCCGCGTTGCGCGCCATTCCATCGGTGGCCAGGACCCAGAAGCCCGCGCCGGGGGCAAAGACGAAGTCTTCCGGCGCGGAGTCGCGGTAGGAAACGAGTCCGTCGCCGTTTTCGCCCTGTCGGTAGGCCGTCCAGCCGGTGCCGGCCTGCCCATCGACCACGCCGGAGAGGGGCACCTCCTCGGCGCCCGGGAGCGCCACGAGGCGATAGTCAGTGGTTTCGTCGGCCCCATCGAAGTCGCGCGAGATGTCGTAGGTGAGCGTGGCCGGGCGGGGGGCTTTCACCTCGAACTCGAACTCTTCGGAATCGTCCGCGCCGGGGTTGATGACTTCCACCGACCACGTGGCGTCTGCTGTTCCAAACACGGGATTGACCGTGATCTCTGTGCTCGTCTGCTCGCTGGTCTCACGGTCGGGAAAGACCTCGCCGGTGCGCTTGTTGCGCAGCTTCACCGATGATTTCGGCCTGAAACCACTACCGTTGATAGTCAGCGGTTGCGGCTCGTTGGAACCAGTAATGGAATCGGGTTCCACGCTGGTGATGGCGGGAGCAGGGGTATCATCGCCCGTAAACTCAAAGACGAATAGCCCGTCACTTCCCCGAAAAGGGGTGTAGGTAAGATAGGTGCCCCCTCCGGTAACATAGACGTGGTTGCCTGATATGGTTACGGAACGGGTAGACCCAGCAGTATCCCAACCGCTGACCACCTCTGGGTTGGTCGGGCCGGACACGTCGATCATGCGAAGACCAGCGAGCCCGACGGCGAGAAAAGCGTAGCCGTTCGCGACCGCGACGCCTCCAGCTTGCACGAAAGTGCCATAGTTGTTTGCATCGCCGACTTTCTGCGGATTTTCCGGATTCGACACATCGATGATGCTCAGCCCACTGGCCTGACTGACATAGGCATATCCCCCCGCTACTGCTATATCTGACCTCCCCCCAAAAAAGCTGGCGGCGTCGAGGCTGAGAGTGGAAACTTGGCGCGGATCAGCGGGGGAGCTCACGTCAATCACTCGCAACGACTCGTCGAGATAATCAACAACGTATGCGTAGTCGCCTACCACTGACACACTACCCGCTCCACTGCCTTCTAATTCCCCGACGATCTGTATGTCGGCAGGATTGGAGACATCACGCACACTCAGGTCTTCTGGGGCGAGAACTCCCACCATATAAGCATAACTCTGCGCTATGTCTACGTCATTTACGAACAGGCCATAGTCTGTTCTAGCTACCCGATTTGGGTTGGACGGATCAGACACATCATCGACATAAAAGCCATCTCTGCCTCTGGCACTATACACGTGATCGTTCGCTTTCGCTATAGCTTCGCCTGAGCTACTGGGGGCGAAGAGGGAGACTCTCTGGGGATCGGCCGGATTGGATACGTCAATCACGCGTCCATTAGCCTCATAGGCGTAATTGCTATCCACAGCGATGTCAGTAACAGGACCGCCAGTAGTAATGCGGCTGACTTCCTCTAGACTTTCTGGAGTCGATGCATCGATCAAATGTAGCCCTCGAGCCCCCCCGCAACGTAGGCGTGATTTCCCGCCACTTCTATTTCTCCATGGAAGTCCTCGTAGGTTCTCTGGAAGTCGGAGAGTCCCTCGAAATAGCCAATTTCCTCTATGTCAGCCGGGTCAGATACTTCGAAAATTGAGATGTTGTGGCTGGTGCCAACAAAGTAAGCGTAACTTCCCTCTGTTGCTACGCTTGCTGAGGCAAATGGAATCTCAACGATTGGTTGCGGGTTATTCGGGTCGGAAACGTCGAGGATATAAAACCCATGCTGTCCATTCGCCACGTAAGCATAGTTTCCCGTCACTGTTACATCGAGAGCGTCATCGTCGGCTGTTTTGTAAACCGTGACTTGTTGGGGATTATTGGGGTCAGATACGTCAATCACACGTAGCCCTTCTTCATAATCAGCTATGTATACATGTTCGCCCGCCACAGCTACCTCGCCAGTAATTCCAGACGGCGAGTCAGATTTAAAGGCACCAACTGCTTGCGGTGCGGATGGATTAGAAACATCTAATACTTGCAACCCGCTGTTTTCGGATGAGAAGTAAGCGTACTTTTCTCTTACCGCTACACCTGTTACTGCATTTCCAGAAAAAATAGAAACCCCAATGGCACTAACTTCTTGTGGGTCGGTCGGGGTAGAAACATCAACGATACGCATCCCCCCGGTTCCATCGGCAACGTAGGCGTAGTCGCCGGCTACTGCTACGTCTTGAACTTGGCTCGGAAGCAACACACGTCCTCGTTCAATCGGACTGGTTGGGTCAGAGATGTCCGCGATCTCCAAGTAGGAACCATTGGCAAAGTAGACCAAGCTGTCTTGGACATCTGCCGAAAGTGAAGATCCTTCTCCGTAACGACTTACGAGAGAGACGGTGTCATTTTTGCTCACCTGCGCTACTTGTCCATACACAGGAGGCGAGAATGGAAAGGTCTGTCCATCTGTTCGCGGCGAAAACTCGTCTTTTCGGAGTTGTCGGATCTTCTCCCCGTTCGGTTGCAACACGTTGGTAGCTGCGTCGCGCGGGACTTCATCTTTCTCTTGCGCCCACGCCGGAGCGACGGCCTCCGCCGTAAAGAGGCCGGCGGCCAAGAGCAGAGCGAGGGCGGAACGGGGCGGGCGTCGCGGGAAATGCAGCATGGCAGTTGGGCGCGGTAGGGGTGCGGTGGGTCGTGGGTCGGGTCGTTCAGCGCCACGTCAGCGGCGGAGGGGCTGGCGGCGTTTCGGATTCGCAGCGGCGGCTACAGCACGATAACGAGCGCATGGCGCAAGTGCAAAGGACATCGGACCAGGGCCAGGGCGATTGCATGTTGGAGACTCTCGACCAGCGACGGAGGCTTCGCTGCCGCTGATCATAGGAGAGACGCCGCGAATGGCGGCTCACCGGATCATCACCGCATCATAGAGAGAATCTCAGAGAGACCTCAGCGGAACCGCACGAACCCTGTTTCTGCTGCACTGTACCACCCGAGCCATATGACGCAGTATGCGGACACGATGCGCCGCCGGTGCGTCTTGCTCGGAGCATCCTTTCTCACCGAATCCAGTCAAAGCGACTCATGAAGTACCAAATAAATAGCCGGCCTACCAAAAGCGCGCCAATGCTGCTCTCTCTTCGATGGAGCCTGGCGTTGCTCCTCATTGTCGGACTTCCCTTGGTGGGCTGCGATTTAGGCGGGGGTGGAGCGAATGGGGGAGAGTCTACGACCGTGTCCGGAACGGTGACCAACAGTAGCTCGTCCAGTTCGAACTCACTGCACACCGCCTCCTTGAACACCTCGCCTCAGGACGGCGTGGAGGGGGCAACGGTGACAGCGGTAAGCGTCGGGGCCGACGGAACGACCCGTGCTCTGGAGGGAGAGGCGACCACCGACGCCAGCGGAGAATTTACGATTACGCTGGAGGGGGAGAGGGTCTCCGACGTGATCCGGCTCAACGCCGACGGGGACAACGACTTTTCGTCGAGCGTCATCGTTCAGGTCGATGGGCAGAATCAGGTCGACGCCCAGCCCATGACTGCAGAGACGGCCGCAGAGGCAAACGTCTACGTGGAGGCGAAAGGCGAGGATGAGGCCTCGAGCCACGACGAGGGGACGACGGCGGCGGACGTAGCCCTGTACGTAAACGCCGACGCGGCGGCAGACATCAACGCTGGTCAGACCTCGGCGGCGGACGTGGCGGCTTCGATCGCGTCGACCGTTGAGGCCGAGAGCCAGACAAATGCGAACGCCGACGGGGGCGCGAGTGCCAGCGCGGTCGCGGAGACCAAGACCAGCCTCTACACGGAACTGCAGTCCAACCTCGCCGCGGCGAGCAGTGCCGACGCCCGGGCGCAGGCGGTGACCGAGTTCGAGAACGGAATGGCCAACCTTTACGTGAAGGCCGGCGGATCGGACGAGTCCCAGGCCGAGTCGCGCCAGACCGGCACCTCGGTCATGATTGAGTTCAGCGCGGAGGCGTCCAGTGATGCGGAGCTGGGGCTGCGCCGGCAGGCCGAGCTTCTGCGAGCCGAGGCTACGGCGCGGGCCGAGGAGGCGCTCTTTGAGGCGCAGGGGGCCACTGACGCGACGTTGGATGCGCTGGTCAACGCCCGACAGCAACTGACGGCCGACATCCGCGCGGCCGGCTCCGTCGATGCCATGGTGGAGGCGCACTCCACTTACGAGACGGAGATGAAGGCCCAGATGGGGAGTACATTCGGCGTCAGCAGCGAGGTTATTGCCTCGGCCGAGACGGCGGTTCAGGGGAGCGTGGACGCGCTCTTTACCGCCCTGACCGACATCGGCGGCGTGCTTAATGGCGCCGTGGAGACGGTCGTGAGTGCCTATAGCTCGTTCTACACCAACGCGCAGGCGGCGGCCAAGACCTCCTTCGAGTCGAGCGTCGACTCGGACGCCACGGCGGAGACGGCCGCGGAGGCCCTCGTGTTTGTAAAGGCGCAGAGCCACGCCTCATAGCTGCGAGGCCCTACCTCTGTATACGAAGAACAAAGCGCCCCCGCCGATGGGTGGGGGCGCTTTTTTATGCGAGGTACGCAGGGGGCGAGGTGACGCGCGCCTACTTCCGGAGCGATCTTGGAGGCAGACCTGAAAACGGGTTTAGAAAATCTGCGTCAATGGGGCCTATGAAGACGACCCCATTGATTGGGGGCGGAAGATGATTTGCCTCGCCTCCATACAAAACATGACGAAATAGATGATTGTCAAATAGCGTCCTGAAACGGCGGAACTGTACGTTAAACAACCACTACAGGGGTCGTTTGGGCACCGTTCTGCACTTCACCCACTGTGTCTCGGCTACGTATCCATCCGCCAAACAGGTTCAAAAACTGTCATTTGGCGGAGAGGTGGACGGCAACTCCCTGGGTGGAGCACGTGTCAGTGGATCTCGTTTGCATACCGTCCCAAGAGTTTGGCCTCGACGAACTACAAAAATGGCCCATACGCTCGTCGACACAGTCGCGGAATTTATCGACCGTCACGCCCTGCTGAACGGAGATGCCCCGGTCCTCGTCGCCGTGAGCGGCGGGAGCGACTCGATGGCATGCTGCTCCGTCCTCCGGCGGCTGGGGTACGACGTGTACGCTCTGCACGCCAACTACGGCCTGCGCGAGGGGGCCGACGCAGACGAAGCGCTGGTGCGACGCTGGTGCGACGAGCAGGATCCCTCGGTGCCCCTCACCGTGGTCTCGCTCGACGCAGAAGCGCGGGCAAGCGCGGAAGACGAGTCGCTCCAGGAGGCTGCTCGACGGCTGCGGTACGATGCTCTTGCGAAGCAGGCCCTTGAGATCGGCGCGACCGCCGTGGCCACCGGACACCACCGCGACGACCAGGCCGAGACGCTCCTCCTCAACCTCGTGCGGGGCAGTGGACCGGAGGGACTGGCCGGGATGCGTCCGTCGCGTCCCCTCCAGGAAGCCCCCTCCGTATCGCTCGTACGGCCCCTCCTCGGTGCCCGTCGAGACGACATTGAGGCCTACGCCGAGGCCGTCAGTCTGCCGTGGCGCACTGATCCGACGAACCGCAGCCTCGATTATGACCGGGGCGTGATGCGGACCGAGATTCTTCCGCGACTCGATGATCATTTTGAGGGCGTTCGCGCCACGCTGGCCCGATCGGCGAGTTTGGTGGGGGAGTACGTGGATCAGGCCCTGCGCCCGGCGCTCGAGAAGCGAATGGAGGAGGGCTTTGTGGACTGTGACCCCGGCGGCTGGCTCTCGCTCGATGCGCTGACCGATGAGCCGCCGGTCTGGCGCCGCCGGCTTCTGCTGGAAGCGTTGCGCCGCACCCTACCTACAGCCTCATATAGCTATGCCATGGCCGACGAGCTCGACGCCCTCGTGGACGCGCAGGTGGGGCGCCGTGTCGAGGTGGGGCCGGGCACCGTCTGGCGGGAGCGAGAAGGACTTCGTTTTTTGCCTGAGAAGGACCACTCAAAATCACTGTTGCCCAAGTCCATCGAGTGCAACGAGTCAGTGTCGATTCCGCAGGGAATGCTTCGGGTCGAACGATGTGCGGAACGGCCCGCCTCACTCGATTCCGAAAGCCCCTACGTGGCGTACGCCGATGCCGATCGTCTGGGCCGGGACCTGATGGTGCGCTCCTGGGCCGACGGCGACCGCTTCCGACCACTGGGACTCGACGGCTCGAAGACCGTAAGCGATCTCCTGACGGAGGCGCAGGTCCCTTCGCACCAACGGAGGGAGGTCTGCGTTCTCTGTGCGGCCGAGCACATCGCCTGGGTGGTGGGGCACCGCCTCGACGATCGGGTGCGCGTCCGGCCCGACACGGAGCAGGTAGCGCGCCTCGTCCTACGACCTCGTGAAAAACCGCCGGACCACTGTCAATCCTCATAGTCGCCGCATAGCTTCACTGTGCGGCATTGCACCTCATTCACTGCTCGACCCTGGATCGAGACATGCCCGCACCGCGCGACCTTCTGGAGACCCCCGCCCCGTCAACCGAGTCTGTCGTCACCGTTCAAGGCGAGTGCTTTCGCCGCTACCTGTCGGCCGAACGCATTCAGGAACGGGTCGCTGAGATGGGGCGGACCATCACCCGCGACTATGCGGACACCACTCCCATCCTCGTCAGCGTCCTGAACGGGGCGTTCATGTACACCGCCGATCTGATGCGGGCCATCGACACGGACTGCGAGATCGACTTCATTAAGCTCTCCTCCTACGGGGACGCAAAGGTGTCCAGCGGCGAAGTACACGAGCTCAAAAGCGTAGACGCCGACCTCGAAGGCCGAGACGTGCTCATCGTGGAGGACATCGTGGACACCGGGCTGTCGATGGAGTTCATGAAGGACCGCCTCCAGCAACACGACCCCGCGTCCCTCCGCGTCACCACTCTTCTCCACAAGCCGACAGCCACAGAGCCGGACCTGACGCTCGATTACGTGGGGTTTCGGATCCCAGAGCTCTTCGTCATCGGCTACGGGCTCGACTACGGCCAGCTCGCCCGCAACCTGAGCGACATCTACATCCTGGACGAGGACTGAGCGTGGGAGCATTGAAATGGAAACACGAGATAATTAAAGCGCCGAGAGCGGCCCGTCCAACGAGGTGCAGAAAACGCCCTTCTCCGACCCGCCGGAACGTCCCTGATCGCCTTGTCATCTTCGAGGGGGGCACTGTCGCTTCACGCAATTCTTTTTGCGTAGGACTTACGCAGTTGAATTGGCAAATGCCCTTCACGGGCGACAAATGCCGTTTTGCTGGACCAGAGAGGCATCGACCTTCGCCGTTCTAGGCTGTGAGCGGAGATTCAAAGCTCAAGTGCGTAAGTCCTATTGCGTTCGAGCGGCGCTTCCCGACTCGGCCTGTAGGGCGTTGAGGGGGTCCCCGTAAGACCCAATGGGCGGGAGGTGCTAAACCGGCTCAAGACAAGTCGACAGAATTCTCAGAACCGTAGTGCTTCTCCATACGTTTCTGCATGTGAACAGCGTGGGATCATTCCGAGTTCGCCGGTTCCCGAGAGTCCACCGTTTTCCTCATTGAGGAGCTCCAAATATGGCCACCCTAACCGTCAAAAATCTGCCCGACCCGCTCTACGAAAAGCTCAAATCCCAGGCCCACGCCCATCAACGCTCAATCGCAGCGGAGGCAACGGCCCTCTTGGAGCGGGTCCTCGGTGAGCACGCCACGACAGAGGACGATCTCCGCCGTCGGGCCCGGCGGCTCCGGGAGCGAACCCCTTCTTATCTTTCGGAGGAGACGCGCCGGAAGGCTGTTCGTCGAGGTCGAGCCTGATCTGCGGGAGCCCTCTAATGGCTTTCCCGTCTTCCCAGTTCTCCTCTGAGGGGTCCTATGATCGTCGCTGACAATACGCTCATCAGCTACTTCACGATCGACGGTGAATTTACCGAAGAGGCCGTGGCTGTCCGTCGGAAGGATCCGATCTGGGCCGCGCCGCTCCTGTGGCGGTCTGAGTTTTTGAACGTCCTCTGGCTTTACGTCCAACAGGATGAATTCGGACTGGATCTCGCTTTCGAGCATATCGATCTGGCCGAGAATCTAATTGGCGGCCGGAGCTACGAAGTTGCCCCTGCGGAGGTGCTTCGACTCGCCGTCGATTCGGAGTGTACGGCCTACGACTCGCACTACGCGGCTTTGGCCCATCAGTTGGAGGTGCACCTCGTCACCCACGACGACGAGGTGCTGGAGGGCTTCCCGGAGGCGGCCATCCATCCGAAGGACTTCCTCGAAAAATGATTGGAGCGCTCAGTTCAGCGGCCGCGCCACGACCACCGTCTCCTTGAGTTGCGTGATGGTGCCGCCCTCGGCGCGCACCGCTTCGAAGAAGACCACGTAGGGCCCGATGCGGACGCGATCGCCGGCATCGTCGCGACCGTCCCACACGAGTTCGCCGCTGCGCCCGGCGAGGCGGGCCTCCTCCAGGGTGCGCACCCGACGCCCCCGCGCGTCATAGATGCGGACCCGCACCAGGGTTGGCACGTCGGCGAGCGTGTACTGGATGCGGGTGGCCTCGTCCCGCTCGATGGAGAAGGGGTCGGGCTGGATGCGGAGACCGGCGGCCTCAGGCGCATCGTCGGGCGGGGCCAGCGACACGTCGTTTGGGGCCCCGGGCGTGCCGCCACTGGGGGCTGTGCTGCTGGTCCAGTTGTCCGCCGCGTCGGCGCCGGCGGTGGGGCTGATGCGCTCCAGCGCGGTGCCCTTCGTCTCGGCGAGGCCCGGCGCGTGCCAGTCGGGCACATAGTCCACCTCGGCCATGACGGTGCGGTCGCGGCGGTGCACGCGAATGAGATCGCCGTCGTTGCGGAGCCCGAGTCGGGTGGCGTTGACCGGAAGGAAGGCCACGGAGTCCGGCGTCAGGGGCGCCTCGGGAAACGCCGCGGCGAGCTGCGATTCTTGCACCGGCATCGGACCCTCGGGCGCGGCGGCCACCACGGCGAAGGCCCCCGGCGACACGGCCCGCCGGCGTCCGGCCCGGATCGTGTCGGCCGTGCCCTCCTCGGTCGGGCGGTCGGTGAGCACGAGTCCGCTCAGCGTGAGCGGGTGAGCGGCAAGGTTGACGAGCTCGACGTACTCCACCTGGTTCGGCCGATCGTCGAAGTCGTCAGCGAGGGGATCGAATAGAATTTCGGTGACGGCGAGGGCCTCCGGCGTTGGGCGGCGGGCGAGGGATAGGGTGGCCTGTTCGCGGCGATTCCCCACCAGGTCGCGCACGCCGGTCACGACCACTGTGGCGGCCGTCGGGGTCTCCGACAGCGACAAGCGGGCGATACTGTCGGCCGACAGCGCGGTCTCGGTGACGGTCGTCTCCCCCACCTGAAACGCGCTGGGCTGGATGCTCGCACTCCGGACGGGTTCGTTGAACACGACCTCCGCGACCGTCGAGTCGACCTGCCCGGCGAAGACGGGCTGGGGCGGGGTCGTGTCCGGGGCGTGGCGGCTGTTCTGGGCGCCGGGCGTGGCCCCGGCCGGCGCCGTCGACGACGCAAAGTTGGAGGCCCGGCCTGAGGGGCCGTGCGGGTCGATGCGCTCCAGCGAGCGGCCGTCGCTGCCGCCCCACGATGGGTCATAAGGCACCGAGTCGAGCGGGGTGCCGGAGGGGGAGTGGCGGAGGAATACGGTGTCGCCCCCGTTGTTGAGGACCGCCCATCCGTCCGGAGTCAGGAACGGCACGCTGGGAAACGCCGCCTCGAAGGCTTCGGCGTCTCGCACGAGCACGACGTACTCGCCGGGGGCGAGGGCCGTGTCGGTGGTCGTCACGGGCTCGTACTCCAGATTATCGTCCGCCAACGCCAGTTCGTCCAGAGCGACCGCCGTTTCGGCGCGGTTGTAGAGCTCAATGAACTCGTTCGTTGACGGCGACGGGGCGTACATGATTTCGTTGATCACCACGTCCCCCGTATCGGGCTGCCCGACTGCGGGGCCCGGGACGAGGAGGGCGACCAGGAGGACGCCGAAGACGAGCTGAGGCATAGACAATCTCGGAGATGGGCGCGGAAGACGGGGGCAGTCATACCCCCATTAGGAAGGGCCCAAAGGTAACTCCGAGACGGAAGTGCATCAAGTCCGAACCAGTTTACTGCGATTCGTTGGTCGCCCCGTTGCTGGACGTGGTGAGGTCGGGATGCGAGGGGTCCTCGTCTTCGGCGAGGTTGCGGCTGAGATGGTTCATGAGCACCCGGGCCATGAGCCGGGCCGTGGGCGCGAGCGGCGTCTCGTCGATGTCAAACCGGTGGTGATGGAGAGGGTAACTCGTCTCCGGCCCCGAAGCCGTTCCGACACGGATGAACGCGCCGGGCACGTGCTTCAGGTAATGAGCAAAGTCCTCGCCGCCCATGCTTGACTGCTCAATGTTGTGGACCGCCTCGGGGCCGAGCGTGTCCCGGATCGTAGCCTCGACGTTCTCGACGGCCGCCGGGTCGTTGACCACCGGAGGCGAGCCGTCTTCAAAGTCGAGTTCAATATGTGCCCCGTGCAACCCGCCCAGCCGCTCGGCCGCCTCTCGCATGTACGCCCGAAGCGTCTCTCGATCGTCCGGGGACACGGTCCGCAGCGTGCCGCCCAGCGAGGCCTGCTCCGGAATCACGTTGTGGGCATCGCTCCCGTCGAGCATCGTGATCGTGAGAACGCACGCGTCGCGAGCATCCGTCACCCGGCCGGCCGCCTCGTAGAACTGCTCCATCAGTTGGGAGGCGACCCAGATCGTATCAACGCCCTCGTGGGGGCGGGCCGAGTGCCCGGTGCCTTCCTGGCGAACCTTGACCTCAAACCGGTCGGACGAGGCCGTCGCGGGCCCCGTGATCAGGCCGTAGCGGCCGACGTCCAGCGTCGGGTCAACGTGCACCGCGTACACGGCATCGAGGGCTTCGAGGATGCCGGCCCGGATCATGAGCGGGGCGCCGCTCGGCAGGCCCTCCTCGTTGGGCTGGAAGAAGACGCGGACGCGACCCTGGAGGTCTTCCCGGTGCTCATGGAGGACCAGCGCCACCCCGATGCCCATGGCCGTGTGGGCGTCGTGGCCGCACAGGTGCGCCACATTGGGGGTTTGCGACCGGTAGGGCACCCGCTTTTGATCCTGCGTGGGAAGCGCATCAATGTCGGCCCGGTACCCCACCGCCCCTCCAGACGCTGCGCCGTGGATGTCGACGTAGAGGCCCGTTCCGGCAACGGGGCCGTGCACGTCGAGCCCGTAGGCCTCAAGCGTTTGCCGGATGAAACGCGCCGTGTCGTGCTCCTCCATTCCCACCTCTGGGTGACGGTGGAGGTGGCGACGAACGCCGACAAGCACCTGAGCGAGAGATTGGTCCTCGCCGGCGATGTCCGCGATTGAGTCCGGAAGAGAAGAGGGATTTTTGGGAGTAGTGCTCGAGAGCATGCGGAACGATGGCCTCATTTGGAACGAACGGCGCTCCGGCAAACTGCCTGCGAAAAACGCAATCGCCGGGACCTTTCCTCTACGAGCCGATTCCCTGAGAGATTCGCGAATCCTCGTCTGCACGAGATCTGCGAAGTTGGCTCGTTCAGGTGAGCCCCAGGTACTTGCGAAGCGTCCACTCGCTCGCCAGAAGGACGAGGATGGCGAGCAGGAAGAGAGACGTTCGCCAGAGCTCCGCCTCGGAGGTCTGTTGAACGACCTCACTCGAAAATGAGGAACGACGATCTAAGTCGCGCGGCAACTGCTGCACGGTCTGCGGCGTGTAGGCAGTGCCCCCCGACCGCGCGGCCACCTGCTGCATGAGGACGGCGTCGGAGCGGGGGGTTTGGTATTCGAGCCGGAGAGGGGCGACGGAAAATTTGCCCTGATCGGTGCCCAGTTCGGTGCCCTCCAAGCGCGCCACTGCGTCGTAGCGATAGCTGCCCTCGGGCAAGGTGCCCACGTCGAGCGTGTAGCGGCCCTGTCCCACCGGATCCATCGTGTACGGGTACTCCGTGCCGGTTGAATCGGTCACCGTCACCTCGACGGTCGCGTCCGCGATCGGCTGCCTGCTCTCGTCGTACACCTGCCCTGTAAACGAGACCGGCTCGTCGCCGTCGAACGTGGAGGACACCGGCCGCACGCGGACCGGCGAATCGTCGGCCTCGGTGCTCACCCAGCGGAGCAGGTTGGAGGCAAGGCTCGGCCACAGCGGATCGGCCGCCTCCAGCTGCGACGGCAGGAGGGCCCACCGCCACACACCGGTGCCCAGGAAGGCCCCCGTCCGCAGGCCCGCCCGGCTCCGAACGACGAGGAGGGGAGCGGCGTCCGACCCCGACGACGAGGGCGCTGTGGCCAGGACGCGGGCATCGGGCGTGGGCGTCCAGTCGACCGCACTTCGTTGGAGGGGCGGAAGGCGTTCAAAGAGGGCCACGTTGGCATCCTCAATCCGAAAGACGGGATGCTGCCGCCCTTCCTGGGCAACGGTGAAGGGGACCTCGACGAAGTCCGTGGTCGCCCTGCTGGGCGTGGCGGGCAGCACCGATTCAAAGTGCTGACGCCACGCAGTAAGGTCTGTCTGGCGATCCAGGAAAAACAAGGCCGGGGTGCCGTCGTCCTCGATCAGCGTCGCGATCCGCTCCACCACGTCGGTGGGCACCGGGTCACTGGGAAAGCCGGCGGCGACCACCACGTCGAACGTCGAGAGGTCGTCCGGGAGGGGCCCGCCGATGAACGAGCCGTCCGGCTGCGGGATGCGGGCGGTGACCTCCGTGTCGGCGTCGCGCTCGTAGACGCGGCGGACTGCCGTGACGTTGGGGGAGGGGGCCGCGCCCAGCAAGAGGACCTGCCGCTTGCTTTCAAGCACGCGCAGGGAGACGGTCTGCGCGTTGTTGCGGGTCGTCACCTCGCCGGGCAGCTCCGAGGCGCGCACAGTCAGTTGCTGGAGCCCAGCCTCTGTGGGCTCAGACGTCAGGTCGATCGAGGCTTCTCCCGTGCCGGTGGGCAGGCGCGCCGTGCCCCGATCCAGCGTCTGCCCGTTCTGTTCGAGGGTCACCGTCACCGATTCGCCCCGCCCGTCCGTCGCCGTGAGGGTGGCCCGGACCGGCACCCTCGAATCGAGATAGGCGCGGTCGTTCGTCGCCACGCTGCGAAGGCGCAGGTCGCGGCTCCGGGTGGTGTCGCCCACCGTGACGGTATGGATAGGGACCGGCGACCGGTCGGCCACGCGCAGCGGGTTTCGGCCCGTGTTGTACTGGCCGTCGGAGACGAGCACGATGCCTTGCAGGTTGGTGCCCTGGAGTTCCTCGGGCACCCCCTGCAGGGCGCTGGCGAGGTCCGTCCGCGCGTCGTCGAACTGGAGGGAATCGGCGATGGGATCGGGGAGGGCGCGGAGGGCCGACCCGGCCTCGAAGAAACGAGCCGAGCCGGACACCTCGTCGTCCCCGAGCGTCTCCAGAATGGGGCGCACCGAGTCGCGGGCCGTCGCCGCGCTGGGGGACCGGTCCCCGGCCGTCACGACGCGCATGCTCTCGCTGTCGTCTACCAGCACCGCCAGCACCGGCGGACGCTCCGACGACTGGAATTGCTGCAGGACCGGCTCAAAGAGCAAGAAGCAGATGAGGGCGAGTGCCAGGAACCGGAGGCCGCCAAGCAGGCCCCGCCACCCCGCCCCCAGCGGCGGGACGGTGGTCCGGTAGCTCCAGTACGTGAGCCCCCCCGCCACCGCCACGCAAAGGAGGAGCAGCCAGGGATTGTAGCCGAACGTGAACGCCATTGCGGGGACGGGTGCGTGTTGTACGTGTGGAGGAAAGCGGAAGACACTCCGGTGGGCCGATCGTACGGAGGAGGGAGCCCTTAGAAAATGTGCACCGGCCTCCGGAGGTCAGAACCAGGCCCTGCCGTCGCTCCGAACGTGCCCCGGTGTCCGTACGGACCGTTGAGCACTTCTGCACACCTCGGTGAGGCGGCGTGGCATCACGGCTCAATGAACGTCCCTGCCCTTCTCTTGCTCGTGAGCAACGGTCGATCTAATCGAAAATTGTAACGACCCCCGCGGCATGGTGTCCCGTATCTGTGTCGATCGCGTAGCGGTAGCGTCCCGGCGGGGGGGCGGATACGTCCAGAACGAGCCGATTGGGGCCGGGGTGGCTCGCCCGCTCAACGTGCCGCACCCGGTGTCCGAGGGGCGTGTAGAGGGCGGCCTGGAGCGTGGAGGTGTGCGGTGGGGCCGACACCGGCACGACGAGGGTTGAGTCGGCAACGGAACGGTACGGTGCGGACACCTGGAGGTCCGATGGCGGCGACCGGCGCGCCATCCATCCGGCG
>PXTN01000048.1 GCA_003022565.1 Bacteroidetes bacterium QS_3_64_15 | reverse complement strand
ACGACCTCGATCACCTGCGCAACGCCGACCCGTCCCGCGCCGAACGCGCCTTCACCGTTCTGGCCGGCATTTTTATCGGCGCCCTCGTGATCACCAACGCCATCGCGGGCAAGTTTTTCGTCCTCTTCGGGCAGGAGCTCTCGTGCGGCATCATTGCGTACCCGGTCACATTTCTGGTGACCGACCTCATCTCGGAGATCTATGGTCGGAAGCGGGCCAACACGGTCGTCGGGGCCGGTTTTGTGGTGAGCGTCTTCATCACGCTCGTGGTGTGGATTGCCAACTACGCGCCCACCTACGCCGAGTCGCCGGTCGATGCCGAGTCATTCAACATCGTGTTCGGCCTCCTCCCCGGCGTGGTGCTCGGGTCGATGATCGCCTACCTCGCGTCCCAGTTCATCGACGTGCAGATCTTCGAGTTCTGGCGACGGCTGACGAACGGGAAGTACATGTGGCTCCGCAACAACGGCTCCACGTTCTTTAGCCAACTCGTCGACACGATCATGGTGGTCACCATCGCGCTCGTCATTTGGCCGAAGGTGGACGGCAACCCGGCCACCGATCCCCTCGGCTTCGAGACGTGGCAGGGCATCGTGTTCGGCCAGTACGTCTTCAAGATCGGCATCGCGGCGATCGACACGCCCCTCTTCTACGTCGCCACCCACTACCTCACGAACTGGATCCAGGCCGATCCCCGACAGCTCGAAACGGACGGCGTGCCGGACTGACCCGCTCTCCGTCCAGAGGCGATGCTCGCCCTTGACCAGACCATTCTGCCCGGAGCGCGGGGGCATGCAGGGCCATGCGTACGACCGTCCGACCCTCAACCTTCCGTCGCAACTCGCTACTGTGAGTTGACCGAGGATATGTTGCCCTGACGGACGACCGACCGCGGTCGGCGGACCACCGTTGAGCGTCGAGAAACCACCGTCCGCATTCCGCCGTCAGCCGTCTCTTTTGAGGCGAGCACAATCTGAAGAATCCGACTCACAGACTTGAAATGCCATCCAACCTTCAACTTTCCGACCTTCAACCTTCCAACTTGCTAGCACCAGACGCGTCCGCCGCCGGCACGTCGACAAACGTGAGCCAGTCGTGTGGATCCTTGCCTTCCTGCACGACCTCGAAGAAGGCGTCCTGCAGTTCCTTCGTGATCGGCCCGCACGAACCGGGGCCAATCGTGTAGTCGTCGACGGAGCGGATGGGCGTGACCTCGGCGGCGGTGCCAGTGAAGAAGAGCTCGTCGGCCGTCAGCAGCGCCTCGCGGGGAATGCGCTTCTCTTCCACCGTGTACCCGCGGTCTTCAGCGAGGGTGATGATCGAATTCCGCGTGATGCCCGGCAGAATCGAAAGTCCGACCGGCGCAGTGTAGAGCGTGCCATTCTTGACGACGAAGAGGTTCTCGCCGCTGCCCTCGGCCACGTAGCCGTCGGTGGTTAGCATGATGCCCTCCATCTTGCCGTTTTTCGCGGCGTCCATTTTCACGAGGGAGGCGTTCAGGTAATTGCCAGCAGCCTTGGCCATGGCGGGGTGCGTGTTGGGCGCCATGCGGTTCCAGCTGGCCACCTCTACGTCCACCCCCTTTTCGAGGGCCTCCTCGCCGAGATACTGCCCCCACTCCCACACAGCGATGAAGGTCTCGACGGGATTATCGAGCGGATTGACGCCCATCGGGCCTTCGCCCCGCAGCACGACGGGTCGGATGTAGCACTCTCGCAGGCCGCTGCGCTCGATGGTGTCGACGACGGCCCCCGTCAGCTCGTCGAGGGTGTGCGGGAGGTCCATGCGGTGAACCTTGGCCGAGTCGACCAGGCGCTCCATGTGCTCCTCCAGCCGAAAGACCGCTGAGCCCTGCTCGGTGTCGTAGCACCGAATGCCCTCGAAGACGGAGGACCCGTAGTGGATGACGTGGGAGAGGACATGGACCTGAGCGTCCTCGTGATCGATAAATTCTCCGTTGTACCAGATGTCGGGCTCCATGACGACGTGTTGGAACGAGAGGTCGGTGGATGGATGGCGAACCGGGAGAAAAACGGCGCCTTAGGGGAAAGGTTCGTTCTCGCCGATGGGTGCCTGCAGCCCAATTTCAACCTCACGCTCGGGACACCGGCGCCTCTTTCCAGAACTGCTCTCGTCGCTCCTGAAGCCGGGGCGCCCGTCGTCCTTTGGTCGCGGCCATGCGCCCGATGGTCCAGAGAATCTTGGCGGAGGCCTTTACGGTGCCCGAAAGGGTGCCCGTGATTTTGGAGGGTCCGATGCCGCGGCGATACGACACGGGCACCTCGTCCACGCGGAGTCCCGCCTCCACGGCCTTGATTTGCATCTCAATCGTCCACCCGAAGGTCTCGTCCTGCATGTCGAGGGCGAGCAGGTCGCGGAAGCGGATTGCCCGGAACGGCCCCAGGTCGGTGTAGGCGGCGCCCCAGATCTGCGTCATGAGCGTGCAGGCGAGTCGATTGCCCATCTGGGCCTGCGGGAGGAGCGCGCCCGGCTCCGCGTCGCCCCGAATGCGAGAGCCGACCACGAAGTCTGCCTCGTCGGCGGCGATGGGCTCGATGAGGCGTGGCATCTCGTCCGGGTGGTCGCTGTAGTCGCCGTCCAGGAAGACGACGATGGTCGGCTGCTTCGTCTTCGCGTACTCGATCCCGCGCAGGCAGGCAGCCCCGTAGCCCTGCTGGGGTTCGTCGACCACGGTCGCCCCGGCGGCACGGGCGTTCGCCTTCGTCTCGTCGGTCGAAGCGTTGTTGACAACCACCACCTCGTCGACCCATCCGTCGGGAATGTCGCCAATGACCGGGCCGATGGCCCTGGATTCGTTGAAGGCGGGGATGATGACAAGCGTCGTCACGGATGCGTGGTTTGCCAAAGGAGAAGGACGTTTACGAAAGAATTTCGCCCATCGCCCGCAGGGAATTCTGATATTCTGAATGGCGTATGGGCGTTGTTGCGTGTGGGCGTCTGGGAGCGGGCAGGATACTGCCGCGCCCCAACCCTCCCACCGTCAGCGTCCCGTACCGTACCGATCGTAATCGTGCACGGCACACGACTGCCGTCGGAGTAATTTTCAGAGGCTCGTACAGGGCTCAGGAACGAGGCAGGGGCCGGGCTCGGAATTAGACGGACCGAGGCGGGTGGACGTTACAGCCTTGGACTCGCGTCCGCCGTGGCCACCTCTTCGATCTCGTCTTCGCCTAGGCGCATGGTCGTCCAGTCGTTGAGCGGCTCGGCGCCGAGGTCTCCGTAGAAGTCGATCGCCTCCTGGTTCCAGTCCAGCACGGCCCAGTCGATGCGACGACAGCCGCGCTCTTCCGCGATCTGCGCGAGGCGTTGGAACAGCGCGAAGCCGATCCCCTCGCCCCGGTACGTGGGGCGCACGAACAGGTCTTCCACGTAGAGGCCGGCGTTGGTCTGGAACGTGGAGTAGTTGTGGAAGAAGAGCGCAAACCCGACGGCCGTGTCGCGCTCCGTCTCGGCAAGCAGCGCCTCGCACCCCGTGAGCGCCTCTTCGGACAGATGCTCCTCCAGAAGCTCGACGCTCGGCTCCGCCTCGTCGAGCAGCTTCTCGTAGGCGGCGAGTTCCAGAATTAGATCCACGAGCGTCTTCGCGTCGTCGGGCGTGGCCTTGCGGATGGATGCCGTCACGGGCAGACAGGAATGAGGACGGAGCAGGGAGTGCGTCGCGGGAACGAAAGGATCCTCAGCCGCAGCGTTCCGGAGCTCCGGAACGGCATTAATTCGCATTTGCTTTTTTTGCGCAAAACACGCGCCTTCCTTCTGGTCGGTCCACGTTCTTCTGAAGCCGCGAACGAGACTCGGTCGGCCACGCCGAGGCGCTCGCATCCGCCGAAGGGACGCATGAGCGTGCCGTACGTCGCAAG
>PXTN01000047.1 GCA_003022565.1 Bacteroidetes bacterium QS_3_64_15 | reverse complement strand
GGCCGTCACGGCCTGCCGGTACTCGTCATCCTGCGCGTCGCCGGCGGCAAAGACGCCGGGTTGGCTCGTGTAGGTGGTAGCCCCCTCGGTGAGGATGTAGTCGTTCTCGTCCATCTCCACCCACCCCTTGAACGGCCCCGTGTTGGGCGTGTGGCCGATGGCGAGAAAGAAGCCCGTCACGTCGTCCATCATGCGAGTCTCGCCCGTCTCGTTGTCGATGACCTCGATCCCCTCGACGGCATTTTCGCCGAGCACGTCGATCACCTCCGTATTCCAGACGAACTCGATCTTGTCGTTCTCGAAGGCCCGCTGCTGCATAATCTCCGAGGCCCGGAGCTCGTCGCGGCGGTGAATCACATACACCTTCTCGGCAAACTTGGTGAGGAACGTCGACTCCTCCATCGCGCTGTCGCCGCCGCCCACCACGGCCACCGTCTCGCCGCGGAAGAAGGAACCATCGCACGTGGCACAGGCGCTCACGCCCTTGCCGATGAGACGCTGTTCGTTTTCGAGCCCGAGGTACCGGGCCGAGGCGCCCGTTGAGATGATAACGGTTTGCGCGTAGACCGGCGTCTCCGCGTCCACCAGCAGCCGGTAAGGCCGCTCGCGGAAATCCACGTGCGTAACCGTGCCGTAGCGCGATTCGGTGCCGAATCGCTCGGCCTGCTCTTGGAACCGATCCATCATCTCCGGCCCCAGAAGGCCCTCCGGAAAGCCAGGGTAGTTTTCCACATCGGTTGTCGTGGTAAGCTGGCCGCCGGGCTCCGGCCCCATGAAAATGAGCGGATCCAGGTCGGCCCGGGACGTGTAGAGCGCCGCCGTCCAACCGGCCGGTCCGGTGCCTACCACAACCACGTCACGGACCTCGGCGTTCGAAAAGTCGACCTCCTCAAAAGCGGCAAGGTCAGGGGGATCGTTTGAAGGGGTTCCGTTTTCGTGCATCGGGAGACCGTGTCGAGTTGCGAATTGCGAGTTGCGAATGGGAAACGAATGACGAGTGGAGTCCGCAGATCCGGTCCATTCGCCATTCGAAAATAGGTTAGGCGGGTTGGCCGACGAGGGTCTCCAGGTTCTCCTTTAACGGCTGCTTGCCGGCTGCGCCTACGACCTGTTCTTGCTGCTCGCCGTCCTTAAAGAACAGAAGTGTGGGAATGGAGCGCACACCGTATTCCTGAGCGGTTTGCGGGTTTTCGTCGACGTCCACCTTGCCGACCTTGGCCTCGTCCTCGAACTCGTCGGCAAGCTCCTCGACGATGGGGGCGATCTGGCGGCACGGGCCGCACCAGGTAGCCCAGAAGTCCACGAGCACCGGCTGGTCGGCATTCAGAACCTCCTCCTCGAAGTTGTCGTCGGTCAGGGTGGTGATGTTGGCGTTCTCGGCCATAATTAGGGAATCGTTCTGTAATGAAGAAAATGAGCGCCGTGTCTATTGTCTACCGCTGAGAAGCCTCAGCAGTTTCTCTTCGTGGAGCGCACAAGCATGATACATTCAGTAAAGACCGCCCCCAACAGTGGGGTTGTTCTCGAATGACTCCCGTGGGGGCGGCGAAGCCGGGTCCGCTTACCCTGCCAGCGGGAAATAGCATATCGACTGGCAAAAAACTTCACACTACTGGACCGTCACAACGATCGCCACAATGATTGCAAAGAGGGTGCTAGGTGGCATGACCCATCCTCTGGAGGGGTGCGGCCGGTGGGTGTTACGGAAAGCGCGCCCGTTCGTCGCGTGTGCCGTTCATTTGACAGGGAGCAGCCGAAGGCAGCGAGGCGTCACGACACCGCGGAAGGAATCGCTTCGTCATACGGTTCCGCTAGGGAGGTCCGGTCGGTGTCGAGCACCGGCGCGTCTCCTACGGTGAGGCGCACCCCACTGTCCGTTACGGTACCCAACCGATGGGCCTGCACGCCGTCGTGCTCCGACAGCGTGGCCTCCAGTGCTGCTGCGTCGTCGGGCCGTCCCGACAGGACGATGCGCGACTGCGCCTCGCCGAACAGCACGGCGTCGAGACGAGCACCATCCGCGGCGGGAAGGTCCGCCTTCAGCCCCAGCCCATCGCTGTGGATGGCGGACTCGGCGAGGCACACGGCCAGCCCGCCGTCGGACACGTCGTGGGCGTGCTGCACGATTCCGTCACGGATGAGGGCCTGCGTGGCGGCCTGTACGGCGACCTCTTCGTCGAGGTCGAGCTGCGGGGCGTCGCCCGTGATGCGGTCGTGGACAGTGGACAGATACTCGGTGCCGCCGATGCCGTTGGGGTGGGTCCAGCCGCTCGGGGCGAGCAGAAACAGCACGTCGCCCTCACTCTGCAATGCCGCCGTGGTGGGCTGGGTCTCGATGTCGTCGACCACGCCGAGCATGCCGATGGTGGGGGTGGGATAGATGGCCCCATCGGGGTGCTCATTGTAGAGCGACACGTTGCCGCCCGTCACGGGCGTGTCGAGAGCACGGCAGGCGTCGCCCATGCCGCCGACAGCCTCGGCGAAGGCCCAGTACGCCTCTGGATTGTGCGGGTTGCCGAAGTTGCAGCAGTTGGTGACGGCGACGGGCGTGCCGCCGGCGCAGGTCACGTTGCGGGCAGCCTCGGCGACGGCAATCCGGGCGCCGCGCCGCGGGTTCAAGTAGACGTAGCGCCCGTTGCAGTCGGTTTTCACGGCGAGGCCCTTGCCGGTGCCCTTCAGTCGGACCACCGCCGCGTCGCTGGCGCCGGGGCCCACCACGGTGTTCGTGCGCACCATGGTGTCGTACTGCTCGTGGACCCAGCGCTTGGAGGCGATGTTGGGGGCGCCGAGAAGCGTCGTGAGCGTGTCCTCCACGTCGTCCGGATCGAGGTCCGGCACGTCGTCGGTGTCGAAGGCGCACGTCTCCTCCAGGTAGGCGGGCCGCTCAGTGTCCCGCTCGTAGACGGGCACGTCGTCGCCCGCCACGTGGGCGGGGTCGAGCGTGGCCACCGTGTCGCCGTGCCAGTAGGTGCGGACGCGGCCGCTCTCGGTGACGGTGCCGATGCGCTGGGCGTTGAGGTCCCACTTGCCGTAGATGTCCGCGAGTTCGTCTTCGGCCCCCGGCTCGCAGACGACGAGCATGCGCTCCTGGCTCTCCGACAGCATGATCTCGTAGGGCGTCATGCCGGTCTCGCGGGTCGGCACGCGGTCGAGGTGCAGGTCCATGCCCGTGCCGCTCGACGCGCACATCTCGAACGACGAGCTCGTGAGCCCGGCCGCGCCCATGTCCTGAATCCCCTCCACGACGCCCTCGCGGATCGCCTCGAGCGTAGCCTCCAGGAGCAGCTTTTCGGTAAACGGATCGCCCACCTGGACGCTGGGGCGGTCCTCCTCGCTGTCCTCGCCGATCTCGGCGGAGGCGAAGGTGGCCCCATGGATGCCGTCGCGCCCGGTAGAGGCGCCGACGAGCACCACGGGGTGGCCCGGCGTGTCGGCGGCGGCGCGGGCCGTGTGGTCGGTGTCGACCACGCCCACGCTCATGGCGTTGACGAGCGGATTGCCCTCGTAGGCGTCCTCGAAGTACACCTCGCCCGCCACGGTGGGCACGCCGAACGAGTTGCCGTAGTCCCCGATGCCGCGCACCACGCCATCGAACAGGTAGCGGACGCGCGATTTCTCCAAGGAGCCGAACCGCAGCGAGTCGAGCGCGCAGATGGGCCGCGCCCCCATCGTGAAGATGTCGCGGTGGATGCCGCCCACGCCGGTGGCCGCTCCCTCGTACGGCTCCACGGCCGAGGGGTGGTTGTGCGACTCGATCTTGAACGCCACGGCCTTGCCGTCGCCCACGTCCACGAGGCCGGCGTTCTCCTCGCCCACCTCCGCCAGCAGGTGCTCCCCTTCCGTAGGCAGCGTTTGGAGCAGGGCGATCGAGTTCTTGTAGGAACAGTGCTCGCTCCACATCAC
>PXTN01000046.1 GCA_003022565.1 Bacteroidetes bacterium QS_3_64_15 | reverse complement strand
CAACTCATCCTGAAACGAGAAAAAGCCCTCGGACGCCCCGTAGGTCTCGACGAAGTCGATGTCGTGGCCGATTTTCTCTTCAATCAGGTCGCGGTACGAGCGGAGGGCCACCCCGCCCGAAATGAACACTTGCAGGTTCGGCCACACCTCCCCCACGGTCGTGGCCGTGTCGTTATTCCGCTCGTTGTGGAGGTCAATGAGCAGGTCAAACAGATTGAGCGCCCAGGTGGGGACCATCACGAGGAGGCGAATGTCCTCATCGACGGTCCGCTCCGCGACGGCCCGGAGCTTCTCTTCCCAGCTGGGGAGGAAGGTGACCTCGTTCGGGACGGCCTGGTAGAGCGTGCGGAAAAAGCCGGGCGCGTTCTCGGCGAGGATGCCGCTGATCTCGCCCGCTTTGGTGCCGGGATGGTTCGGGTCTTCTTCGACGCGACCGGGAAGCGTGAGGTGACTGCCGCCAAGAAAGCTCGGGTCGAGGCTCTCTTTGAGGTAGTTGACGCCAGCCCCGACGCTGAATGATCGGTTGTGCTCGATGGTCTCGTCGCTGATGGGAATGACCTTGCCGTCGGACACGGTGCCGCTGGAGACGGCAAAGTTGGTGATGGTGCCGGGCCACATCACGTCCGCGGTCCCTTCCCGAACTCGCTGTGCGTCGGCCTCAATATCTTCGTAGCGATGAAGCGGCACCCGGTCCTGATAAGTCGCCACCACGTTCGATGCCTCCGCGATCTCGGAAAACCCAAACCGCCGTCCCCATTCGGTGTCGGCGGCGCGGGTGAGCAGGCGGCGCAAAAGCGACCGCTGCGTGGCGACAGGACGTGCCTTGAACTCTCGAATCCGCCGGAGCGGACCGATCCACTGCAGGGCCGACCGTACCAGCTCGTCCATTGAGGACTGCGAAAGCAAATCGGAAGAACCTATCTCTTCGGGGGCGCCCCTTGCGGCGGCGGGTGGGACCCAGGGGGCAGAAATTTTCCACAAAAACGACCCGTGGATCCCATTCCGACATCGGTTTGTGTATACCTTACCCAAACAAGTGTTCGCCGACCTCTCATTTCTCGGAACCGCTCCCTCTCGCGCCATGCCTCGCGTGTCCCGCTCGTCCCCCTCGCCGGACCCAGAGACGTTCCCGACCGACCGGTTCGTGCTTGGCGGCCAGGCCCACTCGCTCGACTGTCGACCCGGCAGCTCGGCGGTGGACGGCGCTCACGTGATGGGCATCCTAAACGTAACGCCCGACTCTTTCTCCGACGGCGGGCAGTACGTGACCGTCGAAGAAGCGGTGTCACGGACTGCCGAGATGCTGAGCGAGGGCGCGTCGATCATTGACGTGGGCGGCGAGTCGACCCGGCCCGGCGCCGATCCGGTGACCGAAGCGGAGGAGCGCGACCGCGTCGTCCCCGTCATCGAGGCCCTCTCGGACCGGTTCCCCGAGGCGCTTCTGTCGATCGACACGTACAAGCCCGACGTGGCATGGGCGGCCCTCGCCGCGGGGGCCGACATCGTGAACGACGTGACCGGCCTGCGTCACCAGCCGGAGATGGCCGAGGTGGCCGCCGAGGCGGACGCGCCCCTGGTGGTGATGCACTCGGCGGGCGAGCCGGGGGACCTCACGCGGCCCCGCGATTACAGCGACGTGACCGCCCAGGTGCGCGATGCCCTCGCCCAGTCGGTGGAGACGGCGGCGCAGGCGGGGGTGGAACAGATCGTTATTGATCCCGGCTTCGGCTTCGGCAAGTCGAACGAGGACAACCTCCGGCTCATCAACGAGGTAGACGAACTGCTGGCCCTCAACCGTCCGGTGCTGGTGGGGGTCTCCCGCAAGAGCACAATCGGCGCGACCCTCGGCACGCCCGACAATCCCGCGCCGGTCGGCGACCGGCTCTACGGCTCGCTTGGGGCCACAGCGGTGGCCGTCATGCGGGGGGCTACGATCGTGCGCGCTCACGATGTCGGGCCCACCGTTGAGATGCTGAGGGTACTCGGCCCTACTCTTGGTCAACCCTAGCGATTCTGGTCCGTCGTCGGGGCGGCACGTCTCCTGCTTCTCTTCTTGTATTCGGGTCCCCTTTTCCCGTGAAGGTGTTCGAGATTATCGGCTTCGGGATCGGCGACGCCATCGAAATTCTCGTTGTCGCCTATATCCTGTATCAGTTGTACCGGCTGATGCGGGGGACCATCGCCGTGCAGATCGCCCTCGGCCTCGGGGCCCTCTTCCTGATCCAGTTCGTCGTCGAGCTGGCCGACATGACGGTGCTGACCACCGTGTTCGGGTACTTCAATCAGGTGTTCGTGCTGGCGGTCATCATTATCTTTCAGCCCGAGATTCGGCGCCTACTCCTCCTGCTGGGCAGAAACCCCATCGTCCGGCGCTTCGTCGCCACCACCGATCAGAGCCACATTATTGAGGAGACGGTGGGGGCCGTCGACGAGATGAGTGAGCAACAGATCGGGGCCCTCATTGCCTTCCAGCGCAGCACAGGGCTCCGGAGCTACGTCGAAACCGGGAAGCGCCTGGAGGCCGACGTGTCTCAGGATCTACTGATGACGATTTTCTACGGGCAGAATCCCCTCCACGATGGGGCCGTCATCATCAACAACGGCCGCGTGGAGGCGGCCCGGTGCATCCTGCCGGTTTCCACGAGCATGAAGCTCAGCCCGCAGTTGGGCCTCCGCCACCGCGCCGCCGTGGGCCTTACCGAGCAGGCCGACGCGTTCGTGGTGGTCGTCTCGGAGGAGACCGGGGACATCAGCGTGTCCCGGGATGGGGCTCTCATCTCCAACATCACTCCCGAAGAGTTGCGCACGTACCTCACGAGCGCTCTCACGGGGCAATCCACTACACAGGCGAGCGCTACCGCGGCTGCCACGGCCTGATTCCCGGCATCATCATCTCCCCCGGATCCGCCCGCTTTTCCCATGGCTTCTTCGTCCCCCGGCGACGGCAACGAGCGGCAGTACCGTCGGCGTCGCGAGCAGCTCGTCGAGACGCTTCGCTCCCGGGGGATCCACGACGAGCGCGTGCTGTCGGCCATCGGCGCAGTGCCCCGTCACGCGTTCGTGGACCCGGCCCTGCGCGACCGGGCGTACGCCGACGAGGCCCTCCCCATCGGGCTCAACCAGACCATCTCGCAGCCCTTCACCGTGGCGTACCAGACGTCCTTGATGGGGGTGCAGCCGGACGACCGGATTCTGGAGGTGGGCACCGGCAGTGGGTACCAGGCCGCCGTCCTCTGCGAACTCGACGCCCGCGTCTTCTCCATCGAGCGGCACGAGGACCTGCTCGCCCGCGCCCGGCGCCTCCTTGACGACCTCGGCTACGACGTGCGGACGCGGCACGGGGACGGTGCCAGAGGGTGGCCTGCCTTCGCGCCGTACGACGGCGTCGTGGTGACCGCCGCCGCCCCCGAGGCCCCCGATCCGCTCCTGCGCCAGCTCCGAGAGCCGTCGGGGGGGAAGGCGCCCGACGGAGGCATCCTCGTCATCCCGCTCGGCGGCAGTGGGGGACAAACGATGACGCGCATCACCCGCACCGGCACGGGGCCGCACGACTATGAGCGGGAGGAATTCCACTCGTTCCGCTTCGTGCCGCTGGTGAGCGAGGAGGACGACGAGTAGACGGACCGTGGAGAAATAGCCGTCTCTGGGGATCAACCTCTCGCCTCGTTCCGGTCGATCACAATGGTAACGAAACGCATACAAGCCGCACCGAACGCACGGGGCGAGGAACCGATGCGGCCCCGTGAATTTACGGGATAGGCAGCCGGTCAAGAAGCCAGTCGACATGCCGAGTGCGCATGGCCCGTGCGGCGGCCGTCGGATTGGACTCGGCAGAGAACTCGGCCCACCGCTCGCTCATGTGGGCGGCGTCGAGCGCGGCGTGCTGGGCTTTGGGGTGGGTGCAGGCGTGGAGGACCAGGAGCCGGGCCGCGTCGGGCTGGCCGCGGGAGAGGCCGAGGGCCACGGCGAGCATCACTGTGTCGGCGGTCTCGCGCCGTACGCGCTGCCAGACAGAGGGGTCATCGCGCTGGGCTGCCGCCCAGAGGCGCCCCGCGGCGGTGTGTGACGGGGCCGAGTCGGGATCGACCTGCCGGGCGCACCACCGCGCGAACCGACGCTGGAGGGCGGGCGACCGCTTCGCCCGCACGCGCTCGATTAGGGAGGTACGGGGATCGGTCTCGGGCCGCCGCTCCTCCCCCGTTGCGCGATCCAGCACCAGGGCACGGTGCTCGCGACTGTCGAAAATGTAGTAGTACCGATCCACTCTGGCGTCCGAGATCATGCTTCCAGGGACGGAGTCCCGTCAATGCGTGCATTCAGTGGCACCAATGTTCATAGGCCGATAGTTCCGGTAAGCGGATTTCCGGCAAACGTTCATCTGTATCTCAGGTTGGGCTCAGCAGCTCTGCAACAAAGCCGTCCGGTTCAAATATGAGGTACGCGCGCTTGTGCCGCCGCTAGCATCGGGGCTGGAGGCGCCGGGAGGAAGATGGAGACCGTTCTCGCTTCCTCCACCGTCGTACCGACTTTGATCTATCGCTCGATACGAAATTTTTCGACGATCTCATGACGCGTCTTAGTAAATATCACATTCTGCCGGCTGTTCTACTCATCGCCATCGGGGCGGTGCTCGGGGTGCAGCTCGACGCCTACCTTTCCGACGACGATCTGGGCGCGCAGCTTG
Source organism: Bacteroidetes bacterium QS_3_64_15 (assembly GCA_003022565.1). Taxonomy (GTDB): domain Bacteria; phylum Bacteroidota; class Rhodothermia; order Rhodothermales; family Salinibacteraceae; genus Salinibacter. The sequence goes on along the minus strand of PXTN01000046.1, from coordinate 15,331 downwards.
ACAAGATGCGGCAGGCTCTCGTCGTCATCAATCAAAAATACGTGGATGAGCTGGAGGCCACCGACGTGGCGGAGGCCGGCGTGGAGGGAATGGTAAGCAGTCTCGATCCGCATTCTACGTACATTCCTGCCGATCGGGCCGATGACGTGAAGGACCAGTACCAGGGCACTTTTGGCGGCATTGGGATCGTGTTTGAAGTGCCGGAGGACACGGCCCGTGTCATCTCCCCTCTGGCGGGAGGGCCCAGCGAGGAGGTCGGAGTCATGGCTGGGGACCGCATCGTGGGCATCGAAGACACATCGGCCGTCGGGCTTTCGTCCAGTGAGATTCAAAACCGCCTCAAGGGGGAGATCGACACGCGGGTGCAGATGACGGTTTACCGGCCCACGACGAGCGAGCGCATGTCCTTTACCATCACCCGCGAGGAGATCGAGACGCAGTCCGTCCGGTCCCCATACATGGTGAACGAAGAAACCGGGTATATCAACATCACCCGGTTCACTATGAAGACGCACGACGAGTTTCGGAAGGCGGCCCAGACGCTGCTCGACAAGGGCATGAACCGGCTCGTGCTCGATCTCCGCGGGAACCCGGGCGGCGTCATGCGCACGTCCTGGCAGATCGCCAACGAGATGCTCGGAGACGGAATGACGATCGTCGAAACGAAGGGACGCGGAGAGCAAATGAATCAAAAGATTCGGGCGAAGGCGGGCGGCATGCTTGCGGATCAGCCCGTCATCGTGCTCGTCAACCGCGCGTCGGCGTCGGCGAGTGAAATCCTGACCGGCGCCTTGCAGGACCACGACCGGGCCTTCATCGTGGGGCGGCGCACCTTCGGTAAGGGACTCATCCAGAAGCAGTTCGACCTCGGGGACGAAAGCGTGCTCCAAATGACCGTGGGGCGCTACTACACGCCGGTGGGCCGCCTCATTCAGTCGCCCTACGAGCGGGGGGACCGGGAGAACTACTATGAGCAGAAGTTTTCGACCATCAACCAGGCGACCTACCATCTGAACGAGTACCGCGATAGCATCCCCGACTCGCTGGCCTACGAGACCGATCACGGTCGGATGGTATTTGGCGGCGGTGGCATCTTGCCGGACTACGTGGTGCAGCCGGACACGACCGCCCTCACTCACCTCGTTCAAAGCGGGCTCGACTATGCGTTTGCTCGCAAGTGGTTCTCAGATCACGAAACGGAGCTTCGGGGGACCTGGCAACAGCGGCCCGATGAGTTTCGAACCTCCTTCGAGCCCTCCGACGAGATGATTGCCTCGTTCTGGTCGTATGCGGAGGAGAATGGAGTGACAATCACGGAGGACCCCGACTCGGTGAACACTGCCGAGCGGATCTACGCAAAGACCACCGCGCAGGGCGAGCAGGACTTCGTTGCGACCCGGGTCAAGGGATACCTTGCGCGCCTGCTGTACGGACGTGGAGTGGCGCGTCCGATCCTGAACCAGGCCGACCCGGTCTTTCAAGAGGCCGTGTCGCTGTGGCCCTCGTCCCGTGAACTGGCGGCCTATCACACGGGAAGCTCGGCGTCAACGGTGAAGCAGGAGTAGCACGGCCCCTCTCCGGACCGCGAGTTCGCCTCGACCCACGTTCCGGTGTTCGCGTCTTGATGACGGCCGCCCCGCGGTCGAGCACCCCTGGTCCCAGGTCACGAGCGTGGCATCCTGGGTGTCGGCCATCGCCACGTAGATTGAGCCGGCGCTACGGAGACGGTGACACGCTCCCCCTCCGACGGCAAATCCGGAACGTGGCGCAGGTCGCGTTCCGCCTCCTCAACCGATATGGTTCCGGGCATCGATCTTGAGCAGATTTTTCAACGACACGTGGTAAGGCCTCAACGCACGTGAGGAGGGGGGGGCTCCGAGTTATGCGGGTCATCACGGGCGATGGCGTCCCACAGCAGCTCGGCAGGGTGCTGGGCCGTACGGGATGTGGTGGCTTTGATCTGGGAGCGGCACGAAAAGCCGGGGGCGGCAATCTTGGTGTCGGCCTCTGTGGTGCGGACGGCCGGGGCGAGGCGGAGTTCGGCCATCTGTGTCGACACGTCGACGTGCTCGGCCTCGTAGCCGAAGGCGCCGGCCATGCCGCAGCACCCCGCGTCGACGGCCGTCACGTCGTATCCCGCGCGGGCGAGGATCCGTTCGGTGGCCTCGGTCCCAATGAGGGCTTTCTGGTGGCAGTGGCCGTGCAGCAGCACGTCGCCGCGGCCCTGCCACGCCACCTCGCCCATCGCTCCCGCTTCCGCCCGTTCCGCGACGTACTCTTCGAAGGTGTAGGCGGACTCGGCGACCGCCTCAGCACGCGCGTCGTCCGGCAGGAGATCCAAGAACTCATCGCGGAGCGTGAGGATGGAGCTCGGCTCCAGCCCCACAACGGGCACGTCCTGCTCGGCGTACGGAGCGAGCGCCTCGACCGTCTGCCGGGCGCGGCGCTTAGCCTGGGGCACGAGCCCCTTCGAGAGAAGCGTGCGCCCGCTGCCCACCGATTCGGGCGGCAGCTCCACCCGATGCCCTGTGGCCCAGAGCACCTGCGTGGCGGCGCGGAGCGGGGCGAGCGTGTGGTAGGCATTGAACGAATCGGGGAAGAGGACGACGCGTGGGCCGGTGGCGGGGAACGCATCGTCGCTCGCGTCGAACCACTGCCGAAAGGTCTGCCGCGCGAAGGGCGGCAGGGGCCGCTCGGCACTTACGCCCAGGACGGCCTCGCCGATGGCGCGGAGCATGGACTGCTCGCTCACCCAGTTGACGAGCGACGCCAGCGGGGTGCCGCTGATCCACCGTGCCGCATCGGGCTGGCGGGCAAACAGACGCGTGCGGAGCGGCATCATGTTCTCGCCCCAGTAGTGGTGCAGCCACTCCGTCTTGATCTTGGCCATGTCGACGTTCGACGGGCACTCGGTTTTGCAGGCCTTGCACTGGATGCACAGGTCCATCACCTCGTGCATGTCGTCGCCCGTCATGGCGTCCTCCGACAGGTCGCCCGCCAGGGCGCTGCGAAGGGCGTTGGCGCGGCCTCGGGTGGAATCGGGCTCCTCGCGGGTAGCCATGAAGCTGGGGCACATGGTGCCGGCCCGCAGCTTGCGGCAGGCGCCGTTCCCGTTGCACTTCTCGATGGCCCCCGCAAAGCCGCCGTCCTCCGAAAAGTCGAGTTCCGCACGGAAGGGCACGGCCTCGTACTCGGGCCCCATCCGCAGGTGCTCGTCCATCGGCGGGGCGTCGACGACCTTGCCCGGATTGAGAATCCGTTCGGGATCGAAGAGGACCTTCGTCTCCCGGCACAGCTCATAGAGGTCGTCGCCCAGAAGTTCGGGATTTGCCCATCCGCGGGCGATGCCGTCGCCGTGCTCCGACGACACAACCCCGCCGTACTTCTTGACGAGATCGAGCGACTCTTTCGCGATCTCGGTCATCTTCTCCACCTCCGCCTCGTCCTTGGTGTTGACGAACGGGCGCACGTGCAGGCAGCCGGCGGAGGCGTGGGCGTAGTAGGCGGCGCGCGTGCTGGTGGCGTCGACGAACGTGGAGAGCTCGTCGATGTAGTCGGCCAGATTTTCGACCGGCACTGAGGCGTCTTCGATGAAAGCCCACGGCTTATAGTCCCCCTCCACGCCCATGAGCAGGCCGAGGCCCTCCTTGCGGATGGACCACACATTTTTAATGGCGTCGGGCTCGGTCACCCGCACGGTGGCGTAGCCGCGATCCGCCTCGGCCATGTGCTGTTCGAGTGTGTCGAGCGCGTCCGTGATCTCCGCGTCCGAGTCGCCGGAGTATTCGGTGATGAGGACGGAACCGGGCGTGCCCTCCAGAAAGGTGAGGCGCTCGGCGTAGCCCGGCGTCTGCAGGGTGCGCTCGATGGCCACGCCGTCGAAGAGCTCGACCGCCGACGGGTCGGTCTCCAAGACGGTCGTCACGGCGCGCAGGGCGTCGTTGCGCGACTCGAAGTGGACCACGCCGAGGCCGGTAGTGGCGGGCTTCTCCACCAGGTCGCAGGTGATTTCGGTCGCCACGGCCAGCGTCCCTTCGCTCCCGCAGAGCAGCTTCGCGAGGTTGGGCGGATCGTCCAGCAGCGCCTCCAGCCGATAGCCGTTGTTGCGGCGCCAGTGGCTCGGCGTATCTGCGTCGATCGTCTCGCGCCCGCCGTCGGCCAGCAGCGCCTTGAGGCCGCGGTAGATGGCGCCCTCCAGGCCGTCGGTCCGCATTTTCTCTTGCCAGGTGGCCGCGTCGGTAGGGCCCACGGTGGTGGCTGTCCCGTCGGCCAGAAGCACCTCGGCTGCGCGGACGTGGCGAATGAAGTTGCCGTGTGTGATGGAGTGGGTACCGGTGGCGTTGTTGGCGAACATGCCGCCAAGCGTGGCGCGATTCGCGCTGGCTGGATCGGGTCCCACCATGAGGCTGTGCTCTGCGGCGGCCCGGTTTAGCTCCGACAGCGTGACGCCGGGCTCCACCCGCGCCGTCTGCGCCTCGGGGTCGATGTCGAGGATGCGGTTGAGGTGGTTGCTGACGTCGATCACCAGCGCCTCGTTGACGCCCTGTCCGGCGAGGGAGGACCCCCCGCCCCGGGGCAGCACGGGAATGCCGCGCCCGTGGGCGACCTCCAGGGCGGCCTGCACGTCCTCCGTGCGTCTGGGCACGAGGACGCCGACCGGCGACATGGCGTACATGCTCGCGTCCGTCGCGTAGAGCGCCCGCATCATCTCGTCGGTGTGGAGGTCTCCTGCAATGCGGGGCGCCAGCTGCTCGTGGAGAATGGATTGGGGCTTGGTTTTGGTCGTCGGCATGGGCACCGCGTCTTGGGTTGAGGGTTGGGTGTTGAGCGTTGAGGGTTAGGCGTTGGGGAATGAGACGCCAGCGATCCGAGCTACGCAATACGAAATACGCAATACGCAATAGGTACCACGTTCTGCAGGAGCACTCCTTCATCCCACCCAATCCCACAGGCGGATCCGCGGCACGGACTGCTCGCCTACACCTCCACCACACTCCCCCAGTCCGGCCGGTGGACGTCCGTCTCGGGATGGGCCTCCTCGATGTGTTCTGCCATCCACGCCCGCGCCTCCGGGTCGCCGTGGACGAGGAGCACCGTCTCGGGGTCCAGTCGATCCACGATTGACAGCAGGTCGCGGCGGTCGCTGTGGCCGGAGAACCGAAAGCGCTCGACGGTGCAGTTGACCGGCTGCGGGCCGTGCCCGTCCGCCAGCATCACCGGAGCGCCCGGTCCCTCCGCGGCCGCGTCTTTCAGGCGACGGGCCGGGGTGCCCTCCGCCGGGTGCCCCACCAGCAGCACGGCGTCCTTCTCGTTCTCGACGATGCGGCGCGCGAGAACGTTCGACAGCGTCGGTTCCAGCATCATGCCGCTGCTGACCACCATGATGCCGGGGCCGTCCAGAATCTCCCGTTTGGCCTCCGCCTCGTAGGGCACCCGTTCCTGGTTCACGGCAAACACCTCCTCGCTGGAGTCGACGCGGGGCGTCGTGTCACGGGTCTCATCGTAGACCTCCGCGATGGCCCGCATGGAGCCGGCCGTGTAGATCGGCACGCTCCTCGGAATGGCGCCCTCCCGTTTCAACTGGCCGAGGAGCACGAGCATCTCCTGCGCGCGGCCCATCACGAACACGGGGATCAGGGCAGTGCCCCCCTGCGTGAGCACCCGCGCAAGAGTCTTCCGGAATCGCTCACGTTCCTCCGGGCGGCTGGTCGCTTCGGCCTCGGGCTCCGCGCCTTGGGTCGTCTCCAGGATCAGTGTATCCGTCGTCTCCGGGTACTCGCCGCCCGGAATGATGGTTTGGGCCTGCATGTTCGTGTCGCTGGTGTAAAAGAGCCGCCGCTCGCGGCCCCACTCCTCGAAATGGAGCTCCACCCCGGCGGAGCCGAGAATGTGGCCGGCGGAGTAAAACTGCCCGGTGACGGGCGCGGCTCCCTTCGGCCCCGTGAGGTCGAAGTCGCGCCCGAGGTCGTGGGTGAGGTACAGGTGGTGGAGGGCCTCCAGTTCGTCCTCGGTGAACAGCGGGTCGTGCGAGGTCTCGCCCTTTTCGTGCCGCTTTTTCTGGAGGCGCGCCGAGGCGGGGAGCAGGAAATCGAGTAGCTTCTTCGTCGCGTCGGTCATGTGCGCCATCGCGTGCGGGAACCGGCGCACGAGCACCGGCAGGCTGCCCATGTGGTCGTGATGGGCGTGCGTGACAATCGCGTGGTCGACGTAGCTGTCGGCGCGGTCCTGCACCCAGTCAAATCGGGGAAGCGAGTTGGGCCCGTCGCGCTGCGGGTCGGTCCCGGCGTCGAGGACGAGGCCGGTGCCGTTGAGGTCGAGGAAGTGACAGCTCGCGCCAATGCCGTCCGTATCTCCGAGGGCGAGGAACTTCATGTACGAGTGCGGGCGGGGTGTCGTGAATGCTGGGCGAGGGGACGCGTCAACGTTCGTAGGACCCTGCCAATCCGGGAAAAAGTGGGCGAAGAGTGTGCCGGATGCGCGTTTGGGCGTCTGGGTGTGTTTGCGTCTGGGTGCAGAAGATGATTGCAGCGCTCACACGCACAAACGCCCACACGCGAAAACTCGCTTCCTGCCCGTTTCCGCTTCAGGGGGGCGTCACGGTCAGGGACATCGGTAATCAGCTCCGAGGACGCGACTGGAGACCGAACCGTTCGTGGTCAGTTCGGCGCCAGGGGGAGACGGGCCTCGGCGCGTTTGGGCTATGCGAGGCCGGCTTCGGCCTTCCGGGCCTCCTTGTAGTCCTGCCAATCGTCGAGAAAGCGCTCCAGGCCGCGATCGGTGAGGGGGTGGTCCAGCAGGTTCAGAAGCGTCTCGAACGGCATGGTCGCCACGTCGGCCCCGGCCAGGGCGGCCCGTTTCACGTGGGTGGGGTGGCGAATCGATGCCGCCAGGATGTCGGTGTCGAACGCGTAATTGTCGTAGATCTGCACGATCTCCTCAATCAGGCCCATGCCGTCGGACGAGATGTCGTCGATGCGACCGAGGAACGGACTGATGTAATCGGCGCCGGCCTTCGCCGCCAAGAGGGCCTGCGTGGGCGAGAAGCAAAGGGTACAGTTCGTCTCGATGCCCTCCTCGTCGAGCGCCCGCAGGGCCTTAATGCCGTCTTTGATCAGGGGAATTTTCACGACGACGTTCCCGTGAATCTGGTGCAATTGGTGGGCCTCCTCCATCATGCCGTCGAAGTCGGTGGCGGTGACCTCGGCGGACACGTCCCCGTCGACAATCTCACAAATCTTGAAGACGTGCTCGTGGAAGTCGACGTTGCCCTCGTCCTTGACGAGAGACGGGTTGGTGGTCACCCCGTCGAGCACGCCCATGTCGTTGGCTTCACGGATTTCGTCCAAGTCGGCCGTGTCGACAAAAAACTGCATAGCGGTACAGGCGAATTGGTCAAAGAGGACGAAAATGTACGACTCGCCGTCGGAAAAAACCTGAGGGAAGTCCATAACGAGCAATTGACGACGGAGTTTTAACAATGCGGGGGCGTGCGTTTCTCGAAGCAGTTGTGTTACAATTTGCGCATGGCACGAGCCGTGCCCGTGACATCGCCCCGCTCGTTCTCTACCTTGCGGGCGTCTTTGGACCCTCTGCTCCTCGTTCCACGCTCTCCACCCACCCCTCCGCTTCCCACTCATGCATCTATGCCTTTTCGAAGACGACCACGTTCCGGCCCTGCGCCCGCTCGTCGAAACCCGCGCCGCGTACGACCTGCGGCTGGGCGGACGCACCGTGCTGGAAACCGCCCGCGATGCGTTCGAGCCGACCGGCCTCGCGCTCCACGCCCGCCCGCTCGTCGCCGACGTGACGCGCCGCGCCCACGACCCTGTGGCGGTGAACGCGCTGCCGGACGGGGCCGATCTGCTCCTGGTGAACGGACGGTTCGTGGCGGACGAGGGGGCGGCACAGCAGCAACTGGAGGAAGCGACGGACCGGGACGAGGCCCGCGCCTTTGTGCAGGGCGATGCCCTGGTCGCCGCGTGGGTGCCCGACGCCGCGGCCACGTTGCCCGACGGTGTGCTTCCCCGTCCAACCCTGACGGCAGACGCCGTAGCGGGCCTCCCCACGACGGAGCTCGACGACGCGACGCTCCTGGGCCGCCCCTGGCACCTTCTCGGTACGCTGCGCCCCGCCCTCATGCGCGACATCGCGGCGCAGACCGACGCGCCGTCCCCGGAGGCATTGCCCGAGCGCCCGCACGCCAGCGTGCATGAGAGTGTGACGAGCGTGAATGATGCGCAGGTTCATCTCGGCGCGGGCGCGACTCTCCGGCCTGGAGCCCTTCTCAACGCCGAGGACGGCCCCATCTTTGTTGGGCCCGACGCGATCGTGCACGAGCGAGCCATCGTGCGCGGGCCCTGTGTCATCGGGCCCAAGACGCACGTCAAGAGTGGGGCGAACGTGGAGGGCACCGCCACCGGCACGTGGTGCAAGATTGCCGGGGAAGTCCACGACACCATCGTTCAGGGCTTCTCCAACAAGAGCCACCCGGGCTTCCTGGGGCACGCGGTGCTCGGGTGCTGGTGCAACCTGGGGGCCGACACGAACACCTCGAACCTCAAAAACGACTACGGCGAGGTGTCAGCCTACGCCCCCGACGAGGAGCGCTACGTGGGCACCGGCCGCCAGTTTGCGGGCCTCTTTATGGGCGACCACTCGAAGTGCGGCATTAACACCATGTTCAACACCGGCACCGTCGTGGGGACCAACTGCAACCTCTATGGCGGCGACTTTCCGCCGCGCTACGTCCCCCCGTTCTCGTGGGGGGGGGCAGACGGCCTCACCACGTACCGGCTCGACAAGGCCTGCGAGGTGGCCGAGCGCGTCATGGCCCGCCGGGACACGGATTTTACAGAGGCAGACCGATCTCTCCTCACCACGCTCTTCGAGCGCACCCAAGACGAACGGGCCACCCACCTTGATTGAGAATTATCAAGCCACTGCCTGCACAAGGAGCCATGCGTACAGCGCCTCTGCGGCGAGGGCCGGGAGGAGGTACGCAAAGTGGTAGCGGGAGGCTTCTCCCGTCGTGCCGTACACCCCAAAGTCCCGCCCGAAGCTGAGGAGCGGAACGAGACCCATCCCCACCATCAGCCCGAGGTCCCAGAGCGGGAGCCACCGGTCCCAGTGCTCGTTGGCCGGGTGCGCGACGGCGCGGACCTGCCGGAAAAGCGGCGTGCGGACGACGCGCAGCGTGTCGTTGCTCCCGATCCGGCGGCCGAAGGAGGGACTCACCGTCACCGTGCCGGCACAGCCCGGACGGGTGGTGAACAGGAGGCGCCGTCCCGATTCGCCCCGCTGCTCCAGACAGTCCGGACGGTCGGGCCAGCCCACCGACACGTCCACCCCATCCGGGCCGACCCACGACGAAGAGAGAGCCACGTCATACGAGATGCCCACCTCCGTCGTGCCGGGCAGCATCACGTCGATCGCCAGCAGGAGGCTTAGCAGCACGGTGGGCACCGCGAGCACCCGAATCGTGCGGATCGTCCACCGCGCGATCTGTTGACGCCCGACGGCCCCGTCGTACCGGCGGCCTCGATGCCGCGGGTCACGCGTCGTCATGGCTCGGTCGGCGATGAGGAAGGGGCGGCGGCCTCCGGATCGAGGTGCACCACCTGGGCCTCCGTCGCCCGCCCGTCCTCGATGGCGAGGCGGAGGCACGTCTTTTTCTGGTGCAGCCCCTGCTTGCCGGCGGCCCCGGGGTTCACAAACAGCATGTCGTCGAGGGCGTCGACCCGCTCGACCTGAAGGATGTGGCTGTGCCCGCACACCAGCAGGTCGGGCGGGTCGGCTCGCAGTTTGTCGCCCATCCCCTGCTGCCACCGCCCGGGGCGGCCGGCGATGTGGGTCATCCACACGTCGAGGCCGTCCACGGTGACCCGCTGATGCTCGGGGACGCGATGACGGATCGACGCATCGTCGACGTTGCCCCACACGGCCGTGACCGGGGCCACTACCTCCAGCCCGTCCAGAATCGACAGGTTGCCAATGTCCCCGGCGTGCAGGATCCGGTCCACGCCCGCCAGGTCGTCCGGCAGGTTGGGGTGGAAATAGCCGTGGGTGTCCGAGAGGATGCCGAGAGTGGTCACGGAACGGCGAAGAGGTCAGGGATGAACAGTGCCTCGCTCACGGCCTAGATCGGAGCGAGATCGGGACCGGGTGATTCGTGAAACGTGAGTCATGAGATCGGGAGGCGCACCACAGACTGTCACGCATCACTCCTCACGCCTCACGACACGAGGCAGCATGCACAGAAGCAGGCCCGGCACGGAAATAGGTGCTCATCGGGTCACGGGTGCCTGTCTCTACAGCGCCGCCGTCTCTCCGGCGCCGAAGACGCGCGTGTCGTACCCGGCCTCCCCGAAGGCGTCCTCGAAGGCGTCGAGGTCCGTTTCCAGGGGCGGGAAGGTGTCGTAGTGCAGCGGCACCACGAGGGCTGGCTCTACCATCTCGGTCGCGTGCAGGGCGCCGTAAATGCCCATCGTGAACACGTCGCCGATGGGGGCCAGCATCACGTCCACCTCCCACAGGTCGCCCACCCACTGCATTTCCGCGAAGGGGGCCGTGTCGCCGGTGTTGTAGACCACCTGATCCTCCAGCTCCAGCACAAAGCCGTTCGGGACCCCGCCGTACGACCCGTCGGGGAAGGAGGAGCTATGCCGGGCGTGCGTCGACTCCACGTAGCCCCAGTCGAACTCGACGCTTCCCCCTTCGTTGAGCGGCTGGATGGCGTCGTGGCCGAAGTTTTGCTGGACGTACTGCGTGATTTCGAAGTTGCTGACGACGAGCGGATCGCTGTGTTCGAGCACCGCCTCCGTGTCCGAGAAGTGATCGAAGTGCGCGTGCGTGAGGAGAAGCACGTCGGGGTCCAGGGTGCTCGGGTCCGTCTCCGTGTGCGGGTTTTCGTCAAAGAAAGGGTCGAAGAGGAGCGTCGCGTTCTCGGTGTCGATCTGGAAGGTGGAGTGTCCGAAGTACGTGAGGTCCATGGCGGTCGATGACGTCTCATGAGGTCAGGATGATGGAAGTGATCCGCGCGGTGGAACGGGCCTCGGCACCTCTCCTGTTTCGTGCGCGTTTCGTGCGCGTTTCGTGCGCGACTGCGGGTGAGGCGCTCTCCGGGAGGGCGCGCTACTTGAGGAGGACCATCTGGTCCGACTGGATGCCCTGAGGGGTTTTGAGCCGGGCGAAGTACGTGCCGCTCGGAAGGCCGCCCGCGTCCAGGGTGCGCTCGTAGTAGCCGGGCTCGTGCGCCCCGTCGGCCAGCGTGGCGATGCGCTTGCCGGATACGTCCCACACCGTAAGGGTCACGGGCTGCGACTCGTGGACCCGGTATGCAATCGTGGAGGAGGTCTTGAAGGGATTCGGGAAGTTGCCCACGAGCTCCACGGGCCTGGATGAGGGCTCTTCTGCCCCCAGCCCGACCTTGATGGTGCCCGTGGCGCGCTCGGGTTCGGTGTTCGGGGCGACCTGTCGGACACGGTAAAAGACGATTTTGCCGGGCACGTTCTCGTCCGTGTACGTGACCTCCTGCGCCTGCCCGGCCTTCGTCCCCGAGGCGACCGGAGACAGGCGCTCCACCATGGTGAAGGAGGAGCCATCGCTGGAGCGCTCGATGATGAAGGGGCCCTCGTTGGGCGACGCCGCCGTCCAGCGAAGGGTGACGGACTGGCCGTCGGTCTGAGCCTGCAGGCCCCGGAGGGGCGACTGAAACGTGAGACGAGTGGGCACGCGCCGGGCTCCCTCCACCCATTCGAGCCGATCGGTGTCAGCGTCCTCGTCGAAGTGGAGGCGGAGCGGGCCGTCGCGGTCCTCGCTCTCCGAATTGGAGGTTGGGCGTGCCCGTCGGTGGCCGAGCGACGCCACGGATCGCGCCTTCGGCCAGATCCGAAGCTCGTCGAGACGACCCGTAAAGGACGGTTGCGGCGGTGCCTCCTTCATCGGATCAGGCCGTCGTCCCCCAAGGGCAAGCGGGAGGCCCCCCGACCCGGGCGGCAGGGCCTCGGCCTGGGCCGAGTTTACCCTCATCCCATCCAGCACGAGGTGGAGGCGCGACTCCGCCTGGTCGTACACGACGGCCGCGTGGTGCCAGCGACCGTCGGCCACGGGCTCCGTGCTGCGGAGCGCCTGGTGGCGGCCCGACTGCCCACAGTAGAAGCGCAGGCGACCACTCGGGTCGACGACGAATTCGAGCGGGTAGGCGGTGTCCTCGTCGCCCGTCCACGAGGACAGAATCACTTGGTCGAAGTCGTTGGTCCGCATCCAGAACTCGGCGGTAAACGAAGCGTCCCGCGCCGGGGCCAGAGGGGGCGGCAGGCGGAGGGAAAGCGGTGCAGAAGCCCCTTCCAGATCGACGGCCCGATTCGGCCCCTCTGGACGAGAGGGAGGGCGAACCTCTACGGTCCCCGTGATGCGATCGGTGGTGCGGGCCCGTCGCTGGTTGAGCGAGTCCTGATTCTGCCCGGTCGTAACAAACGGCGTGAGGCGCCAGCGGTGCGTGCCGGGGCGGTTGCCCACCTCCACGCGCACGATGAGCTCGTGGGGGGCCTCAACGGGCGCGTCGGTGGTCAGGAGGACGGTGCCGTCTGCTTCGACGCGGTGTTGGATCGGTACCGGCTCCGTCCCGTATCGAAGAAGGCGCACATCCTGGACCGTCCAGTCGTCGGGCATCCGGAGCCACGCTCCATCGATTGGGGAACTCGGGTCGAGGGTCTCGAATAGATTGGCCACGGTTCCGGCCCACCGGGTTGGGGGCGTCTCCTCCACGGTCTCCCCAGTGTCCTGTGCGCTTGTGGCCCGCGGGGGAGCAGCACTCCCGAGCGCGCAAAGGAGCCCAATGAGACAGACGACGCGAGTCATGACGGTTCGCTCCTTGTTGAGCGGTCTCTGCGCCCGACTTCGATGGGGCTAGGTGGGACACTGCAGACGCTCGCTCGTCGTCATTCGCCCGTCAACCACGAGGGGCGAACCATGAGTGCGCTGCGTCTTCGGTGAGGATGGCCGTTATCATAGTGTTTTGCCTCGTGAACTGCAAATAAAGCTTTCTCCTGTTCCGAGAGTTATGGCCGATATTCCCGACGACTTAACCGACGTGGGCGTCCACCATGGAAATCAACCGCCGCCCGATACGGGGCAGACCGTTCGCTCCCCGACCGGGCCGGATCCGGACGCGACCGAGGCCCAGCCGTCTCCTGCCCTCTTCCAACTCGTGCGTGCCGACGCTGAGAACCGCCTGACGGTGCACGTCCATTCTGCGCGGGCCGAGGTGTCCGCGCCCGAGGCGGGCACGGAAGTGGGCCGGTACCGAACTGTCGACGCGCTCCGCGATGCCCTTGACGGGGAGGATGTGGAGGGATGGGCGGCGGTCTTCGAGGACGTTGAGGCAGATCGCGTGCTCGTGGAGACGACCGGCACGGCCCAGCACGCCTGGATTGGCAAACCGCGCTACTCGACGATCACGTTCTTCGAGACCCCCGAGGCGGCGACCGCTTTCGCCGACGCCCACGAGCGCCCCACGCCGGACCGATAAGGCTGATGATGCATGAGGCCTTCTGGAGGTGCCGGGGACAATCCGCCGGAATATCGTCCCTACTCCCCCGTGAGCCAGCCCGGAACCGACACCATCGCGCTCGCAGTGAAGCGGTACCCGGGGGGCGTGTGTTCGACCTGGATGCACGAGCGAGCGGTGGGCGACACGATCCCGACCACATCCCCTTCCGGCAACCTGGGCATTCGGGACTTGGACCGAGACGTGGTCTTTCTCGCCACGGGCACCGGCCTCACGCCGATGGTCGCCATGGCGACGCAGTACCTCCGCGAAGGGAGCGGTCGGGCCACCCTCGTGTTTGGGGAGCGAACTCAGGAGGACCTGATGTTTCGGGAGACCTTCGACCTCTGTGCGGCCAATCACTCGGCCTTCGCGGTGGAGTACGTGCTGTCGGACGGGGACTGGTCGGGCCCCACGGGGTTTGTGCAGGATCACCTCCCGGATCTCATCGACGATGCGGCGGGGACGGACTTCTATGTCTGTGGGGTCCCGGAGATGGTGGTGGACGCGACGGCTATGCTCCAGGACCTGGGAGCCTCCGAGGCCCACATCTTTGCGGAAGGATGGGAGGAGGGGGCTGTTGGGGGTTGAGCGTTATGCGTTGAGCGTTTCTTGTGGCCGATAATCCCTAACGCGCAACCCGTAACACCCAACGCAAAACCTAACACTCCATCCGTTCGCAGAGGTGCTCGCGAAGTTGTTTGCGGGCGCGGTGGAGGCGGACCCGCACGTTGACCTCCGTCAGCTCCAGTTGCTCGGCGGTCTCTCGCGTTGATTTTTCTTCCAGGTCGCGCAACTGCACCACACGCCGGTAGTGCTCGGGCAGCTCCTGGAGGGCGTCGTGCATGATCTGCTTCCGCTCCGAGAGCTCTACCTCCTTCCGGGTGGCCGCTGCACTCCCGCCCTGATCGGCCTGCAGGAACTCGATGGTTTCGTGTTCAAGGTAATTGTGCCGGTCGGACGTCCGGAGGTGGCCGTACGCCAGGTGCCTGGCGATGGAGAACAGCCAGGTGGACACTGACGACTCGCCCCGGAAGTCCTCGATCTGCTGGTAAGCCTCCGTGAAGGTCTCCTGAACGATGTTTTCGGCCTCGTCGGCGTCGTCCACCAGTTTGAGAACGAAGCGACGGAGGCGTTCCCGCTCCTGCTCGAAGAGACACCGAAAGGCGTGCTCGCTTCCGGCCTTGAGGACGTCGACGTTCGGGTCGTTGGCGGTGCAGGGGTGGGGCATTTCCATGGCGCAAGGCAGCACGGTGCATGAAGAGCGACAGGAAAAGAAGGCCGAGCGTCCTTGCCTCCGTCGTCGCTCCAGTGTATCTTTGTCGGTGCTTCATGTTATCACAAAAGTATAACGCGGGGATAAGAATTCGGCAACACTTCGTCGCGCTGTTGTCCCGACAAGAGACGAATCGCTGCATGATCTGCCGTGGCGTCGCGCTCACTCTCGTCGTCTGTTTGCTGTTGCCCATGATGGCACTGGCCCAGTCCGAGTCTGTCCGGATCCGGGATCTTGGACTCGACCCTGGCCTCTTTGCCCCCGGTCCGCTCAATGCCATCACCGACGTGAGTGGAGTCCGCGTGGGGCACCGGACGCTCGTGGAAGGGGACTCGGTGCGCACCGGCGTGACCGCCATTGTGCCGCATGAGGACGACCTCTTTCGGGAGAAGGTGCCGGCGGCGGTGCATGTGGGCAACGGGTTCGGCAAGGCAGCGGGCTTCCTGCAGGTGCAGGAGCTCGGCACGATCGAGACGCCGATCGTGCTCACAAATACGCTCGACGTGGGG
>PXTN01000045.1 GCA_003022565.1 Bacteroidetes bacterium QS_3_64_15 | reverse complement strand
GCCCCCTCCCGCCACGTCGTGGGGCAATCGGGAGGCGTGTACACCATCTCCGGCGGAATGTCGCGCTGTGCCGCGGCGGAGGACACGTGCTGATACCGGGACTGAGAAAGGGAACCGCAATCCGGAGCTACTCCACATCCTCCGACGCATCGTCGGCGTCACCGAGGCGCCGCTCCCGCTCCGCCCGGATGCGGTCAAACAGATTTTCCATCCGCTTGGCCTCTTCCAGGGATTCGTCGTGGAAGAACTTGAGTTCCGGGATCTCGCGGACCTCATGGCGGATCCGAGAGGCCAGCTTTTCTCGGATGTCGTCGGTGAGGGCCTTCAACTGGCGGAAGGTCGCCTCGCGCTCCTCGGAAGTGTCCCCCATCACGCTGGCGTAGACGTAGGCGATCGACAGGTCGCCGGTAACACGCGCACGAGTGATCGTCACCATCGGTTGCAGCTGGTCCGAGTAGTCGCGCTGGAGGATGCGAGCGACTTCTCGCTGAACGAGTTCCGCGACGCGTTCGGTGTAGATGCTCATCTCCGGCAGGGGGGTCAGGTGAATCGGCAGGGAACGCGCTTTCAGGGTGGCGACGACGCCAGGGGCACAGAGACTAGACTTCAAGCTCGCGCTTCTCCTCGACGACCACGTAGGTTTCGAGCTCGTCGCCAATCTTGACGTCGTCGAAGTTCTGGACGGAGAGGCCACATTCGTATCCGCTTTGAACCTCTCGGACATCGTCCTCGAAGCGCTTGAGGGAGTCGATCTCGCCCTCGTACTCCACCACGCCGTCGCGCACCACGCGCACCTTGTGATTTCGGCCCACGGTGCCCTCATTCACGTAGCAGCCCGCCACGGTGCCCACGTCGGGGACGCCAAAGGTCTCCCGCACCTCGGCGCGGCCTCTAGTTTCCTCTCGACGCTCGGGGGAGAGGAGCCCTTCGAGGGCGTCGCGCACGTCCTCGATGGCCGCGTAGATGACCGAGTAGGTGCGAATGTCGACGTCCTCGCGGTTGGCGGCCTCGCGGGCGCCGGAGGTGGGCCGCACCTGAAAGCCTAGAATGATAGCGTCGGACGCGCGGGCCAGCATCACGTCGCTTTCAGTGATGGCCCCCACGCCGCTGTGGATGACGCTGACGGCCACCTCGTCGGTCTTGAGTTTCAAGAGGGCGTCGGAGAGGGCCTCGACCGAGCCGCCTACGTCCGCCTTGATGATGAGGTTGAGTTCGTGGAACTCGCCCTCGGCCATCTGCCGGCTCACCTGATCGAGCGAGACCTGGCTCTGGCGCCGCAGCTCCTGCTCGCGGTGAATCCGCTGGCGCTCCTGGGCCACGTCGCGAGCTTCGCCTTCGTCCTCCATCACCACGAACTGGTCGCCCACCTCGGGGGACCCGTCGCAGCCGAGCACGAGCGCGGGCTGAGAGGGACCGACTGACTCGATGCGGTTGTCTCGCTCGTCGAACATGGCGCGAACACTGCCGCTGTGGATGCCGGCCAGGAAGGGATCGCCGGTTTCAAGGGTGCCGTTCTGAACAAGGACCGTAATCACGTTTCCACGGCCCTTCTCCAGTCGGCTCTCAATGATGACACCGGACGCCTCTCGGTTCGGGTTGGCGTGCAACTCCATGATCTCGGACTGCAGGATAACCTTGTCGAGCAGCTCGTCGATGCCTTCACCAGTCTTGGCGGACACCTCCGCGGCCTGCACGTCGCCGCCGTACTCCTCAACCAAAACATTTTGCTCCGCGAGCTCCGCACGGACCTTCTCCGCGTCGGACTCGCGCTTGTCCATCTTGTTGATGGCGACCACGATCGGCACGTCGGCGGCCTGCGCGTGGTTGATGGCCTCCTTGGTCTGGGGCATCACCGAGTCGTCGGCGGCCACCACCAGAATGACAAGGTCGGTGGCTTTCGCTCCGCGGGCCCGCATGGCCGTGAAGGCCTCATGGCCCGGCGTGTCGAGGAAGGTGATGGCCTCGTCGTCGTGATCGGTGAGCTCCACGTAGTGAGCGCCCACGTGTTGAGTAATGCCGCCCTCCTCCCCGGCTACCACGTTGGCGTTCCGGATGTAGTCGAGCAGCGAGGTCTTGCCGTGATCGACGTGCCCCATTACGGTCACGACCGGTGCCCGCGGTTCGAGATCTTCCGGATCGTCTTCTTCAACCTCGAGGGCCTCCGTGTCTCGCTCCGCGACGAACTCGACCTCGTAGCCGTATTCGTCGGCCACAAACTCGATCGTTTCGCGGTCAAGACGCTGGTTGATCGACACCATCATGCCCGCGTCGAACAACGCGTCGATCACGTCGCTGACGGGCTCCCCGATGAGGTTGGCGAGCTCGCCAGTGGTGACGAACTCGGTCACCTCGAGGATATTCTCCTGTTCCCGCTTGCGCTCGCGACGTCGCTCCCGCTCCTCTTCGTGACGCTTCCGACGGCGGCGACGACGGCGCTGACGTTCGCGGCTGGCCCCCTGTTCGAGCTCCTGGAGTGTCTCCTGAATCGTCTGCTCAATGTCCTCTTCGTCGGGTCCACCGCCCTTTTGTTTCTGCTTCTGCTGCTTCTTCTGTTTCTTGTCCTTCTGCTTCTTCTTGTCCCTGCTTTTCTTGTCTTTCTTCTTCTCGTCTTTGTCCTTTTCCTTACGTTTGCGCTTGCGCTGCGGGCGCTGTAGCTGGTCGCTGTCCATTTTACCAACCACATTCGGCCCTTTCAGATGGTAGCGCCCGGCCTTGACGGTGTCGTCTTCGTCCTCGCCGGTCGCTTCCGCTTCTCCAGCAGGCGCCTCATCCGTGGCCTGAGCACTCGGCTCTTCCTGCGGGGCTTCAGGAGCCGCTTCTTGCTCCTCGGCTTCTTCAGGGGCTGCCTCGGGCTGTTCCTCTTCGGCGGCAGGTTCCTCATCTTCGACCGGTCCTTCGGCCGGCGCCTCGGCCTCGTCGGGCTTCTCTTCCGCCACAACGTCTTCGTCGGCCGCCGGGGCTTCCGGCTCGGCCCCGTCTTCGGCCTCGTCGGTCGGAGCCTCCTCCACCGCTTCCTCGGCAGCAGGGGCCTCTGGCGCGGGCTCGGGAGCCTCGTCTGTCACTTCCTCAGCCGGAGCAGACTCCTCAACGGCTTCGGGCTCCTCGGTGGTTTCGGGCTCCTCAGGCTCCTCAAGGCCCTCTTCCACGGTGTCCGCTTCCTCGGAAACTGGGGCTTCAGTTTCCTCCTCGTCGGACGGTTCGGGCTCGGCCTCTCGGTCCTCATCGAGGGTGGCCACCTCGCCCCGCTCCGGACCGCCATCCTCCTCTTGAGACCGGAGTTCACGGATTCGGGCGGCCGCTTCAGCATCGTCGGCGTACTCCTCCCGCAACACGAGGTAGGCCTCCTCGTCAACGATCTTCGCATTGAGACCGGAGCCGGAGAGGGCGTCCTCGTAGCCTTCGTCCTCCAGAAACTCGACCACCCGGTCCTGAGAGACATTCAGCTCCCGGACCACCTGGAAGAGTTTCTGTTCTTCAAAGTCTTTCGTCTTGGTTGCCATAAGGCAATCGGTTGGTGCTCGATCAACCTGCGAAACGGCGAACAGTCAATTCGTCTGCCTTACGAACCCCGTTACGACGTAACCTCTGATTCGCCTTGGACGGCGTCGGGCTCTTCGGACGGCGACGCAGCCGCATTCGATGCGTCGGCCGTCTGTGAGTCCGCGGATTCGTTTGTGTCCTCGTTTGTCGTCTCGTCCGTCGAGGCCGGTTCGGCGGCGTCCCCTTGCGGTTCGGCCTCGGGGGCCGGCGCGGTTTCCGGTTCGGCGGCCGAGGCCTCATGCTCGGCAGAGTCGGCGTCTCCATCCGGCGCTCCCTCGTCGCCCGCAGCCTCGCTTGTCTCTGCCTCGACCTGCTCGGTCGTCTCGGCGGGCGCCTCGTCTGTGGCGGCCGAACCGTCTGTGGTCTCGTGGGTCCGCTCTCGAGCCTGTCCCTCGTCGGCGGATTCGCCGGGGGTGGTCCCGTCCGTCTCCGTTTCTCCGGGGCCTCCCACCGACTCTACGGTAAAGCGCCCCTGCCGGATCGCTTCGATGATGCCCGGTCCCTTCTCGAATTCGGTTTCGATAATGTCCAACACGCGCTCGGCCGTCTCCCGATCTAGGTCGGCACGGCGGGTCAGGGCATCGACCGAGAGCTCAAGCACTGCCTTCCCGGTGTCGCAGCCGATGTGCTTGAGCTTCTCAATCGTCTCGTCTGCAAGCTCATCGCCAAACTGCTCGATGTCAATGTCCTCCTCGTCCGGCGGAATTTCGCGATAGACGTCAATCTCGAAGCCTGTCAGCCGCGACGCGAGTTTGATATTGACGCCTCGCTTGCCGATGGCCTGACTAACCTCGTCGGCCGGCACCTCTACGCGGGCACGTGGCGACTCCGCATCCTCGTTCAGGGTCACGTTTGTCGGCTCGGCCGGGGACAGGGCCCGGGCAATGAGCTCCTCCGGGTCGTCCGACCACTGCATCACGTCGATGTTCTCGTCCGAGAGCTCCCGGACGACGGCGTTGATCCGCACCCCCTTCACCCCGACGCAGGCGCCCACAGGATCCACCTTCTCGTCGTGGCTCGCCACGGCCACTTTGGCGCGGTCCCCCGGAATCCGGGCGACCTTCTTGATCTCCACGATGCCGTCGTGGACCTCGGGCACCTCCACTTCGAAGAGGCGCTCCATGAAGACCGGCGAGGTTCGGCTCACCACCACTTGCGGATCGCTCCCGGCGTCCCGGCGCACCTCCTTCACGACCGTGCGGAGCATGTTGCCCTTCCGGTAATGGTCGCCAGGAATTTGCTCGTCGCGAGGCAGCACCAGTTCGGTGTCCTCGTGCATCAGGAGCGTCTCGTGCCGGCGCACCTGGTAGATCTCGCCGACCACGACCTTCCCAATCAGCTCGGTGTATTCCTGGTAGACTTGCTCCTTCTCAATGTCACGGATGCGCTGCCGGAAGGTCTGTCGCGCGGTCATCACGGCCCGCCGCCCAAACTCACTGATGTCCAACTCGCCGGCCACCTCGTCCCCTACCTCGAAGCCTTCGTCAATCTCCTTGGCGTCGGAACGCTTAATTTCCGTCACCGGATCGACCAGGTCCCAGTCGCCCACGACCTCCTGAATGTGGAGGATTTGGATGTCCCCCTGCTTCGGATTGAAGATGATCTCGAAGGCCTCATCCGACCCATACCGCTTGCGGAGCATCGCGCGAAACACGTCCTCGACGATGATCTGCAGCGTGTCCCGGTCCATGTCCTTGGACCGGGCAATTTCCCCAAATGAGGAGATCAGGTCTTCGCTTCGCATAATCCGTCTCGTCCTGTGAAGAAGTGTCCGCTCGGGTCGGTGGTCTTCAGGCCCCAGCATATGGAATCACCAGGGCAATTCAATCCGGGCCTGAGTGACGTCCGCGTACGGGAGCCGAAGACGCTCCCCCGAGGGCAACTCAAGCTCAATCATCTCGTCATTTGCGTCTGTCAGATCCCCGACCACGATCTCTTCATCATCCCCATCTTTAAATCGTACACGCAATGTGCGTCCAACGTTCTTCCGATACTGCTGCGGCATCGTCAAAGGACGCTTAATCCCGGGCGAGGAAAGCTCTAACTTGTAGCTTCCCTCCACCACATCCTCCACGTCCAGTAAAAAGCCTACTTCTTTGCTAATCAACGCGAGGTCGTCGTGTCCCATGTCCTGCTCGGAATCCACGTACACTTCGACGACGCGAGTTCCTTTGTGCCCTCGCACCTCTACGTCGACCAAAAAGTAGTCGGTGCCAGCAATGACCTCTTCAGTCAAACCACAAACCCGATCGGCAAGGCGCTGCTGCGTGGGATTCACGAAGGCAAGGAGTCAACCATCCAAAAACGCATAGTGCAAAAAAGCGCTCGACCCGGTAGCCGGGACGAGCGCCAGGCACGACTTCCGAACCCCGAAGCCGCCTCTTCATCCAACGGTCGGTAGCCAGCGCGAGCACGAACAGAGGCCACTAAAGCCTTTCTTTCCGGGCTGAATGCTTGGCCAGCGCAGTATCCTGCGTTCGTACTGAAGAGCTATAACGCTTACCCTGTC
The DNA here is from genome assembly GCA_003022565.1 of Bacteroidetes bacterium QS_3_64_15. Lineage (GTDB taxonomy): Bacteria > Bacteroidota > Rhodothermia > Rhodothermales > Salinibacteraceae > Salinibacter. The sequence goes on along the minus strand of PXTN01000045.1, from coordinate 14,018 downwards.
TCGATGTTTCTCCACGGAGGGCTCTATGCGCCTCATCGATGCGCCTCCTCCTCCCCAAGAAGAAAGCTGCAGCCCCCCACTCCCACGGGGGAAACTACGCTGCCGGACAATTCAAGAAATCAGCGGGTCTAAACCGGGGACGTGTCCCGATCCTTCTTGCCCGTCAGCAGATAGGCCTTGATCAACGGATCCAGTTTCTCTCCGTCGAGGACCGCCTCAGCGTTGGTGATCTTGGTCTCCGTCCGGTGGTCGTTCACCATGGTATATGGATGCAGGACGTACGACCGGATTTGACTGCCCCACTCGATGCTCTTCTTCTGACTCTCGATTTTTTCTTTTTCTCGCTGCTGGATCTCGCGCTCGGCCTGGTAAATGCGGCTCTGCAGCATCTTCCGGGCACGGCGACGGTTCTGGTGCTGGCTCCGCTCCTGCGTGCATGCAGCCCGGACGGTCGTCTCTTCCCCGTCGGACAGCGTGCCGGTCCAGATGAGTCGAACCCCCGTCTCCACCCGGTTCACGTGCTGCCCGCCCTTGCCCCCCGACCGAAAGGTCTGCAGCTCAATCTCGCCCTCGTCCAGGTCCACGCTGATGCTGTCGTCCACCTCGGGGTAGACGAAGACGCTGGCAAAAGAGGTGTGGCGACGACTGTCGGCATCAAACGGCGAAATCCGGACTAGTCGATGGACCCCGGTTTCGCTCTTCAGGCGGCCGTAGGCGTACTCTCCCTGCACATTCAGGGTGGCGCTCTTGATGCCGGCTTCTTCGCCGGGCTGATGATGGAGGAGCTCGGTCTCGAATTCATTCTCTTCCGCCCAGCGCATGTACATGCGAAGCAGCATGTCCGCCCAGTCCTGACCCTCGGTGCCCCCGGCCCCCGGGTTGATGTTGATGATCGCATCGCGCTCGTCGTCGGGATCGTCGAGCAGGCTCTCAAGCTCCAGCCGATCGAGTTTCTTTTCGAGCGCCCGGGCCTCTGCGGCAATTTCGTCCCCCATGTCCGCGTCCTCCTCCTCAGCGAGAAGTTGGAGCGTCTCAATGTCTTCGGCCTGTTCCTTAACGTCCTCCCAGGCCTCGATCCATTCCTTTTCGCGGGCAATGCGTTTCTCAATGTCTTGGGCCCGATCAGGGTCGTCCCAGAAGTCCGGGTCCATGCGCTCCTGGTTCAGCTCCTCGACGGTCATGCGGCGACCGTCTACGTCAAAGATAGCCCCCGAGCGCCTCGACACGCTCGATTAGTTGTTCGAGATCCTCGTCGGAGTATGTTTTCATGGCAACACAAGTATTTGAAATTCAGGGAGATAGATGACCAGGGAGCCTGTAATTTCGAGTCCACCAACCGCCGTGTGCACCGGGATGTTTCTGCTCGGGCAGCGGCCCACGTCGTCCGGAGGAGCTCACTCGCGATGTCGCGTAGCGAACCGGTCGATTCGGAGGATCGCTTCGTCAATGTCGGCGAGGCCGGTGGCGTAAGAGCAGCGCACGTATCCTTCTCCACTCGGGCCGAACGCCGTGCCGGGGACGCAGGCCACCTGTTCCTCCTTCAGCAGCGTCTGCGCGAAGTCTTCCGAGGACATCCCCGTGGAGGTAATGTCGGGGAAGCAGTAGAAGGCCCCTTCCGGCTCGAAAGTCGGCAGCCCTGCGTCGTTCAAGCCCTCTACGATGGTGCGGCGGCGTTCGTCGTAGCTCTGCCGCATCTCCTCCACGCTCTCCCGGCTCTCGCGGAGCGCGGCGATGGCCCCTTCCTGCGCCATGGTCGGCGCGCTCATAATTATGTACTGGTGCACCTTGTGCATCGCCTGCAGGAGCGGCTCCGGGGCACAGGCAAACCCGATGCGCCACCCGGTCATGGCGTAATTCTTGGAGAAGCCGCCGATGAGCACCGTGCGCCTCCGGAGGCCCTCGACCGTGGGGACGCAGACATGACCGCGCTCGTGAGCCGTACCGTAGATCAGTTGGTCGTAAATTTCGTCCGAGACAACCATCAGGTCGTGGTCGACGACGAGCCGCGCGATCTCCTGCAGGGTGTCGCGCCGGAGCACCGCCCCGGTCGGGTTGTTGGGATAGCCGAGGAAGAGGACCTTCGACCGCTCGGTGATGTGAGGCTCGATGTCGGCGGCCGTGACCTGGAAGTCGTTCTCGACGTGGGTCGGGACGTGCACCACTTCTCCTCCGGCAAAGCGCGCGGAGGGACCGTAGGAGACGAAGCACGGCTCCGGGATGAGTACCTCGTCGCCTGGGTCGAGGAGGGCCTGCATCGCCAATTGCATCGCCTCGCTGCACCCAACCGTCGCGATAATCTCGCGCTCCGGATCGTAGGAGAGCCCAAACCGCTCCTCATAGTCGTCGGCAATGAGCTCGCGGAGCTCCGCCATCCCCGCGTTCGACGTGTAGTTCGTGCGGCCGTTTTCGAGTGCCTCGATCCCGGCGTTGAGCACCGGGTCCGGCGAGACGAAGTCGGGCTCCCCAATGCCGAGCGAAATGACGTCGTCCATCGTGGCGGCGATGTCGAAGAACCGGCGGATGCCGCTCGAGGGCGTCTCTTGGACGCGCTCCGATACGTACGAGTCGAGATCGGGGGCGGTCGTCGTCGCGGGGGAAGCCATGGGGATAGACGGGGGAGCAGTTCGGGAGCACACCAGCGCTCACACGTACTCCGTCCGCCCCTGGAGGTTCACCGATAAGGGCTCTCCCGACATTCAGCACGAACAGGGGCTGGACCGGCAAAATTGTACTTTGGCCCCGCGGCGCCTAGGTTTGAAAAAGCGCTTTTCTCCTCTCGATCACCCGACAAGTCTCTGCTCAGTATGTCTGACACGTTTGAAAACTACATCGACGGTCGCTGGCAAAAAGTGAGTACCCGCCAGACCTTCGAAAACCGCAATCCAGCCGACCCCGACGACCTCATCGGGCACTTTCCGGATTCCGGGCCGGCCGATGTGGACGAGGCCGCCCATGCCGCCCGCGAGGCCCTCGATGGCTGGAGCGATATGCCCGCCCCCGATCGAGGCAAGATTCTCAAGGCGTCCGGCGACCTGCTCGTCGAGCGCAAGGAAGACATTGCCCGCGCGATGACTCGCGAGATGGGGAAGCCGTTCTTCGAAACGAAGGGCGACGTTCAGGAGGCCGTCGACACTGCGTACTATGCGGCCAGCGAGACGCGACGGCTCTTCGGCACCACCATTCCGAGCGAGTTGCCCGACAAGATGAACATGGCGATTCGCCGCCCCTTGGGAGTGTGCGGCATCATTACGGCCTGGAATTTTCCGGTCGCCGTCCCGTCCTGGAAGATCTTCCCGGCCCTTGCGGCGGGCAATACCATCCTCTTCAAGCCCAGCGAGGACGCCCCGCACAGCGGCCTGCGCTTCGTGCAGACGCTTATCGACGCCGGCATTCCCGATGGGGTCATCAATGTCATCAACGGGGCCGACGAGGCGGGCGAGGCGCTCGTTGAGCACCCGGAGGTCGACGCCATTGGGTTTACCGGCTCCTACGAAGTGGGGACGTCTATCGCCGAAACCTGCGGGCGCCTGAACAAGCCGATCTCGCTGGAGATGGGGGGCAAGAACCCGATGATCGTGATGGACGACGCCGACCTCAATCTCGCCCTAGAGGGTGCCATCTGGGGCGCATACGGCACCACGGGGCAGCGGTGCACAGCTACGAGCCGCCTCATCTGCCACGAGGCGGTCCAGGACGAGTTCGTAGAGATGATTCAGGACGAGGCTGAGACGCTCGTCCTCGGGGACGGCAACGAAGACGGCACGGACGTGGGGCCGCTCATCAGTGAGGCCGCCGTAGAAGACGTCCACCGCTACGTGGAGATTGGCCAGGACGAGGGAGCCACGCTGGTCATGGGCGGTTCCCCGACCACGGTCAACGGGCTCGGCGGTCACTTCTACGAGCCCACGCTCTTTACGGATGTGACGCCCGATCTGACGATTGCCCGAGAGGAGATCTTTGGACCGGTGCTGTCTGTCTTCGAGGTGAGCTCCTACGACGAGGCCGTGGAGGTGGCCAACAACGCAAAGTACGGCCTCTCATCCTCCATCTACACCCAGGATGTCAACAAGAGCTTCCACGCCATGCGCGACCTGGAGGCGGGCATTACCTACGTCAACGGGCCCACGATCGGGGCCGAGGCGCACATGCCCTTCGGCGGGGTGAAGGGCACCGGAAACGGCCAGCGCGACGGCGGCTACGCCGCCTTCGAGTTCTGGACCGAACACAAAACCCTCTATGTCGACTACTCCGGACAGCTCCAGAAGGCGCAGATGGACTCGGTCGAAGACTAACTCAAATCTGTACCAACAAAGGAGGTCTTCACCCAAACGGGTGGTGATGTGTGTGCAACATCACCACCCATTTTTGAATGAATCCGGTCTCCACCAGGAGTAAAGAGCGGAGACGACGCTGCACCCATTTACTCGTCGTTCCGGAGGTACTCATCGTCTTCTCGGGCCCGGACGACCGCCTTGTAGCTATCATCCTCCTGCTGGGCCGAACGCACAATCACGTTCTCCTTCCCGAACCGGCGATAGAGGAGGTTGCGCAGATTCTGGATGTCGTTCTGCTCCAGATCAGAGAGTACGATCGCTTCATCATCGTCGATCTCACCCCACTTCTGGGCAATAGGCTCATACTCGGACGTACGGCCCCGTCCTCCGCTCGCCCCGAGTTCACGTTCAGCTTCTTGTTGGTCCATGACTTCCATTTGAAATTCTGTGTCCATAATTCTAAGTATGATCGTTGGTGAATAACCGCTGGCGCTTGGAATTTATACCTGAGTAAACGGTTCCTCTCTTCTTTCTCCTTCATTTAATGTCTAAATCCACTGTTTCGAAATTAAACGGGATTCACCTTACCAATACAACTCCGCAGTTCTGGTACAGACTCATCCGCGTGATTACGTACCGATATTAAAAACATATCCGTGCTCAATCTCTCCCGCCTCTTGACCGTTGATGAATACGACAGACCGGAAATGCTCGACCTGTTCAAATCGTTCTTCAACCTCGCAAAAGGTGATGGTAGCATCTGGGAAGGCCGCCGACAGCTCTTGACAAGGGACCTCTAAGCTAACACTGTCTTGTAGGGCATTTGTAACGGCAAATTTGAGGGACGGAGGTCCGCGATCCCCCCCGTCCTCTGTCGGTTGAGATTCGAATCCATGCTTTTCAAGAATCGGGTGCGTGCGCACGGCGCCGGGATCTTCGGGGTTCGACACCAGCAGATACGTTGTGACAATCGCCATTGCGGACTCTTGCAGTATTGTGGATGTGCGAAGGAGCATGAACCGACAGGTTCTCCAACCGGATAGCTGGCAAAGGACTTGACGGTCCGCATGGCACTGCCCGCGGAGCGGAAGCTGTTTTGTGTAATTCAGCGAGCGGAGAACCGCTGCCAAAAGCTGTTGCTTGCACGTTCCCGTGTTGACCTGCGAGAGGGCGGGCAGAACTGCTCAAGAACCTCCCGGCCTTAGCTGGGGGAGTGTCAAAGGCTAATTAATGATTGTGGGACACACGTGGAGTCCCTATGCGCCGTATCTCGTTCCCCGAACAGGTACGCTCCCTCAAGGGGTGCCTCCAGGAGGACGAGCACGTTGAACGCATCGATGTGAACCTCCCGGCCGGCCACTTTTCGAGGAGACTGGCGCGCGTGAAGCTGGGGCGCGCCAAACTGGTCGACATCCTTGGGATGGGGACCACGATCGGAGGGCATCGCTGCGATTCATCCGTCTGAGGAAACGCTGAACGGATCTACGTGCGCTTGCGGGCCACGTTCTGCTCGTGGGCGGCCTGGGACACCGCCGCCGAGACCCGCGAGACTACCTCTTTGTCGAACACGCTGGGGATAATGTAATCGGACGTCAGATTTTGATCGTCAATCGTATCGGCGATGGCTTCGGCCGCCGCAACTTTCATCTCCCCTGTGATAGCCGCCGCCCGACAATCGAGCAGGCCCTTAAATAAGCCGGGGAAGCACAAGACATTGTTGATCTGATTGGGGTAGTCGCTGCGGCCCGTTGCCATGACCGCGACGTGGGGGTAGGCCACCTCCGGCCGAATCTCGGGCTGTGGATTGGCCATCGCAAATACGACGGGATCACGGGCCATGCCCTTCAAATCCTCTACGTCGATGATGTCCGGGGCGCTCAGCCCGATGAACACGTCGGCCCCCTCCATCACCTCCGACAAGGTGTCCCCATCGTTCGACGGCTCTGTCATCTCGACGTACCGCTTCTTAGCAGCAGTGAGGTCTCCCCTCTCCTCGGTAACAGGCCCGCTTCTGTCGACCCCTACGATGTCTTCGACGCCCATCTGCAGCAACATTTCGGTGACGGCCGTGCCCGCCGCCCCGATTCCAGCCATGACCACCGAGATGTCCGCCAGATCCTTGTCGACGACCGTCAACGCATTCAAGAGCGCCGCAACCGTCACGACGGCGGTGCCGTGCTGGTCGTCGTGGAAGACGGGAACGTCCAGTTCATCCTTCAGGCGCTCTTCAATAGCAAAGCACCGCGGAGCCGCGATGTCTTCTAAATTGATGCCCCCGAAGACGGGAGCGATGCGCCGGACGGTATCCACAATCTCGTCAACGCTCGTCGTGTCCAGGCAAACCGGAAAGCCGTTCACGCCCGCAAACTCTTTGAGGAGCTGGGCTTTTCCCTCCATCACCGGGATGGCCGCCTTCGGGCCGATGTCGCCGAGCCCGAGCACGGCGGTTCCGTCGGACACCACGGCTACCGTGTTGCTCTTGATGGTGAGGCGATGTGCATCCGAGGGGGTCTCGTGAATCGACTCCGAGACACGGGCAACGCCGGGTGTGTAGGCCATCGACAGTTGGTCGCGCGTCTGGAGCGGCGACTTGCTTTCGACCTCCAGCTTGCCGCTCAGGTGCAGGAGAAAGGTGCGATCGGAGAGGTTGACGATCTCTACCCCCTCAATCCCCCGGATTTCCTGCACGATCGATTGCGCGTGTTCGTCGCTCCGGGTGTTGATGGTGACGTCGCGGGTCAGCTCGTCGGTTTCGGCCCGCACAATGTCGATGGCCCCGATGTTGCCTCCCTTCTCCCCGATCACGGAGGTCACCTTTGCAAGCATGCCGGGACGATTCGCAATCGCGACCCGAGCCGTAATCGAGTTGCTGGCACTTGGCAGATACTTTTCCGTCTTTGCCTCCATAAATGCGTCGTCAGTGGGATTATGGAACGGAGTGAAGGATGGTGGGGACATCCCCAACGCGCGGGATGACGTCCATACAAGCAGACGGTGAAGATTCGTGCGCCGGGATAAAGAAAAAAGGACGGCCTCCGGCACGGAAGCCGTCCCTGCAACCGAATGCACCGTCTCACGCGCAGAGCGTGATGGGCTGGCCACCCCGGAGTTCCCACGGGACGCTACTGCGGAGTCGGCGGCGGCCCCATCTGCTCATGCTTCCTCCTCGACGATGCGCGGCATCGCCTGCGGTGCGCACACGGCATGCGCAAATAGCATCGTGAACATGTCCCGACTCCTGTCGGGGCCGCCTCTTGTGCCTCCTGCGCCTCTTGTGAGAACACCGGGCTAGCTGCTGACAGAGCCCGTCTTGTCGAACTCGTCGAGCGCCTCTGAAATGTCCTCGGCGTATGCAGGGCCAATGCCGTTCAATTCGGTCAAGTCCGACTGCTGACGGACCTCGCGGAGCTCGGACAGCGTCGTCACGCCGGCACTTTCGAGGCGCGAGACGCGCGGGAAGTTTTCCGGGAAGCCCGCGGTCTCATCGAAGGATGTCTCGTCCTCGGAGGTTTCTTCCGCCGCGTCGTCCGTGGCGGCCTCCTCCTCGGCGTCGGACGATCCTGCTGCCTCCTCTGTCTCCTCCTGATCGGTATCGGTGGCCTCGTCGGTCGACTCTTCGGCGTCTTGTACTGTCTCTTGTCGCTCTTCCTCTTCCATCTCTCGACGGAGGTCGGCCAGACCGGAGAGCTCGCCGAGCGTCGTGGGGCCCGTCGTAGGCTCTTCCGGTTCTTGCTCTTCCTGGAAGTCGCGGACGGCCTCTTCACGCTCTTTCTCTTCCTCGCGGCGCTCGCGCTCCTCTTCGCGCTCGTCCTCTTCACGCTCGTCTTCTTCCTTCGCCGTCTCGCTGAGGACGATGTCCTTCTGGTCCTTGTCGAAGCGAATGACGCGGAGGTCCAGCTCGTCGCCCTCGTGGTAGTGATTCTTGAACTCATTCGCCCCGCGCTTGAGCTCGCTGCCCGGAACGAATGCCTCCACGTCGAGCGGAAGCTGCACGACCAGCCCCTTGTCTTCTACGCGGACGATCTCACCGGTCGTGTCGTTGCCTTCCTCGTAGGCATCGGCGAACTGGTCCCACGGATTGGTCTTCACCTGCTTGTGGCCCAGCGAGATGCGACGCCGATCCTCATCGATGTTGAGGATGACCACGTCTAGCTCTTGCCCCTCTTCGACCATGTCCCCCGGATGCCGAATCTTCTTGGTCCAGGAGAGGTCCGAGACGTGCACGAGGCCGTCGATCCCGGGTTCAATCTCGACGAAGACGCCGAAGTTCGTGATGTTGCGCACTGTGCCCGTAAGCACCGTGCCCGCCGGATACCGATCGCTGATGCCCTCCCAGGGATCGGGCTCCAGCTGCTTCATGCCGAGGGAGATCTTCCGCTCCTCCTCGTCAACGTTCAGAAGTTTAACGTCGACGACCTGCCCCAGCGACACCATCTGGCTGGGGTGTTCGATGTGGCGCGTCCACGACATTTCGCTGATGTGGACGAGGCCCTCGATGCCCTTCTCGATCTCGACGAAGGCCCCATAGTTGGTGATCGAGACGACCTTCCCTTCCACGACGTCGCCCTCTCCGTACTGGTCGCCAATCTTGTCCCAGGGGTGGTCCTGAAGCTGCTTCAGTCCGAGGGAGATGCGCTGGCGCTCCTCCTCATAGTCGAGGACCACAACCTCGAGCTCCTGATCGAGCTCTACAATCTCGCTCGGGTGCGAGACGCGGCCCCAGGAGAGGTCCGTGATGTGGAGGAGGCCGTCCACGCCGCCCAGGTCGATGAAGACGCCGAAGTCGACGATATTCTTAACCGTCCCTTCGAGGACCTGACCCACTTCGAGGTCCTCAAGGATTTCTTGCCGCTGCTCTTCGAGCTCATGCTCGATGAGCTCGCGGTGCGAGACGACAATGTTCTCGTTCTCCGGATTGAGTTTAACGACCTTGAACTCCATCCGGGTGTCCAAATACGACTCGAAGTCGCGCACCGGGCGAACGTCAATCTGCGATCCCGGCAGGAAGGCTTCCATGCCGTCGAAGAGCTCCACGATCATCCCGCCCTTGATCCGACGGATGATGGTGCCTTCGACGACCTCCTCGTTCTCGTAAATTTCGTCAACGCGCTGCCAGCGCCGAACCTTGTCGGCCTGCTCTTTGGAGAGGACGAGTTGCCCGTCACGGTCTTCCTTTCGCTCCAGGTACACCTCGACGGTATCGCCGGCGCGAATCTCCTCGTCCCCGAACTCGTCGCGAGGAACAATGCCGTCGCTTTTGTAGCCGATGTCGATGACCACGTAGTCCTCGTTGACGCGAAGCACACGGCCCTCGACAATGTCCTGCTCGCGGACGTCGATGGCAGTCTGATCAACGACCTGGCGGAACTGGTCGTACACAGGGTCGTCGGCGTAGGCCCCCTTGTCGGACTCGATCTCGTCGAGTGAGACCGTCTCTCCGTACGTGTCGCCGGTGAAGCCCTGCGCCTCTTCGGTTCGTTCGAGTTCGTCGGGCGAGACGGTGCGGGTGGGCTCTTCAAAGTCCGACACGTCGAGGCTCGCCTCGTCGCCCGTCGGGATCGTAAGGTCCTCCGAGGCGTCTTCGACAGCCTCCTCAAGAATGCGGCTTACAAAGCCAGGCTCTTCGGGCGGTTCGGGGGGGGGCTCGGGCGCTTCGCTTTTGCCGCCCTCTTGGTCGGAGGCCTCGGCGGAAGCAGCGGAAGCGGGGTCTCCGCTCGTGCCTTCGTCGGAAGGAGGGGCTGGGGTCCCGTCCGGGTCCGACTCGACGGCCTCCGAGGCTGAGGTCTCATCGGCGGGCCCGGTCTTCGGAGGTACCGGAGCCTCATCCTCATCGGCGGGCGCAGATTGGGAGTTCGCGACGTCCTGCGATTCGTCTTTCGATACAACTTGTTCTTGTTCTGCCATGTACGGTTGGGTAGGTTTGCGACGCGCTGTGGATCAAATGTCCAGCAGCGGGTTCAATTTGTACCTGCCTGGTCCTGACCATCCAGGAGGGAGCGTGAGCAAAACGAGCATGTTCGGGGACGACCACTGTTGCGGGGCCGGCCCGTGGGCACGGATGAGCCGTCAGGAGGTGTGCCTCAGGAAGGCCGTCATCAACGTGGTCAATACAGGCGAGCGTTGTATTGCGCCGGTTCGTCTACGTTCCCCAGGCAGGATGTGCTTTAACGCGATCTACGACAAAAGCGACCTGCTCCGCGATGGTGCGGTCGGTCGTATCGAGCACAAGGGCGTCTTCCGCGCGATGGAGAGGGGCAATGTTGCGGTTCTGATCCTGATGGTCGCGCTCTTGGATCTCGGCCCGGACCTCTTCGAACGACACGTCCTCTCCGGCCGCCTCATACTCCTGCTGCCGACGCCGGGCCCGCTCGTCGAGATCGGCCACCATGTAGACTTTTACGGCGGCCTCCGGGAAGACGACCGTACCGGTGTCGCGCCCGTCTAGCACGACACCTCCGTGTTCCTCCGCTTGCTCGTGACCAATTCGGCGCTGCTCCTCCACCATGTAGTCCCGCACCGACGCCAGGGTGGAGATGTCGCTCACGACGGCGCCGACTTCGGCTGAGCGGATCTGAGTGGTCACTCGTTCGTCGCCGAGAAGGACCTGCATGGCGTCGGCCCGATACGACACGTCCACGTCCAGGGTCGGCAGCACGCGATCCGCGCCCTCGGGAGTGGCCGGCACGTCGGCCCGCAGGAAACCGAGACCGACGGCCCGGTACATGGCGCCGGTGTCCAGATACACGTAGCCCAGCTGGGCGGCGGCCCGCTGGGCAGTGGTGCTCTTTCCGGAGCCGGCAGGGCCGTCGATGGTGACAATCACGATGGGGCGAAGGTCATGGGATCACGTCAAGAGAGGTCGCACGAAGGGGAGCAGCGGACCCGTCTTCTACGGCCGCTGGCTGTTGTCTCCAAACTCTTGGCTTACCACGGTAATGGAAGACGGATACTGGACGGGGCCGAGGGACGTGGCGACGGTGGGCTGGACTTTCAGCTTGATCGTCTGAGGAGGCGCGTCCCCTTCGATCGCCGAGGCAAGATTTACTAGGCCTCTCAAGTTGTCGTCGAAGAAGCGCACCAGGTCAAGTTCCATTCGGAAGGCGACATCCGTGGGATCGCCGGGCGGAAGCACGACCTCTTGCTCGAACCGCCCGGACACAGTCTCCTGATCCTGAAGAAAGAGCGTCCAGTCCATCTCAGTAAGCCGGGCGTCGACGTCGTTCGACGACGGATTGGTCGCTTGGAGGTGAAGCGTAAACGCAAACGGGAGTTCTCCCTCGGAAAGTGCAGCGCCGAGGCGAAGGACATCCGTTGAGCGCAGGTCCTCGTAGGATTGGAGCCTCGAGACATCGACCCCGGCTAACTGGGACCCCGACACGCGGTCAATCGCAAATTGGACCTTGCGGAGATTGCTCACCTCCCGAAGCACCGTACAGCTCGTGACTGCGAGGAAGAGAAGCCCCACTACCGGGACGACGCACCAAGAGGACCGGACGGAAAACATGCAGAAGAGCGTTCTGGGAGCGGCACTGGACGCGGAAACAGGGCGCGATGCGGCGAATTGCACCGTGTGCCTGCGACGGCGACCGAAGACATCGATTCGGGTACCACAAATTTCTCGACCAGTTGCCAGATGCGCAAGCTTAGTTGGGATGAAATTGAACGACCCGACCCCGAGACGGTCGCAACGCTCCCGAAGCATCCCGTCCGGCTCGTCGTGCACAACGTACGGTCGATCCACAACGTCGGCTCCATGTTTCGCACCTCCGACGCCGCTCGGATCGAGCACGTGCACCTTACCGGGTTTACCGGTACCCCCGAGCACGACGACCTCCACAAAACTGCGCTCGGGGCTCAGGACACCGTGGAGTGGAGCCAGCACGACGAGGCGATCCCCCTTCTCCACGACCTTCAGGCGGCGGGCTATTCGATTGCGGTGCTCGAACAAACGGACCAGACGAACCGCCCGGCGGAGGTGGACGCCGAGGCCTTTCCAATCGCCCTCGTCGTGGGCAACGAAGTGCGGGGCATCGACGAGGAGGTGCTCGACGCCGCGGAGCGTGCCCTCGAACTCCCGCAGTACGGGGCCAAGATTTCCCTCAATGTGGGGGTCGCCTACGGAATCGCGGTGTACGATCTCATTCGACGCTACCGCACGCTGCACGGACCGCCCGGCGACGAACTTCGTATGCAGCAAACGTAGGAACGAGAGGGACGAGACGGGTCGGCGCATCCGTGTCTGATTCTCGACCGCCGCACTGGACATGCCTGAGCCGGAGCCAATTTCGGTCCACGGATCGGTGGACTATGACTCTGTCCCGGTCCTGGCCTCGCTCCCGAGTTTCGGAGTCGAGAAGGCGTTTGCGCCGACCGATGGCCCCACGCATAGACCTCATCTTATCTTAACACTGTACGCGACGGTCAACCTCGGTCGCAAGCTCCGCCAATGCAATACGCCCTGAGAGATCCAGTGAGACGCGCCTCCGCCGCACAATTGATTCTCCTCCTTTCCGGGGCGGTCCTCGCCGCAGGCTGCGCCTCCTCCGAGTCGACCCAGGACTCCGCTGCGTCCCAGGCAGCCGTCGTCGGCACCTGGGAATACAAAGTCAGCGGCACGGCTCCCCTCGATCAAGGCGTCTTCCAAATTGCCAACGAAGACGGTCAGCTGCGCGGCATCATCAGGGACCGGCGTGTCGGGCGCCTCCGGGCTCGCGTGGACGTGAACGACTCTCGACTGGAGCTAACCCTCGACGGGCTCCGCATTTCTGGCCACATCGAGGACGACCAGTTCACCGGATTCCTCCGCCGTCAGGAATGGGGCGTCACGTCGCGTCGCCGCACCGACAGACGCGCCCGGTCGCAGTTTCGATCCGCGTCGTTCTACGCAAAGCGCGTTCAGAGTGCCACGGCGGCGGATGAGCCCTCTGTGTTGGAGTGCCGTTCCCTGCTCCGCGAGGTGGACGACTGCCACTGACGGACATGGGCGCGTGGATGCTTGGTCGATTTCCATCTCAACAAAAACCTCGACGGGCGCCAGGACTCTCACGCCGAGGTGCCCACCCGAGGGAGCATGACCGTTAGGGATTCGTGTGCAGCTCGGCAAACGGAGCTGCTCGGGCGCGCAGGGGACCACCGGGCCCGGATCTTTCGAGGACGCCTCTACTTTTAGTGATCTGACTTCAGTGGAAAAGAGCTTCCCATCAACCTCAGCACGCCCCCGTGAGCACGTCGGACGCCCCGACCCCGAGCACCCGTGACAACTTCATCTACGACATCATCGATGAGGACCTGGAGACGGGCACCTACGGCGACCGCGTGGTGACCCGGTTTCCGCCCGAGCCCAACGGCTACTTGCACATTGGGCACGCCAAGTCCATCGTCCTCAACTTCGGCATCAAGCGCGATTACTCCCGGAAGCTTTCGGGACGAACCCGGTGCCACCTCCGCTTCGACGACACGAATCCCGAGACGGAGAGCCCCGAGTACGTCGAGTCGATCAAGGAGGTGGTCCAATGGCTCGGGTACGACTGGGGGGAGCACGAGTACTACGCCTCCGACTACTTCGAGCAGTTCTACCAGTACGCAGTCAAGCTCATTAAGCAGGGCGACGCCTACGTCGACAGCCTCGACGAGGAGGAGATCCGGGAGTATCGCGGCACGGTGGAGGAGCCGGGCACGCCGTCGCCCTACCGCGATCGCTCCGTGGAGGAAAACCTGGAGCTTTTCCGCAAGATGAAGGAAGGA
>PXTN01000044.1:37597-43570 GCA_003022565.1 Bacteroidetes bacterium QS_3_64_15 | reverse complement strand
TAGTAGTCGAAGCTCATCCCAAACCGGGCAAAGTTCTCCTGGATCTGGGGATGGTAGGTGTCGATGATGTCCTGCGGGTCCCGCTCCTCCAGGATGGCGCGCATGAGGATGGCGACGCCCATCTCGTCGGAGCCGCAGATAAAGGCCACGTCGCGCCCCTTCAACCGCTGGTAGCGCGCAAACAGGTCGGCCGGGAGATACGCCCCCGCCAAGTGGCCGATGTGGATGGGGCCGTTGGCGTAGGGCAGCGCCGCGGTGACGAGGAGGCGCTCAGAATCGGAATTCGCCATAGAGACGATGATTTTAAGTGTGGAAACCGCTATTGTCTAACGACAGAACATTCATGGTGCGAGACGGCAGTCGGCAGACGGCGGACCGCGGTGAGAGCACGTTCTGATGAAGACCTTCTGCCATCCGACGTCCGCAGTCGGCCGTCGCAGAGATCAATTGAAGCTCACCCCATCCAACGGATCCCCCTCCTTCTTCCGGAGCGCCTCCTCAGCGAACCAGGCCTCGTCGACCTCCTGCGTGGTGTCCGGCAGGTCCTCGTGGGGCTTCTCGTAGCCCTCGATGTCCTTCAGCCAGACGAGCGTCTTGGTCCGCTCCGTGCCATCCCGCGCCTCGAACTCGACATTTTCCTCCCGGGCCGCACAGGTTCCCTCCGCTTCATCGTACACCCCGCCGAGCTTCGGGTGACGCAGCAGGATCCGGACGCGCTCGCCGTAGTCAAAGCGACTGTCCGTGAAGTCTTTCTCACTGTACGTTGCCACAATTTATCGTTATCCTGCGTGAGGAAGTTCAGCGAACCCCCACGGGACCCCGTGCCCGCAGAGAAGTATAAAAACCAACACCGACTCGTGCGTGTTCGAGCCCCATGAGCCCCTCGTGAAAAGCCCCCTTCAGCGCCCCTCGATCCGAGACGCAGCAGACCTCCCCCGCAGAACTCTGTTCCCAGTCCTACTCTTTCCCTCATGCCTTCCTGATGACCCTTCACTCGTGACTCTTCACTCATGACTCCCTCCTCGTGACCCCCTCCTCGTGACTCCTCCCTCGTGACTCCTCCCTCGTGACTCTTCGACAAGCAATTCATGTCCGAACCCTCCTTCCCGCCCCGCACGGCCACCGTCGAACGCACCACCGCCGAAACGGAGGTTGCAATTGATCTGACCCTCGACGGGGATGGCACCTACGACGTGGACACCGGCGTCGGGTTCTTCGACCACATGCTCAATCTCTTCGCCAAGCACGGCAGCCTCGATCTTACGGTGCAGTGCGACGGAGATTTGGAGGTGGACGATCACCATACGATCGAGGACGTAGCCATTGGGCTGGGGCAGGCTGTGCGTCAGGCCCTCGGAGACAAGGCCCACATTGCCCGGTACGGACACGCCTACGTGCCGATGGACGACGCCCTGGCTCGCGCCGTGATCGACCTCTCGGGGCGCAGCTACTGCCACCTGGACGCCTCGTTCGAGCGCGGCCACGTTGGGAATTTCTCGACGGAGATGGTGGAGCACGTGTGGCGCTCCGTCGCCAACCACGCCCGCTGCACCCTGCACCTGACCGTCCTCCACGGCCACAACGCCCACCACAAGATCGAGGCCCTCTTCAAAGCCGCCGCCCGGGCGCTGCGAGCCGCCGTCCGCCGCCACCCCGATCACGCCGAGGTCGCCTCGACGAAGGGCACACTCTCCTGATTTCGGGTCTTGGACTGGGGGCCCTGCGTGTTGAGGGGGACGCGTGCCGCCTTCCAGCCAGATGGTCTTCTCTTTCCCAACCTTCAACGTTCTAACGTTCCAACCTTCCAACGCAAACCCAATGCTTTCAGACGAAACGGTGGCCGTGATCGGCGCCGGCAACATCGGGCGTGCCCTCATCGGAGGCATGATCAGCAGCGAACTGATCGACGCCGAGCACGTGATCGCTACACGGCGCACGGCCTCGGCCCTCGACGAGATGGCGGAGGAGTTTCCGGGGCTCCGCACCACGACCGACAACGTGGCGGCGGTGCAGGACGCCTCCCTCATCCTGCTCACCATCAAGCCCCAGAGCCGCGCCGAGGTGATTACCAACATCCGGGACCACGTGGGGCGGGACGTGCTTGTCATCAGCGTCCTCGCCGGCATTACCACCGAGCGGCTGCAACTCGGCTTCGGGCAGGATCAACCCGTGATCCGGGCCATGCCCAATACCCCCGCTCTCGTGGACGCCGGGGCGACGGCCCTCTCCGCCGGCACCTACGCCACGGACGAGCACCTGGAGAACGCGCAGTCCATCTTCGAAGCGGTCGGCGATGCGGTCGTCGTTCCCGAGGAGCACATGGACGCCGTGACGGGCCTCTCCGGCAGTGGACCCGCATACGTCTACATGTTCATCGAGGCGCTTACCGACGCAGGCGTCAAACAGGGCATGTCGCGGACAGACGCCTCGAAGCTCGCGGCGCAGACCGTGTACGGCGCCGCCAAGCTGGCCATCGACACCGGCAAGCATCCCGCCATTCTGCGCGACGAGGTGACCACGCCCGGCGGCACGGCGATCGCCGCAGTCTCGTCGCTCGAAGAACACGGCCTCCGCACGATGCTCATCAACGCCGTGGGCACCGCCACGCAGCGCTCGGAGGCACTGAATGAAGAATAATGGCAGTTGCGAACGGCGACCCTCGAGTTTCGAATCAAGCCCGCCGCTCGCTCCGCTCATTCGAAATTGGTCACTCGCAACTCGGAACTGCTATGATCACCATCATCGACTACGGCATCGGCAACCTGCGCTCCATTGAGAAGGCGTTCGAGACGGTGGGAGCCGCGGTCCGCCGCACCGACGACCCTGATGCGGTGGCGAGTGCCGAGCGACTCGTGCTGCCGGGCGTGGGGGCGTTCCGCGCGTGCATCGATGAGATTCGCCGCCGAGACTTAGAACGGCCCATCCAAGAGGCCATCCACCGAGGCGTGCCATTTCTCGGCGTCTGTGTCGGAATGCAATTGCTCTTCGAGACCAGCTACGAGAAGGGAGAGCACGAGGGCCTCGGCGTGTTGCCCGGGTACGTGGCTCACTTTCGGGAGGTGGCCGACGGCGCTCTCGACGATCTTCCCATACCACACATGGGCTGGAATACAATTGAGCCGACGCGGGCGAACCCGCTTCTCCGTGGGCTCGGCGACACGCCCCACGTTTACTTCGTGCACTCTTACCATCCGGTGGCCCACAAACAGGTGCTCGCCACCACGACCTACGGCCACGCCTTCCCCTCCGTGGTCCACCGGGAAAACGTGTTCGGGGTTCAGTTCCACCCCGAAAAGTCGCAGGCCGCCGGGCTCGGGCTCCTCGAAAACTTTTCCACTCTCAAGCGGACGGCGCAGGCGGATGACGCTGTTGCTTAGGAGAATCGAGCCCACTCCTCGTGGATCGGATCGTAGAGACTTTCCCCCGGCACCTGGAGGTCTGACTGCCCGATTAGCATGGGTAATGAGCAGGGGACAATAGAAAAGCCCGTCCCAGGCCGGGACGGGCTTCCACCTTCGATATCGGGACGACCACAAGGTTTCTATCCGACCGGGGACGCATTGAGGGCGCTCAGGCCCTTCTCAGTCCGCTCCGTTTCGAAGGCCATCGTCTGACCGTCTCGCAAATCGTCGCCCCTCGTCGAGCCGGTAATGTTGTTCGCGTGAAGGAAAACGTCTTCTCCTCCATCCTGGGGCTCGATAAAACCGTACCCCTTCTCGCTGTCAAACCACTTAATCTGTCCGCGTTGCATAGTGAGTTCGTCGTTGTGTTTGTTGGTGCGCTCCTTCGATGCAGCGCAGGCACCATAAAGTTGCTTCGGCGCAATGAGGCAGCGATGGAGACGCAATTCGGGTAGTGAGTTGCAGGCTACACACCTCCTTAGCAGCACGGTTCCCCGCACCGGAATGCTCAGGATGTTCTTCATGCGGTCGCCTTCTCTTACGGTCGTGATATGGATCGGCCGCTTCGTAGAACCTCTCTGCGTACCCACCGATACATGAGAGTTGCGTCCTGCAAGTTGAGGAATTCGGAGTTTCGGAGTGGGGAGGAAGGCGCTTGCCTCAACCGTTTTCCCATCCCTTTTTCTTGCCCACGCTCCACACGCGGTCCTGCGCTCAACGCTCATACGGGAACATGCCCCTCGTCATCCCCGCCATCGACATCCGCGACGGCCGGTGCGTGCGCCTGCATCAGGGCTCCTACGAGGACGAGACCGTCTACTTCGACGACCCGGTGAAGATGGCGAAGCTGTGGCGCGTGCAAAACGCCCGGACGCTCCACGTGGTGGATCTGGATGCGGCCCGGGGCGAGGGCGAGAACAATCGGACGGTGATCGGGGAGATGTGCGACGTCCTCGACATTCCGATTCAACTGGGTGGGGGCATCCGTTCGATGGCGCAGATCGAGGCGGCCCTCGACATGGGGGTGTACCGGGTCCTCCTGGGCACCGCGGCCGCCCGGAATCCGGACTTCGTGGAAGAGGCCATCGACGCGTTCTCGGCCCAGCGCGTGGTCGTGAGTATTGATGCGCGGGATGGCGAGGTGCGAGTGGAGGGCTGGACCGAGGGGTCGGGCCTTGACGCCGTCGAATTTGCGCAGGAAATGGAGCGCCGGGGGGTCCGACGGATCGTCTACACGGACATCAGCCGGGACGGCACCATGGAGGGCCCTAATATTCCGGCGTATCGCACCCTCGGCACTCATCTCTCAGCGGCCAAAATTACTGCGTCCGGCGGGGTTGGCGAGTACGAGGATCTGCTCGATATCCAGACGCTCCGGCCCTACGGCGTCGATTCGGTGATCGTGGGCACGGCGCTCTACGAGAACCGCTTCCCCTGCCAGCAGTTCTGGACCTGGCACAATCTGGAGGGGGTCGATCTCGAGACCTTCTCCACGGCGATGCTCCGCGGGGAACTGTCTCCCTCAGAGAAGGGATAATCCTGCCTACTGGTCATTCCCCACTCCCCATTCCGCACTCCGAATTCGAATATGCTTGCCAAGCGTATCATTCCGTGCCTCGACGTGGACGAAGGCCGCGTCGTGAAGGGCATCAACTTTGTGGACATCCGCGACGCCGGCGACCCGGTGGAGCAGGCCCGCACCTACGACGCCGCCGGGGCCGACGAGCTGGTCTTTCTCGACATCACGGCCACGCACGAGGGGCGCGACATCATGCACGACGTGGTGCGCCGCACGGCCGATCAGGTGTTCATCCCCCTCACCGTGGGCGGCGGCCTGCGCTCCGTGGAGGACATGCGAGCCATGCTGCAGGCCGGGGCCGACAAGGTGGCCGTCAACTCCGCCGCCGTGAAGGACCCGGACCTCATCGCCCGCGGCGCCGACGCCTTCGGCAACCAGTGCATCGTCGTGGCCATCGATGCGAAGCGGCGGGCGAGAGACGACCCTGACTGGGAGGTGGTCGTCCACGGGGGACGGAAGCCCACGGGCCGCGACGCCGTCGACTGGGCCGCGGACGCCGAAGAGCGAGGCGCCGGCGAGATTCTTTTGACCTCGATGGACCGAGACGGGACGAAGGACGGTTACGACCTCGATCTCCTGCAGGCCGTGACTGACCGAGTGCAGATCCCCGTCATCGCGTCCGGCGGGGCGGGCACTCTGGAGCATCTGCGAAAGGGACTGGTGGAGGGCGGGGCCGGGGCCGTGCTGGCGGCATCCATCTTCCACTTCCGCGAGCACACCGTGGGGGAGGCCAAAGACTACCTTCGCGAGGCCGGCCTTCCGGTTCGCCCCACTATGAACGACTGGATCGAGCGCTATGCCGTCACGGAATGACGCGTCCTCCAGCGCCCCCGTTCGCTTGTTGAAAGGAGCCGCCCTCGTCTTCGCTGCGATCGGCGGGGGGATGGCCGCCTGGGGCCTCGACAAGTGGATCCGATACCCCGAGGCCCGCGGGAGCCAGTTCGGCTTCGAGGCGCCGCTCTGGCCCGCCTTTACGCTCTTCGTCCTCTTCGC
>PXTN01000044.1:20368-37420 GCA_003022565.1 Bacteroidetes bacterium QS_3_64_15 | reverse complement strand
GTAGATGCCGTCGACCTCGCTCGCCCGCGGCCCAGCCACGTTCAGCACCTGAACGTTGTTCTCCGTCCCCCACGCCCGAATCATGGGAACCGGCACAGGATCCGCGGGGCGGACGTGCAGCACCGGTTTGCCCTGCTCCTCGGCCTCCGTCCGGGTGCGAGCCGTGCCGCCCGCCAGCGATGGGGGGGCGATAACGAGCGTCCCGTCGCTGTCCCGCACGTTCCAGGCAGTGCGCTGTTCGTATTCACCGGACGGCGTTTCGCGAAGAGGGTACTCCTCGGGAATGGGACCGTCTTCGGCGCGGCGACCCTGCGGGCACCAGCCGCCCACCGAAACGCCGTGGACCCGTGCTGCATCCAGAGCGGCGCGGTCGACGCCGGTCTGTCCGCCGGAAACAATTTTTTGCAGGCGCATTGGGTGGGACCGTCGAGCGCAAAAGGACCGTGCAGCCTGAACCTTCCCTTCCACCTCCGGTTTCCTTCCCCACCGATACTGGTCCAAAAGACCGGTCCTGCATGCGACTGTTCACGGCAATCGACATCCCCGACTCGCTCCGCAACGACCTTGCGGCCCTCCAGGGCGCAGACGCATCGGCGGTCCGGTGGAGCGACCCGGAGCAGTTTCACGTAACCCTCCGGTTCATCGGCGACGTGAGCGAGGAGCCGTCCCGACGGCTATCGGGGTACGAGGAGCTCCTCGGAGAGGTGGACGTGGCACCGGTCCGATGCAGGCCCTATGGGCTGGACGTGCTCCCCTCCCGCCGCTCGCCCCGCGTGCTGATGCTGGGACTGGAGCGCACCGACTCGATGATGGCGCTCTACAATGCGGTCAGCGACGCGCTCGAAGCGGAGGGCCTTGCCCCCGAGGATCGCACATACCGGCCGCACGTCACCATCGCTCGTCTCGACGACGCCGACCGGGATGCGGTTCACGATTTCCTCTGTGCCCACAGCAACCAGTCGTTCCCAACCTTCGAGGCCGAGCAGTTCGTGCTCTACGAGAGCACCCGGACGCCGGATGGAGCAATTCACAAACCACTGGCCTCCTATCCCCTCCGTCCCTGACCTCAACATCAATTTTCGAAACATCAATTTTCGATGATCGGGCGCCCGTCCGGCGATAATTGGCGACGTCGGCCGTTACGCTCATGAATCGATTCTTGCTCCCCGCCGCCCCGTTTCCACGATGCGCCTTCGCACGGTTGTTTTCGCTCTTCTGCTCCTCGGCCTCAGCGTCCCGGCGGCGGCCCAGGAAGCTCCCTCTCTGAACGCCCTCCAGGCCCGATACGACCAACTGAATGGACTCCGGGGCAGCTTCACGCAGGTGACCGCATCCGAATTTGCCGATGATTCGTCTCGGATCGAAGGCCGGGTCCTCCTGGCAGGCAACAAATATCGGGTCGAAACGCCCGGCCAAACGGTGATCACGAACGGCACGACGACCTGGATCTACTCGCCTGCGGACAGTCAGGTGGTCATCAATGATGCCGAGGCGAATACGTCGACCATCACCCCGCAAACGTTCCTCACGGCCTCGGCGAAGAGATACGACGTTGCCTCCACCCGCACCGCGCGGCGGGAGGGAGTTCCTCACGACGTGCTGTCCCTGACTGCGGCCGGCGACTCGGCACGCTTCCGCGAGGCCACCCTCTGGGTCCGGCAGTCCGACCGCATCGTGACGCGCCTCCGTGCCACCGACCGCAACGGTGCGACGCTGGACCTCCGCCTGCACGGGATTGTGGTGAATCCAACCGTTGAGGGCACACCCTTCACCTTTTCGCCGCCCGAGGACATTGAGGTGGTGGACCTCCGCGCCGACGCCTCCAAGTAATGCTCCTGGATTGAGTTCTCTGCGGACGGATTTCCCAACGTGTCTTGAGTCGACGCCGACTGTTCCAAATCGGAAGCTTCATCCTGGCCGGCGGCCTGCTCGCACTGGCCCTGTACGGCATCGACCTGACCAACATCTGGGAGGCGTTCCGCCAAGCGGATTACCGGTGGCTTCCCCCCCTGATTGTACTGGTCCTCGGGAGCAACCTGCTTCGCGCCTGGCGGTGGCAAATTTTGATCGAGGCGCTCCCCCCCCCGTCGGAGCGCGACGGAACCGCTGAACTGCGGTCGGTCCGGATGCTGGAGGCGTCGTTCTCTTCCGTCATGATCGGTTACATGGTGAACTACATCGCCCCCCGGATGGGCGAGGTGGCCCGCACCGCCAACCTGTCGGCCCGCTCCGACTATCGATTCAGCAGCCTCTTCGGCACGGTCATCTCCGAACGCATCTTCGACGTCGCAGTGCTCGGCGCGGCCCTCCTGAGCGCCGTCGGCCTGCTGTTTAATCGGCTCGACGTGCTGCGCGACCAGTTTTTCGCCCCGGCGTGGTCTCGGCTTCAGTCAATTCCAACATCCTGGGTGGTGGGGGGCACACTCGGGATCATTGTCCTCACCGTCGGGATGGTTCTCGGCGCACGGATTCTTCTTCGGGGGGAGGACTCCCGGCTCGGCCGGTTCTGGAGAGACACCCTGAAGCCGGCGGCGGTGTCATTCAACGAGGGCCTGGGCACGCTCCTGCACTCCCCCCGCCGCGGCGCCATCTTCGTGTCGACCGTGGGCATGTGGGGCAGCTATCTCCTTATGTCCTACCTCCCGTTCCGGATGCTCCACCTGGCCGAGTCCTACGGCATCGGCATCGTGGACGCCTGGGCGCTTATGGCTATCGGCGCGCTCGGCATCGTAGTCCCCTCCCCCGGGGGCCTCGGCTCGTACCACTACATCACCCAGCAGGCGCTCGTCCACCTCTACGGCGTCCCGGCCGCCGAGGCCCTTACGTACGCCGTCCTCACCCACGGGGCGCAGTTCGTGTTCTTCACGCTCGCGGGCGGCGTCGCGGTGCTGTATCAGGGAACGGGCCTCCGCCCCTTCCTGGCCTTCTGGGACGACCAATCCCCCTCACCCTCGGATGCGCAGGCGGCCGCGCCGGCAGCGGGGGACGAGGCGCACGACGACGCGCCGACCCGTGAGAATCATCTGGGCAGCCGGTCGATGCCGACAAGCGAATAAATCCCGCTCCGCACCGACTTCCAGAGGAACTTGAAGAAGGTGGCGTCGGCCGAATGCTCATGCTCGATGCGCCCAGTGTGCATGTCGCCCTCGCCCGGAACGTTCTTGGGCCGCAAGGCGAGACCTGCTACGACGGTTTTCAGGCGACTCCCAAGGTTTCGTTCGCCGGTCGCCTCGTTCAGCATCTCAACCTCGAGATTTCGATAGATGCTGTGAAGCGATCCCTTGGCCGTTCCGCGCTTCACGTCCGCCTGAAACCACAGGCTGTCGACCTGCCCACTCTCGACGCGGATGCCACTCAGGGGCACGAAGGTGTCGTTGAACGCCCGGACGTCCATCGCCCCGAGCTGCCCCTCGAAGTCCAGCTCCAGGTGGGGCGCCAGCAGCGGAATGCGCCAGGTCGTTCGGAGCAGTCCAGCGCCATTTACGCGGGTCCGCGCCTCCAGGACCAAGGGCGTTGAAGGGGTCATGCGCGCGGAATCGTTCGTGACGTTATGCAGATTCGCCCGCAGGTCCTCGAACCAAATCGCCCCACTCTCCGGGACACCCTCGGAGCGTTTGGTGTAGCGGATTTCACCGCCCCGGACGCGAAGGGTGTCGATGCGAAGCGACCGGTTGAGCCGCTCGACCGCGTCCTGGGGCATCGGGGGCGGCGGGTCCTTCGGCTGCGGGGGGAGATGGTTGTCGCGGTAGACGTCGAGCGTCATCGTGTCCACTCGAACCCGGGCCGCGTGCAGCGCTCCGTCCTCGACGAAGCGACGGTAGTCGAAGCCCGCTACGGCAACCCGCGCCGCGCCGGTGCGGAATCGGTTTGCGCGGTATTTTTGCCGTCGCATGAACGCCGTGTCCGACACCGGAGGCGCGTAGTGGGCGTCCTGTACCGAAAGCACGGAATCCTGCCGCGAGACCCGGCTCGGTCCCAACTGAAACTCGTACGGGCCGCTCGGCGTCAACTGCCGGAACCCGTCGAACGCGCCCTCGGAAAACCGTGCAGCCAGAAACTGCGGCGAGGCTACCTTTGCCACCGAATCGGCGGCGAGGCTGTCGAGCCGAACCGACAGTCCCCACAGCGAGTCCCGGGGCGGACGATTCAGTGGCCCTCGCGTCAGGGTCCCGTCCTCGATCCGGAACTGCCTCACATGGAGGCTCGAAATCCTAGACCCGTCTCCGGTCGCGTCCTCCGTTTTGGCCTGCCCCTCCTGACGCTGCATTTCTGGTACGTCCCGGGTGCGAATCGCTACACGGGGGGCCCGGACACGCACTGCGTCGAGCCGAAGGGCGCGTCGCCACAGGAGCGCCCACGTCCCAATGTCCTGCAGGTGAACGCTCGAGGCCGACGCGCGAATCTGCCGGGGGAGCGGACGCCGTCCTTTCTTTTGCTCCCCGCTCTGCGAGTCGGGCCGAACGGTAGCGCCCTCCACTCGGAGGGACTGCGCCAGGAACCCCCAGCCCACGTCGTCAATCGTCAACTGATACCGCCCGTCCGTGGCCTCGTCGAGGGCTTGGTCGAGCCGATGCTCCACGGTGTCCGTGTCGAGGACGCCCCGCACTGTGAGGTCGAGGGCCAGGGCCGCGACCGCCAAGACAGCCAGCCCCACGCCCCCCCATCGCAGAAACGTCCACAGGCGCGTGGATGACACTCTCAATCTCTTTTCCTCACCATTGGTCATTCGATTACAGACTCGATGAAACGGTCACGATCAGGGAGCAAAGCGGCATCGCTCAGCCTCCTGCACACAGTTGAAAGTCGGGTCCACTTTTCGCAAAATATTGCTGGCAGGCCGCGCCGGCAATGTGTTTTTTATAGAATGCATTCCACATTGTCAATTCTTTTCACATCTATCTCCATCTTTTATGAAAGTAACTGTCATTGGTGCCGGCAACGTCGGCGCCACCGTCGCAGAATGCGTCGCCCGGCAGGATGTGGCGAAAGACGTCGTCATGGTCGACATCCAGGAAGGCATGCCACAGGGCAAGGCCCTCGACATGCAGGAATCGAGCCCGATCCACGGCTTCGATACCCGCGTGACGGGCACCAACGACTACGGCCCTACCGAGAATTCGGACGTGTGCATCATTACGGCGGGCCTCCCCCGCAGCCCCGGCATGAACCGCGACGACCTGCTGGCCAAAAACACTGAAATTGTAGGTGGCGTTGCCGAACAGTTTGCAGAAGGCAGCCCGGACAGCACCATCATCGTGGTAGCGAACCCGCTCGACGTAATGACCTACGTCGCGTACGAGGCGAGCGGCTTTCCTTCGCACCGCGTGATGGGCATGGCCGGCGTGCTCGACACCGGTCGTTTTCGCTCCTTTATCGCCGAGGAACTCGACGTGTCGGTCCGCGACGTGCAGGCCCTCCTCATGGGCGGCCACGGCGACACGATGGTGCCCCTCCCTCGATACACCACCATCGGCGGCATCCCGGTGACCCAGCTGCTCGACGACGATACGATCGACGAGATTGTGGAGCGCACCAAGGGCGCCGGCGGCGAGATTGTGGACCTGATGGGCACCTCGGCCTGGTACGCCCCGGGCGCCGCAGCGGCCGAGATGACGGAGGCCATCCTCAAGGACAACAAGCGCATTCTTCCCTGCGCGGCCTACTGCGACGGCGCGTACGACCTGCACGACCTGTTCATCGGCGTCCCGGTGAAGCTCGGGGCGGGCGGCGTCGAAGAGATCATCGAGGTCGACCTCGACGCCGACGAGCGAGCCCAGCTCGACACCTCCGCCGAGCACGTACACGACAACCTCGACGACCTCGACCGTCTCCGCGAGGCCGGAAAAATCGGTTAGGTATGGAGGTGTGGACGTTTGGATGTATGGAGGCGTCCACGTTCATTCCTCCATACTTTCATCCTTCCATACTTCCACCCTTAAACATTCCGGAGCGGATCGGTCGGCTCGCGGTGCTCGTCCGGATGGGCCTCGTCGTGCCGGCGCGGTTCCAGATGGGCCGTGACGTACACGTCGTCGTCCGGGAAGAGGGCGTCCACCCGGTCCTCCACCTGATGGGACCGGGCGTGGGCCTCGTGGATCGGCATGTCGCCTGGAAACATCAGGTGATATTCGATCCACACCTGATCCCCGGAGCGGCGGTGCCGGACCTGGTGGAACTCGGCGATGAGGCGTTCCTCCACCGCCGTTGCCAGCTCATCGAGGAGGTCGCTCGTGGCCTCCGGGTCGGCCTCGTCCAGGAGGCCGTACACGGAGCGCCGGAGCAGGCCGGACGCGGTCCACAGAATGTTGGCCGCCACCAGGAGGCCCACGGTCGGGTCCAGCCATCGGATGCCCGTGATCCACACGAGACCGACCCCCACGACCACGCCGAGGCTCGTCCACATGTCCGTCATCACGTGCCGGCCGTTGGACACGAGGACGAGGCTGTTGGTGCGCCGGCCGGTGCGGATCAGGTACTGGCCCAGAGCGAGGTTGACGAGCGTCAGCCCTGCGATCAGGTACAACCCTACGTCGAGCCGGTGGAGCGAGGCCCCGACCATAAGGTCGCGCACGGCCGTCCAGGCGATCCCCAGCGCCGCCAGCAGGATGAGGGTGCCTTCGACGGCGGACGCGAAGTACGCAATCTTGCCGTGTCCGTAGGGATGCTCGGGATCGGGTGGGGTGGCCGCGTACCACAGACTGAAGCCCGCAAACCCGGTGGCGAAGAGGTGAATGACCGACTCGGCGGCGTCGGAGAGGATGGCCGTGCTTCCGGTCAGGTAGGTCGCCGTGACCTTGCCCGCCAGCATCAGAAAGGAGACCAGTAGGCTGGCCATCATCGCCCACCGACGCGCTCGCTCTGCCTCGGCGGGTGAGCCATCGGTGTAAGAGCGAGTGGCAGCCATAGTGCGTCCTATAACTCGCAGCGACGGCGCCAGGTTCAACCGCCGCGCCGACGTTGCCGTCCTCGATCTGAATCGTTCACCTACACTGCGGAACGCTCCACGCTACACACTCGACGCCCCTTATGCCTCGCGTAGAGCACACCGGCATTGCGGTCCGCGACGTAGATGCGGTCGTGAAGACGTTTCGGGAGCTTCTGGGCACGGAGCCCTACAAGGCAGAGACGGTGGCCAACCAGCAGGTGCGGACGCACTACTTTATAACTTCTCCGAATCCCACACCTACAAGCCGTTCCTCTTCCTCAATGCACGACTGACTGCTCCCATGCCCCTTCCCTCCCACCGATACCTCGGCGACACCGGCGTGAAGGTCTCTCCCCTCTGCATGGGCACCATGACGTTCGGAGGGCCCGCCGACCGCGAAACCTCCGCCGCGATGTTTCGGCGCTGCCGCGAGGCCGGGATCAACGTGTTTGACTGCGCGAACGTCTACGAAGACGGCCGCTCCGAAGAGATTCTGGGCGATCTGGTCGCCGACTGCCGGGACGAGGTCGTCCTGACCACCAAGGCGTATTTCCCCATGGGCGACGACCCGAACGCCCGGGGCGCCAGCCGATACCACCTCGTGCGCGCCGTCGAGGACAGCCTGCGCCGCCTCGACACCGACCGCATCGACGTGTTCTTTGTCCACCGCTTCGACGAACAGACCGCGCTGCCGGAGGTCCTTCGCGCCCTCGACGACCTCGTGCGTCAGGGCAAGGTTCTCTACCTCGGCGCGTCCAACTTTGCTGCCTGGCAGGTGATGAAGGCCCTTGGGCGGCAGCGCGCCGAGGGATGGACGCCGTTTCACGTCATTCAACCGATGTACAACCTCACCAAGCGCCAGGCCGAGGTAGAACTGTTGCCGCTCGCCCAGAGCGAGGCTCTCGGCGTGCTCTCCTACAGCCCCCTCGGCGGAGGACTGCTGACCGGCAAGTACGGGACCGATCAGAAGCCGAACGAGGGGCGCCTCGTAGAAAATCCGATGTACCAGACTCGGTACGGCGCTGACGTGCACTACGAGGTGGCCGAGCGGTTCACCACCTTTGCCGAAGAGCACAGGTACGATCCCGCAGCCCTGGCCCTCGCGTGGGTGGCCCACCGTCCCGCTGTCACGGCCCCTATCATCGGGGCGCGCACCCTGGACCAACTGGAGGGTTCCCTCGGCGCCTTGGACATCGACATGACGGAGGATCTCCGGGCCGAAATCAGTGCCCTCTCGCCCACCCCACCCCCGGCCACCGATCGGGTGGAGGAGCGCTCCGAGCACACTTACGGCTCACGTTAATCACCTTTTCGGCTATGCTCTATTTCGCGCCCCAGAAGGGGGACTGGACGGAAACGGAGACCTCCCCGGAGGCCCCGCCCCCGCCTTTCGCGGAGATCGATCCTGACGCCCCGTCCGTTCACTTCGTCGGGCCCGACGACGAATCGTACCGCCTGATCGGCGCACCTGTGGATCCGAGCGCGGACACTATTCACACCGTGGCGGCCATCGATTCCACCTTGGCCCACGGACACCCGCTCAGTGCCGTCTACGTCCGCGACCGCACCCTGGACGTGGAGGATCGTCGCCCCCCGGATGCGCCCGCCGCCCACGCCGACGCGGTGGATCGACTGCGGTCGGCCCTGGACGAGATCCTGATCCCCGTGTACATCGACGACGCCGTGATGGAGACGGGCGAGTCCCTGAATGGCCTCCTCGCCCTTCACACCGTGCAGTACGACGACGGGGCCGATGCGGCCTGCACGTACTTTCGGACGTCACTGTTCGGCGGCGAAGAGCTGTTGCTGGAGGTGGAACGCGGCACCCTCTGACGCCCGCCGCGACCAACACGACCCCGAGGATGCTGGCCTGTCGAAGCGATCTCCGCTACACCTGGGAATCAGCATTCTGTAACGTCCGCAGGGAGGTCATTCACTGAGGAGTTCAGCCCGGCTTCTTCACGCCGGCGCACGAGTGGCACAGTTGTGCGCAGCCGGTCCCACATCCCGCGGCGGTACCCGTTCGTTACCGTTCGCACTGAACGATGGGGCTGTTCCACTGGTAATGTTCGGTCGCACACCGTCCCTTCTTTCCAAACTCCTCCCGCGTTCATGGACTCGACTGGCCCGTCCCTTCGATCCTCCTGGTGCCTCGGCGTCTTCGGAATGCTCGTTGGGGGCCTCGTGCTCCTCGGCTGTACGTCGTCCGACGCCGAGGACCCCTCAGCCGCGGCGCCCGACACCACGCTTCCTGCGTCCGTGGCCGACACCGCTACCTTCGCCGGGGGGTGCTTCTGGTGCATGGAGCCGCCCTACGACAAGATCGACGGAGTGGTCGCCACGACCTCGGGGTACGCCGGGGGCGACGTGGTCGACCCCTCTTACGAAGCCGTGTCGTCCGGCACCACCGGCCACGCCGAAGTCGTGCAGGTCATCTACGACTCGACCAAGGTCGATTACGGGCGGCTCCTGCGCGTATACTGGCACAACGTCGACCCCTTTGACGACGGCGGGCAGTTCTGCGACCGCGGCTCATCGTACCGGCCCGTCATTTTCGCTCACGATGCCCGGCAGCGGCGGCTCGCCCGGCAGTCGAAAGAGACGGTGGCCGTCCGCTTCGACCAGCCCATCGCCGTCCCCATTCAGCCGCTCGATGCTTTCTACGACGCCGAACAGTACCACCAGAACTACTACAAGAAAAATCCGGGCCACTACAAGAACTACCGGCGGGGCTGCGGTCGCGACGCACGCCTTCAGGAGATCTGGGGGGACGACGCTGGCACCGACGCCCCCCTCGCTGCGCGATAAGCTTCTGTCGTGCAGCTTGTCCATGATAGGGTCCGGGGCAGGCCCCCTTACTCCTCCTCCTGAAGGTGCGATTGGGGATCATCTCCGAATCACGATTTTCGGGTAGGCGTTGTCTACACGCCGCCGTTCTGCCGCCATCGATCGGGTGCTCATGAGCGATCTGCTCGACGACAAGCCGGATGCGTTCGTCCAGAAGCTCGACTCCCTCCCCACCGAGCCGGGCGTCTACAAGTTCCTCGACGACGAGGCGTCCGTCCTCTACGTGGGCAAGGCCAAAAACCTGCGCACCCGCGTCCGCACCTACTTCCAGCAAAGCCGCCAGCGGGACGGCCGGATTGAGGTGATGGTGCAGAAGGCCGTCGACGTGGACATCATCGTGACGGACACGGAGGCGGAGGCGCTTATCCTGGAAAACAACCAGATCAAGGAGCTCCAGCCCCGCTACAACGTCAACCTGCGGGACGACAAGACCTACCCTTACATCTGCATCAAAAACGAGCGCTTTCCGCGCGTCTTCAAGACCCGCCAGGTCAAACAGGACGGCTCCGAGTACTTCGGCCCGTACGCGGACGTGTCCAAGATGAACGCGATGATGGACGCGATCCGGTCCGTCTTTCAGCTCCGCACCTGCTCGCTGGACCTCAGCGAGGAAAAGATTGACGCCGGCAAGTACGACGTGTGCCTGCAACACCACATCGACAACTGCAAAGGACCGTGCGAGGGGTTGCAGACCGAGGCGGACTACATGAAGACAATTGACCAGGTGAAGAAGCTGCTGAATGGCCAGACGCAGGAGCTGATTGATCTGCTCAAGGACGAGATGCAGGCGCAGTCCGACCGGCACAACTTCGAGGAGGCCGCCCGGCTGCGAGACCAGATCCAGGCGCTCAAGGACTACTCCCAGCAGCAGAAGGTCGTCAGCCAGGACTTTGCGGACCGGGACGTGTTTGCCCTTCACGTAGATCGCGACGAGGACATTGCCTGCGGTGTGCTCTTCCAGGTCCGCGAGGGCAAGATGATTGGCGAGCGGCACAAGTACCTCCGCCGCATTGAGGGGCGCGCGGATGAGGAGTTGATGCTGTCGCTTGCCGAAAACTACTACACCGACGCAAATTTCTACCCCGAGGAAGTTCTTCTCTCCCACGACCCCAACAATCATCCGGCGCAGGACACCCACGCCCTGGAGGAGCTTCTCCGTCAAGAGCAGGGGCACAAGGTGCCCATCAAGGTGCCGCAGCGCGGGGACAAGGCGAGTCTCGTCCGCATGGCGAAGTCCAACGCCAAGCTCAAAGTGGGCGAGTGGAAGACTCAGCAGATGAAGCGGGAGCGCGACCGCATCCCCGAAAGCGTGAAGGCCTTGGGCGAGGCCCTGAACCTGGACGAGGTACCCCGCCGGATCGACGGCATCGACGTGTCGCACCACGGTGGCAAGGAGACCGTCGCCTCTTGCGTCGTGTTTACCGATGCCACGCCCCGCAAGAGCGACTACCGCACCTACAAGATCCGCTCAACTGAGGAGGGCACGCCCGATGACTACCAGGCCATGCGCGAGGTGGTGAGGCGCCGCTACCGTCGCATGATCGAGGAGGACGGCCCCTGGCCCGACCTCGTGGTCATCGACGGGGGGAAAGGCCAGCTCTCCAGCGCCGTGGAGACGCTAAAGGCGGTCGGAGCGTTCGACCGGGTGCCCGTTATCGGATTGGCGAAGCGGCTGGAGGAGGTGTACCGGCCCGGTGACTCCGATCCTGTCTTCGTCGCGAAGGACAGCCCCGCCCTTCAGTTGTTGCAGAAGGTCCGGGACGAGGCCCACCGGTTTGCCGTCACCTACCAACGCAAGCGGCGCAAGAAGCAAACGCTCCAGTCCGAACTGCTCGATATCCACGGCATCGGCCCCAAGACGGCGCAGACGCTGCTGGGGCACTTCGGCTCGGTGGCCAAGGTGAAGGAGGCGGAGCAGGGCGAACTCGCCGACGTGGTCGGGCCCGCGAAGGCCGAGAAGGTCACTTCCTACTATGCGGAGGCCGACGATGCCGTGGTTGCGGAGGCGGAATAGCTGTGGGGCGAGGGTCGAAGAGCAACGGCTATTTGGGGAAGAATGTGCGGCTCGGCACGTCCTTCATCCGATTCCGGGAGGGGGAGGTAAGATCCGATCCGTCCTCGTGGCCATCCCCCCGCCGACCTAGAGGCTACGCCATGGCCAGGTCGAGCGCCGCGGCGGAAGAAATCACCTGCACCCCCGCGTCGTTCATTTCGTCCCAGGCCTGAGCCAGCGACCCGTCCTGATCGATGCCGCGCGTGGCGTCTTCGATCACGTAGATGTCGAAGCCCTCCTCCCGCCCGTCCACGGCCGACCACTTCACGCAGAAGTCCGTGGCGAGGCCGCAGAGGTAGAGCGTGTCGATGCCGCGCTCGCGGAGGTAACCGGCGAGACCAGTCGGCGTCTCACCGTCGTTCTCATAGAAAGCGGAGTAGGAGTCAATGTCCGGCCGAAAGCCCTTGCGGATGATGAGCTCGGAGTGGGTGGTATCGAGGTCCGAATGGAATTCGGCCCCCTTGGTGCCCTGCACACAGTGATCGGGCCACAGCACCTGCTCGCCGTAATCCACCTCGATCACGTCCATCGGATCGTGGTCCGGGTGGGACGAGGCGAACGATTGGTGCCCCGCTGGGTGCCAGTCTTGGGTCTGCAGCACATGATCAAAGTCCTCGACCAACCCATTCACGGTGGGCACGATGGTGTCTCCCTCCGGCACCGGCAGGGCGCCGCCGGGGCAGAAGTCGTTCTGGAGGTCAACGATCAGCAGTGCATCCATAAGATCAGGGACAGGCTTGTTGATGCAGAGAAGCGCGCACGAGCCAGCAAGGGACGCCGTTTCGAAACGAACCGACGCCAAATGGTGCATGTTGGAGTACGCCCACCGCTACAGGGTTGTTTGCGGATTGGGGGACCGGGCCAGGGCTATCGCATCTGTGAGGGATAGCGGTTAGGTTCTCGGGACTCACCGTTTTTGGTTGTTAGTTTCCGAGTCCCATGCCTGCAAGTTCGTCTGCTCCCGACACTACCTCTCTCGTCGAAAGCTTCGAGAAATTGGAGGATCCGCGCCACGGTGAAATCTATCCGCTCGAAGAGATTGTCGTCCTGGTGGTTTGTGCCGTGATCAGCGGGGCCGACACCTTCGTTGCTATCGAGCAGTTTGGGGAGTCTCGTTTGGAATGGTTACGAGGCTTGCTGCCGTTTGAGGACGGGATCCCGTCTCATGACACGCTGAGCGGGGTTTTTGGCCGGATCGCCCCGGAGCAGTTTGAGGAGTGTTTCCGGACCTGGATCCGAAGTGCCCGCAGGCAGACCGACGGGGAAGTAGTCGCCGTCGACGGGAAAACCTTGTGTGGAAGCTGGGACCAGGCCACCGGAGAAGCCCCTCTGCACCTGGTAGAGGCGTGGGCTACCGAACAGGGGCTGACCCTCGGCCAGCGCCGGTCAGAAGACGGTTCGAACGAAATCGAGGCCATTCCGGAGCTACTCGAAGCGCTCGTGCTGGAGGGCTGCATTGTCACGGTCGACGCGATGGGGTGTCAGACCTCTA
This sequence comes from Bacteroidetes bacterium QS_3_64_15, assembly GCA_003022565.1. Classification (GTDB taxonomy): domain Bacteria; phylum Bacteroidota; class Rhodothermia; order Rhodothermales; family Salinibacteraceae; genus Salinibacter. The sequence continues at coordinate 24,103 of PXTN01000044.1, read as the reverse complement.
TCGCGGAGGCAATCCAGGAGGCAGGAGCCGCCTACGTGCTTCGGGTAAAGGACAACCAGGAGGGGCTTCGGGCCGACATCGAGCGGCTTTTTGATCGGCGCCGGGATCGGGGCTTTGAAGCCGACTATACCGACGTGGACGGAGGGCACGGGCGGGTTGAAACTCGTCGTTGCTGGGCAATTGAGGTCGGCGGCCGGGGACTTATCGATAGCAGCCGGTGGCCCGAAGTCAGTTCAGTCGCCTTGATCGAAACCGAGCGGTTCGAGGCGGAGCCAAACGCCGAAAACGGCCCTGTAGGCGGCGAGACAACGACTGAGAGGCGATATGTGATCAGCAGCCTACCACCCGACGCCGAGCAGCTACTGGAAGCAACCCGCCAGCACTGGCGAATCGAGAATCAGCTACACTGGAGCTTGGACGTCGCCTTCGGCGAAGATGACAGCCAAGTGCGCAGTGGCGACGGGACTGGTAATCTGGGACGGGTTCGTCGCCTGGCCCTCTCGCTGCTCAAACAGGACGATAGCATCGACGGAGGAATGGAGACAAAGCGGCTTCGAGCCGGGTGGGACACTGAGTATCTCGAACACCTGCTCGGGCAACTGTAGCACAGATGCGATAGCCCTGGGGACCGGGCACAGCAATCGCATCTTGGCCCGAGGCTTGATTGTGCCCTGATCCAGGGCAGTGTGTCCGTGCTCCCACGCACCCTCTCGCCCGCTCCATTCGGGCAGTTTCATTGATCAGAGGCGGACGAGCCTCCACACCACGACGGAAATTTTTAACGCACGATCGCCCGGGGGACCGGGACCATTCGGCTCAATTCGGAGGTTAATATACCAACTCATGTGTCTTCAATCCCCTTCCCTCCGTGAGCCCCCCGCCCCCGCCTGTCGTGTCAAACGCGCCTCCCTCCTCCTCGAAGGCCGAAATCGAGCGGCGGGTTGCAGCGTTGAAGAACCGGGCCCCCACCGTCCGGCAGACCTCCCCCGCTCAGCGAAAAGCCAAGCTCCGGCGCCTCGCCGACGCCCTCCTGGACCGGCGGCAGACCTTTTACGACGCCCTGCAGGCCGACTTCCGGAAGGCTCCGGTCGAGGTTGACCTCACGGAAATCAAGGCGATCACGAAAGAGGCCGAACACGCGATCAACCGGCTCGACGACTGGATGGCCTCGGACCCGGTGACCTCCCCTCTCCTCTTCACGGGCACCCGGTCGGAGGTTCACTACGAGCCGAAGGGCGTGGCCCTCATCATGTCGCCCTGGAACTACCCGGTTAACCTGACGCTCGGTCCGCTCGTGGGGGCCCTCGCGGCCGGCAATTGCGTGGCCCTGAAGCCGTCCGAGCACGCCCCACACACGGCTTCTGCAATAACAGAATTGATCGCGGACCTCTACGACGAGCGCGAGGTGACCGTGTTCACCGGTGGGCCGGACGTGGCCGAGACGCTCACTGCTCAGCCCGTCGACCACATCTACTTCACAGGCAGCCCCGCCGTCGGGCGGCTCGTGATGACGGCCGCGGCGGAACACCTGACCTCCGTCACGCTCGAACTCGGCGGAAAATCGCCCACCGTCGTCGACGCGACCGCCGATCTAGAGAAGGCCGCAGGACGCATCGCTTGGGCCAAGTTCACCAACGCCGGGCAGACCTGCATCGCTCCCGACTACGTTCTGGTCGAGGACCGCGTGCGCGACGCCCTCGTCGACCGGCTCCGGGCACACGTCCACCAGTTCTACGGTGCTTCCGCGGGCGCCCAGCAGGCGAGCGAGGACTACGCCCGGCTCGTTCACGAAGACCACTACGAGGCGGTCACGGCCCTGCTCTCGGACGCCGTGGACGCCGGGGCGACCGTGGCGCTCGGCGGCCAGCACGACGCCGGAACGAACTTCGTGGCGCCGACCGTTCTCACCGACGTGCCCCTCGACGCCGACATTATGCAGGACGAAATTTTTGGGCCCCTCCTTCCCGTCCTTTCCTACGGCTCGCTCAACGACGCTCTTCGAATCATCAACAACCGGCCATCGCCGCTCTCCCTGTACGTGTTCTCCGAGCGGGAGACGACGGTCGAGTCAATTCTCAGCCGCACGACGGCCGGCAGCACCTGCGTGAACGAGGCCTTCCTTCATTTCATGAATCCAAACCTCCCGTTCGGGGGAAAGGGCGAAAGCGGCATCGGTCGGGGCCATGGCCGCCGCAGTTTCCAGGAGTTCTCCAACGAACGCTCCGTCCTCCGGCGCTCGTACGGGTCGGAGCTGCTGCGGCCCCTGTACCCGCCCTACGACCGCCTCACGAGCCGCGTAGCGGACTGGGTCTTGCGCTTCTTCTAGTGAAGGGCGCACCGGCGGTGTCCCCTTCCATGGAGCAGGTGGTGACTTCAGTGCGCTCAAGAGGCGTTTAATGTTTTCGGAGTCGGCCTTGACCCATACGTCCAGATCCTTCGTGTACCGCGGATGCCCATGAAGCGCCACTGCGTATCCTCTCACCGCCAGGTACCGGACGCTATGATCGTTCAACAACTGAATAAACTCTCTGAAGTCTGGGTGGAGCGTCATCGGGCCAGTCGTGGTATTCCCGTCGGATCTGTTCGAGGGCGGCAAGCCGCTTCTGGGGGGACTGGTCGCGCCAGTAGGAGGCGTCGGACGGTTGATCGTGGAATGGAACCTTCCGAACGGTCTTTTCCATGAGCACCAGTCACGATCAGTGAGAAGTGTGGGATGCACAGCGTCATACCCACCCTCCCCGCTTGTGCTCCTCGATCCTCCTCGTCAGGACAAACCCTCCAAAACGTCGAGGAGGCGCTGGTAGTCGTCCTTCGTCAGCTTCTGCTCGGTGCGGAGCCGCTGCAGGGCGTCCCGCACCGCGGCGGCGTCCGTCTCGTCTGGCTCCGAGGATGGGGCAAAGTCAATGTCCTCCACCATCGCCGCGTCCAGAAAGTCAGCCACGTACGAGGCCGCGTTCGTCGCCCCCGAGAAATCCATCGTCAGTTCGAACGTCGCCCGTCCCCGATTCACCGTCAGGTCCACCCTCTTGCCGCCCAGTCCCAGCCATCGGCTTCGCTCCTCCACGCCCACGAGATCCGGGTAGCGGACGGTCTGCGTGGACTGCAGGTCGTTGTTCTGGAAGACGAACCGATCCCGCGTGAAGACGGCCCCGTCGCCCCCGGTGCCACTCAGCGTCGCGTCGTAGAGCGCGAGCACCTCGTCGTGCCCCACCTCCGTCGCGTAGTCCGACAGGGCATTGTTCAGCCGGTCCTCCGGCAGGTTCGGGACCACAAACAGGCCCATCTGCGGGGCGTGCGGCAACCGGTCGCGGAGTAGATCCTCCATCGGCGTCGGAACGTTAGACGTTGCAACGTGGAACGTTCGACGAATCAGGGCGCTGCCGCCATCGCCGAGGCCCCGAAGAAGCCGGACGTCGTCTCGAGGACGCCCCCGAAGAAGACGCCGAGCACCACGAGCGCCACCGCGCACACCACGAGCGTCCCTACCGCCGCCGTCGTCGCCTGCGGGAAGGCCGCGTTCGTCACCGGATCCGTCGCCTCCACCTCGTCGGCGGACTGCATCCAGAAGACGTACACGACGCGCAGGTAGTAGTAGGCGCTGAGCGCACTCATCAGCACGGCGATGACCACCAGCCAGGTCATGCCGGCGTTAACGGCCGGGGCGAACACAAAGTACTTGCCCGCGAAGCCCCCCAGCGGCGGAAAGCCGATCAGGCTGAACATAAAGACGCCCAT
>PXTN01000044.1:0-20330 GCA_003022565.1 Bacteroidetes bacterium QS_3_64_15 | reverse complement strand
CCGTCCCACTCCAGCATGGCCATCACGCCGAAGGCACCAATATTCATCACTGCGTAGACGAGCAGATAAAAGAGCGCCCCGGCGTATCCTGCCTCCGTCCCGGCCGCGAGGCCCACGAGCACGTAGCCAGCGTGCGCGATGGACGAGTAGGCGAGGAGGCGCTTCACGTTGGTCTGGGCCAGCGCCATCACGTTGCCGACCACCATCGTCAGCACCGCCACCGCCGCGAGCGCGAGGCGCCACTCGCCCCCCGGCACGGCGTGGACGAGCACGAGGATGAGGGCAGCGAACGCCGCAGCCTTCGTGGCCGTCGACATGTATCCGGTCAGGGGTGTGGGGGCGCCCTGGTACACGTCCGGCGTCCACATGTGGAACGGGGCCGCGCTGACCTTGAAGAAGAAGCCCACCAGGAAGAGCGCGAAACCGCCCCAGAACAGCAACCGCGTGGAGGTTGTGGCCAGCTCCGCCGAGGCCATCGCGGGCAGGGCCATCGTGCCGGTCGCGCCGTACATCAGCGCAATGCCGTAGAGAAAGAAGCCTGTCGAGAACGCGCCGAGCAGAAAGTACTTGAGCGCGCTTTCTACGGCCCCTTCGTCCTCGCGAACGAGCCCCGTGAGGACGTAAAGACAGACCGACATCGTCTCCAGCCCCAGAAAGATGCTGATCATGTTGTTGGCCGAGCCGAGCATGATCATTCCCACCGTGGCGTAGAGGAGGAGGGCGTACACCTCTCCGTATCCGTGCCGCAGTTGGTTCAGATAGGGGATCGACACGAGCGTCGTGGCCAGCCCCGTAAGCAGAATAATCAGGTTGATGAACGCCACGAAGCCCCCGGTCCGCAGCGTCTCGAAGAACACCGTTCCCTGCGGCGCTCCGAGTTGGGTAACCTCCCACGCTGCCGACACCGTCAGGGCCGCCGCCCCGAGCCATGGAATGGCCGGGTGGTCGTTGCGAAACGCGTCGAGAGCCACCATTGCAAGTCCCACAAGCCCCACCACCGTCATCGAAAAGACGGCGGGGAGATCGGCCACGACGGTCGAAAAGGCACTGGACAAATCCATAGATAAAAAAATCCTACCTCGCTCAAAAAGCATCCCCCCCATCGTAGAGAGACGTCCCACCGGGACATCTTTTCACGGCTAGACCCAGACAAAATCCTCGATCTTCGTCGCCAACTCCACGTCCATCTCCGTCACCCTTCCGTCCGCGTCGTGCGTCGTAAGGGCCACCGAGACCGTGCTGTAGACGTTCTCCAACTCCGGGTGGTGCATCATCTCCTCGGCGTGATACGAGAGGCGAACGATAAAGCTGATCGCCTCCCGGAAGTTAGAGAACTCGAAGGTTTTTTGAAGCTTGTCGTCGGCGTGGGTCCACCCCTCCAAGTCGGAAAGAGCGTCGTCAATGTCAGCATTAGACAGCGGTTCACGAGAAGGCATAGGCAGCTGAAGCGATGGATGAGTAAGAAGGCGAATCGTCTACGGAGTACTGTCCGGCGGGGAGATGATGACGTCCTCAGTCTCCGGCGGCGCAGGGGGGGCCTTCGTCGGCGGCTCATCAGCCTGCTGCTGAACGGCGGCCCGCTTCTCCTCTACCGTCTCCAGGAGGAACTCCGTCGTGGGCGCCGTCTGCTGAAGGAACGGGTTCGGGTAAAAGCCGAGGACGAACATCAGCACGATCAGCGGCACCATAAGCCCGAACTCGCGGGCATTCATGTCGGCCATCTGCGCGTTGGCCTCGTCGGTGAGCTCGCCAAAGAAGGTGCGGTACATCATGTGCAGCAGGTAGACGGCGGCGAGAATGACGCCGCTCGTGGCGAGGGCCACGAGCACGGGACTGTTGAGGACTGTGCTCTGGAACGAGCCGAGCAGAATCAGAAACTCTCCCACAAACCCATTGAGGCCCGGCAGTCCCGCCGAGGCGAGAACGCTGATGACCATGAACGTAGTGAGGACGGGCACCGACGTGGCCAGTCCGCCGTAATCTTCCATCAGCCGCGTGTGGCGGCGCTCGTACAGCATGCCCACCAGTAGGAAGAGCGCCCCGGTAGAGAGTCCGTGGTTAATCATTTGAATGACCGCTCCCTGCAGGGCCTCGGCCGTAAAGGCGAAGAGGCCGAGCACTACGAACCCGAGGTGGCTGATCGACGAGTAGGCCACGAGGCTCTTGGCGTCCGCCTGCACCCGCGCCACCAGGGCGCCGTAAATGATGCCGATCACGGCGATCACCGCGAACAGGCCCGCGTAGCTCTGCGCTACGTTCGGGAAGAGGGGTAGGCAGAAGCGGAGCAACCCGTAGGTCCCCATCTTTAGAAGCACCCCCGCCAGAATGACGGAGCCGCCCGTGGGCGCCTGCACGTGGGCGTCCGGCAGCCAAGTGTGGAGCGGAAAGAGCGGCACCTTGATGGCGAACGAGAACGCGAAGACCGCAAACAGCCATCCTTGCGTGCCCAGCGGCACGTTGTACTCCAGGAGCGTGTACCAGTCGGTCGTAAAGACGCCGTTGTTCACGGCTTCCCCCGCCGCGTAGCCGAGATAGAGAATCCCGACCAGCATCAGCAGCGACCCCACGAGCGTGTAGATCACGAACTTGACCGCCGCGTAGATGCGCTCTGTGCCGCCCCAGATTCCGATGATGAAGTACATCGGAATGAGCGTGAGCTCAAAGAAGATGTAGAAGAGGAAGAGGTCGAACGAGGCAAAAACGCCCGTAATGCCGGTCTGGAGCAGGAGGAGCAGCGAATAGTAGCCCTTCTGCTTCTCCCCGATGTAGGTCCACGAGGACAAAACCACGACGGGCCCGAGCAGGGTCGTCAGCATCACGAGCAGCAGGCTCAATCCATCGATGCCGACGAAGTACTTCACGTCAAAGCCCTCCGGCAGCCACCCCGCCCAGACATCCGCGAGCTGCGGGGCCAGGGCCGTGCTCACCGACGGATCGTAGCCCACGAAGAGCCCGATGGAAAGCACAAACGTGACCGTCGTCGTCGCCAGGGCCGTCCACCGGATCGCCGAGGCCCGCCGCAGGAAGAGCGTCAGCAGCGCCCCGAGGGCCGGCAGGAAAATGACGAGGGATGTGAGGTAAGGGATGGTCATATTCGAGCAGCACGTTGCAGGCTGTGAAGGCTCACTCCGCAATTATCCTCTCTCCCTAACAATTATGATCCGTGATGCGTGATACGTGAATGACGTGATTACTGGAATTTGACGTGGTTCTTCATCACGCATTACGAGTCACGTTTCACGAGTGACTGCACAGTCAGTATCCTCACATGTCTGAGCAGCAATTAAGATGCATCCGACCGATTTCCGTCAGACTCCATAAAGCATCAACCCCACCACGAGCGCCGCGCCGAGGGCGAGGGCCAGCGCATAGTTCTGCACAATTCCCGTCTGCGTCCGGCGCAACAGGCCACTTGCGTTCGTCGCGGCGTCGGCCACACCATTCACCGCCCCATCTACCACCGTATCGTCGAACGCGGCAAAGCCTTTCCGGCCAATGCCGTCGATGAGCGTACCCACGACGACCCCATCGTAGAAGTCGTCCCAGTAGTACGTGTCCTCCCACGTCCGGTACAGGCCCTGCAGGCGGCGCTTCAGCAGAGCGTCAAACGCCAGTCCCTGCGCCGCGTAGACGTGCCACGCGTAGTAGACCGTCCCGAGGGCGATGACCGAGCTCAGGAGAATGAGCCCCCACTCCAGCACCAGCGGCACGTGGCCGTGCAGCGACGCCTCGGCCACCGGCCCGCCGTACTCGGCGCCCAGATAATGATGAATCCAGTTCCACTTCCCGCCCTTGATGACCGCGGGCAGCCCGATGAATCCGCCGATGATGGAGAGAATCCCAAGCGTCCACAGCGGCCCCGTCACCGTAGCGGGCGACTCGTGGGGTTCCAACCGGTCCGCCATCGGCCAGCGCGGCGCGCCCTCGAACGTCAGCATGTAGGAGCGCATCATGTAGAACGCCGTGAGTAGGGCCGTGAGCACCCCCACAATCCAGACCAGCATTGCATAAGTGTGGCCGTCGTACCCGTACTCGAACGTCTTGAAGAGAATCTCGTCTTTCGAAAAGAAGCCAGCCGTGAGGGGAATCCCCGAGATCGCCAGGGTCGCCAGCAGGTAGGTCGTCCGCGTGGCGGGCATGTATTCCCCGAGCCCGCCCATGGTGCGCATGTCCTGCGGATCGAAGTCGCTCGTGTCGTGCCCCATCTCGTCGAGGCCGTGCTCCACCTCTTCCATCCCGTGGATTACGCTGCCGGAGCCGAGGAAAAGGCAGGCCTTGAAGAAGGCGTGCGTGACCAGGTGAAAGATGGACACGAAGAAGGCCCCCACCCCCGCCGCCATGAACATGTAGCCGAGCTGCGAGACGGTGGAATAGGCCAGCACCCGCTTAATGTCGTTCTGAGCAATGGCGATCGTCGCCGCCATGAGCGCCGTCGCAGCCCCTACGATTGCAATAATTGCCATCACCACCGGCGCCCCGAGCACGAGCTCGGAGATCCGGGCCAGCAGGTAAAGGCCGCTCGTCACCATCGTCGCGGCGTGGATGAGGGCAGAGACGGGCGTCGGGCCGGCCATCGCGTCCGGCAGCCACACGAAGAGCGGAATCTGCGCGCTCTTGCCCGTGGCCCCGACAAAGAGCAGAAAGACAATCCAGTTGAGCGTGCTCTCCGGAAGTGCGGGCCCCTCGGCCAGCAACACGTCAAAGCTCAGCGAGCCGAGCTCTTGAAAGACCAAAAACATGGCCACCAGGAAAGCGAAGTCGCCCACCCGGTTCACGATGAACGCCTTGTTGGCGGCGGTGCTATTGCTGAGATCTGTGTACCAGAAGCCGATTAGCAGGTACGAGCACAGCCCTACCCCTTCCCACCCTAGGAAGAGTACCGGAAGATTGTTCGCCAGCACGAGGTTCAGCATGGCGAAGATGAAGAGGTTCAGGTAGCTGAAAAACCGCCAGTATCCAGGATCTCCGTGCATGTACCCGATCGAGTAGAGATGAATGACCCCGCCCACCCCCGTCACCACGAGCGTCATGATCAGCGACAGCTCGTCGAGCCGGTACGCAAAGGACAGATCCAGGTCGCCCGCCGCCATCCACGTAAAGTAGTCCGCCACGATTGGCTCCCCGCCGAAGGTGACGAACAGGTAGATCGCAATCACGAAGGGGATCGCCACGACCGCGGTCCCGATCGTGCCCAGAAAGCCTTCCCGCGTGCGAAACTCCTTCAAAAAGAGGGGAGCCACGCCATTTAAGACTGCCCCGGCGAGAGGCAAGAGAAGGACGAGACGGAGCAGCGTGGCAGAAGACATCAGCGCGGCAGTAAATCCGGAATCGAGGACGTACGCAGCGACGAGACGACAGTGCAGGAGTCGCTAGTGTTTGAAGAGATTGATTTCGGTAATGTCCACCGTAACCTTGCTGCGGAAAATGGCGATCACAATTGCAAGCCCCACCGCCGCCTCCGCGGCCGCCACCGCAATCGAAAAGAACACGAGCATCTGACCGCTCGGGTCGCCCAGAGACTGACTGAAGGCCACCAGCGTCAGGTTCACCGCATTGAGCATGAGTTCCACGGACATCAGGACTACGATGGCGTTGCGCCGAAACAGCACGCCGAGCGTGCCGATGGTGAAGAGCACGGCGCTGAGGGCGAGATACCAGTTCAGGGCAACGTCCATTTTTTTTGTTGACAGTTGGTTGTGGATTGTTGGTTGTGGGACGGACGCTATTGGACGATTACTTGATCGAAGTACAACTTGAGATTAGGACTGGCACTGGACTCATCGAAACCTTGAACCAAACAACCAACGACTCACAACCAACGAAAAACCAGGTTTATTCAAAGCGGCGCTGGGCAAGCATGACGGCCCCCACCGTTGCGGCGAGCAGCAAAATGCCGGCCACCTGGATGTGAAGGGCGTACCGGGTGAACAAAATCTCCCCCAGGGTGGCGGCGCTTCCGACCTCCGCCGCCGTGCCCGCCCCAACCGGCTCCGCCCCAAGGTCGAACTGCAGGGCCACAACGTACAACAACTGACTCAGGAGCACGAGGCCAACGGCGAACCCCCCTATTCGTGCCCAATCGAGACTCCTCAGCTCGGGGAGCGCCGAAAGGTTGAGGAGCATGATGACGAACAGGAACAGCACCATGATCGCCCCTGCGTAAATGAGGATCTGAATGACGCCGATGAACGACGCATTCAGGGTGAGGTAGAGCCCGGCAATGCAAAAGAGGTTCAGCACCAGCCAGAGGGCGCTTGCCACGGGGTTCCGGGCAATGAGCATGCCCAGGGCGGCGGCCACCGCCACTGTGGCTAGCAAAAAGAACATGGAAGGTGCGGCCATGACCCCTAGCGACTGAGCGGAAAGATGTCCTGATACAACCTCCGCATGCTCCGTCCGAATATGGAGGCATAGATGTGTGGACGCGTTTTGCCTTCAATACGTCCACACTTCCTCACATCCATACCCGAATCCCGCGGCGGATTCGGTATGAGCGTGGTAGAGCCGGGACTCCGATCCACAGACGAAGGCCGGGATCACATGGCGTCTACAGGGTCCAAAGTAACGCGCCACCGTCGTAGGGGCAAGATTCGGGGCGGTTAATCGCGGATGAAACCCCGGGTGGTCGGTGTGTGGGCGTGAGTGGAGGCGGATGACCGAAGGAAGTCTCCCTGCCGGGGCGTAATTGGCGAGCGCCTCGATTGAGGAGTTGGGGCGCATGTCGATTCCGTGAGTTGGCCGAGTCCCGAAAGCAGTTGGGTTCGCGGTGCCCTGAGCGGAGGCGCGCTCCCCGGCGTGCTATCGTCCGCCCGCCGTCTCCTCAGAGGAGGACATGGCCCCTGGATCCTGCACGTCCGACGGACATGCATAGGGGCCCACCCGTTACGATCGCCCGGCGCGCGCCATTCGCGTGTCCGCCGAGACGGCCCCGCCACTGGTGCGGGCAGGAATCTCAGTCGGCTTTACGTGCAGGGTTCGGTCGAAGGCCAACTCGAAGAGTCCTCCCTGGTCCTGAGCAGCCCATACCTCCAGCTGCGGGTCCCCCTTCGTAGCCAGCAGAAGGTGAAGGGCCTCGTCGGTCAGGCGTGCCCGCAGAGCCACCACGTTCTGGAAGTGGCTCCGATCCAGCCCCTCGGCCACGCGAAGGAGACCGGCGAGCTGCCGCACCCGCTGTTGCTGGGCCGGGGACAAGCGCCCGAAGTGCTCGTCGGACGGATCGGGGAACGGACCGCGATGATAATGCGCCGCCAGGGCCATCATCGATACTTCCTCGGACTGGAAGCCTTGCAGCTCGGCGTGCTCGACGAGGTACCGCGAATGCTCATTGTGCTCGGCGTGCGTAACAAGATATCCAATGTCATGCAGGAGGGCCGCGTACTCCAGAAGCTCCGTGTCGGTGGCGGGGCCCTCGTAGATTGACCGGCACAGATCAAAAAGAAAGGTCGCCGTGGCCGCCACGTGCTGGGCGTGATTTTCCTCCCACTTGAGCCGGTATGCAATCTCGTGGACGCTCCGCCGCCTCGGATCCCGGAACGACGCCATCTGCTGCAGGCGAGCGTAGTTCTGGTTGATGAAGTGAACCACCATGCCCTCCCGCAGGGCATTGGGTGACACCTTCACGTTCTGCACAGACGGAAGCCCCGCACAGAGCGTATCGAGCAGCACGGCCCCGGCCCCTATCTGATCGACCCGCTTCGGCTCGATGGCCGGGTGGGCCTCCCGCTCCGACGCCGACGCCTGCATCACCCACCGGAGGGCGGTGCGCACGTCTTCTACGGGAAAAGACTGCTGGAAGGTGGAGCGGCTCCCGTCTCCGAATTGCTCCTGAGTCACCCGAGCGAGGCTCTTCATAGTGCCCGAGGACCCGATGATGGTGGTGATTTCGCGTGCGCGAGAAGCCGTCAATACCTCCTCGAGCTCAGCCTTAAAGTGGGCCCGCAACCGCGCTTGCTCGTCCTCCGAGAGGGGATCGGTCGTCACGAACCGTTCGGTCGTCCGGGCCGCCCCGAGCTTCAGGCTCACGTCGAACACGTCCGTGTCGTTGTCCACGATGATAAACTCGACGGAGCCGCCGCCAATGTCGATCAGCAGAGAGGACTCAGAAAAGTCCTCCGTCCGGCTCACCCCCTGAAAGATGAGGTGCGCCTCTCGCTCCCCGCTAATGGGACGAATGCGGAGCCCGAGCTCCTCTCGGGCCCGCTGAATGAACGCCCCGCCGTTGGCCGCCTCGCGGATGGCGCTCGTCGCGTACGATAGGTACTCTCGCGCGTCCCACCCGTCGGCCAACAGTTTGATGCGCTTGAGGGCCTTCATGCCCCGCTCCATGGCATCGTCTGGGAGGCGGTTGGCGTCCAGTCCGTGCTGGCCGAGCCGCACCATCTCTTTCAGGCGATCCACCACCTGGTAGCTGCCGTTCGGGTGCGCGTCGACGATGATGGCGTGGAAGGAGTTGGTGCCCAGGTCGATCACGCAGACGCGCACCGATGAGGCCGGGTCGCTTGATCGGTACGTGGTCTCTGGAACCAACGTACAGGCGGCGCGCTCAAGAGGGGGATCCATGGAGATTGTCGTCGGTGGGGACAAGTTTCGGGAATTCAGGCGCGGCAGCGAAGACGTTCTCCCACGCCAGTCCCAGCGGGTAGTTGGGAAAACGCTCGTCGCGACACATGATACTGCCTGCCACTGGTTCGTGCAAGTCCTTCGTGTTGCAGGGTCCCTCTCGTTACTGCGACGATTTGTCTCCCTCTGCCTCTGCCGCGTCGCCGGGTCGGGTCTCCTGATACGTGAGGCCGCCGACCGTGGGCACGTTCACCTCCGACTCTACACCCCGCGGAATCACGCGGAAACAATTCACGAACGAACTCATGCATCGGTATTACCGCCTACGTGCACACTTCGGCCTGATTGGTCACGACCGTCTCGATCGCGTCCGCAAGGGCGGCGGGCGACCGCTCGGCAGTCCAGCGCACCGCCGTCAGTTCGTCGCGGTGGGCATAGGTCCAGTGCGAGAGGAGGCGAATCTCCGTGGCGTCCCGCTTCGAGAGGGCTTCGGGCGGATCGGCGTCCGGATCGAACACGCTCCGGCACCGATCTAGCAGTTGGGCTCGCTGATCCGGCGTGGTGGGGGGCAGGGTCCAGGCCAGGGCCTCTTCGAACTGACCGTGGCGCACCAGCAGCAGGTCAATGCGATCGGCCCGATCATTGTCGGTGTGAACGAGAACCGCATTGTGACGACGAATGGGCGCGGCGGCGATGCGCTGCTTCTCCAGGATGCGCTCCAGCTGTTCCACCGTGTCGCGGATCTCGGCCGCCTTCTCGAAGTCGAGTTGCTCGGAGGCGCTCCGCATGCGTTCCCGGAGCCGGTCGAGGACCGTCTGGTCTTGCCCGGTGAGGAGCGCCCGCACGCGAGCGACCACCTTCGCGTACGTCTCCGCGTCCTCCGTCTCGCAGGGAGCAGTGCACCGGTCCATGTCGGCGTAGAGGCACCGCTGGCCCAGGTGAAGGCGCTCGTCGTCGCACTCGCGGAGCCGAAAAAACTGCCCGACGACGTCGACCACCATGTTGGCCTGGTCGGTGTTGCGCACCGGTCCGTAGTACTCGGCCCCATCGGCCTCCAGCCGGCGCGTCCAGGAGATGGTGGGGTACTCGTGGGCCGTGTCGAGCCGGATGAATGGGCGGCTGTAGTAGCGGCGTTGCGCGCGGTTATAGCGCGGTTTTTCGGCTTTAATCCGCCGCGACTCTAAGAGAACGGCCTCCAACTCCGTGCCCGTCGTCGTCCAGTCCACGGACCGCACCTTCTGCAGCATTTTCCGCTTGCGCGCCCCGCTGGACTCGACCGCCGTGAAGTGGCTGCGCAGCCGATCGTCCAGCCGCTTGGCCTTTCCAATGTAGAGCGGTGTGCCGGAGCTGTTTTTCAGGACGTACACGCCCGGAGCATTGGGGGCCTCGGGGAGCACGTCCTCCCGGATGTCTTCGATGTGGGCGGGCACCGACCGCACCGTCTGGTAGCTCTGATGCTGAAATCGCAGGACGCCTTCGACGGTGTCGATCTCGTGCTCGAAGGCCAGTTGGCTCAAGAGTCGATGGAGCACGATGCTCGTCGCCTCCGCGTCGCCGAGCGCCCGGTGCCGTCCGTCCACATCGATGTCGTAGAACTGCGCGAGTCGGCTGAGCCCTTTCGAGTCGAGGCCCGGCAGCAGCCGACGAGCCAGTCGCAGGGTGCAGAGGGTCTCGTTCGAAAGGGACGCCCGGCCGATCCGCCCGAACTCCGCATTCAGGAAGGACTCGTCGAAGGAGAGGTTGTGGGCCACCAGAAGGGCCTCGCCGAGGAATTCGAGGTACTCTGGAAGGACCGCCTCGATCGGCGGGGCCTCGAACACCATCCCCGTGGTGATGCCGGTCATCTCCGTGATGCGGCCCGGCACCGATTGTTGGGGATTGACGAGTTGCTGAAATTGGTCGACCACGTCTCCGTCGCGCACCTTGACGGCTCCGATTTCGAGGACGCGGTTGTCGTCCGCCGAGGTGCCCGTCGTCTCCACGTCCGTCACCACAAACGTTGCGTCGGCAATGTCCATTTAGGCAGGAACTGCTGCTACCAAAAGGGCTGCGTGTGGCGCCTACTCAGGGCGCTTCGGGGTGAGCTGCTCGCGTTTCTCCTCCAGCACACGGAGCGGCGAGAGGCCGTAGTTGAAGTTGTAGAGCGCTCCCTCCCACGAGCCGTATTGGGGATTGGGGAGGACGATCCACCGCGTGCCCCAGTACTCCCGGAACGCCCGGCTGTGCCGACGGCGGGGCGCACCGGACCCGTTACCGGTTCGTCCTCTTTGCGGACCGTCCTACGGACAGTCACAAGCACAAGATGGACGCTCGACGGGACGATTGCCAATCGGGCGTGGCTGCCGTGCTGCACGCCTCGAACTCCTGAGTAGTGATGGTAACAAAAGAGTACCCTCCCTCCCAGCCCCGAGTCGGCTGGTCCGCTCCGGCCCCACGGGAGCCTCTGTCCCAGTGGCAACGTTTGCTTTTGCTTCGAAGAACTCCTCAGCCTCAACTGTCCCTCCAGGCCACGCTTCGGGTCTGGAATGTCTCCTCAGGTCCCTCTTCAGCGTGGGTACAAGCGGCTGTAGGACCCGCCCACCCAGTCCGGCCCGGAACGATTTTCCTGCTGACAGATGTGCTACGGAGCGTAGTTTTCACTTGTTGATCTTCCATTTTCCTCATGCCCGACGCCGACGACTTCCTCCAGTTTAGCAAAAGCCTCACGTCGCTCCCGAGCAGCATCCACCAGGGTGGCTTGGGGGATCAACCGCAGTCCGGGCTGGTCCCCAAGGTGGTGGAGCAGACCACCCGTGGGGAGCGTGCGTATGACATCTTCAGCCGCCTTTTGAAGGAGCGGATCGTATTTATTGGCACCCCGGTGAACGATCAGATTGCCAATCTCACGGTCGCTCAGCTCTTGTACCTGGAGAGTGAAGGGTCCAGCAAGCCCATCAACCTCTACATCAACTCGCCGGGGGGCGTCATTTACAGCGGCCTGGGCGTCTACGACACGATGCAGTACGTCGAAGCCCCCATCGCAACGACCTGTGTGGGACTGGCCGCGTCGATGGGCTCGGTGCTGCTGGCCGGCGGCGAGGAGGAACGGCGGGCGTGCCTCCCCAACTCCCGCGTTATGATGCACCAGCCCATGGGCGGGACGCAGGGACAAGCCTCTGACATTGAGATTCAGGCCAAAGAGATGGCGTGGCTCAAGAAGCGCCTCTACCAGATCCTGGCGCACCACACGGACAAGGACATCACTCAAATTGAGGAGGATGCCGACCGCAACTACTGGATGAGCGCCGAGGAGGCAAAGGAGTACGGCCTCATCGACAACGTGCTGAATGCAGACAACCTTGCGGACCTCAAGTCGATCCACGCCAACGGGGAAGCAGACACCAGCGCGTCGAGCAACTCCTCCGAGGAGAGCTGAATGCCTTGAACTGCGGGGCAACGAGTGTTGAATTGAGGGTGCGCAGGGGATCGAGGCTTGTGCACCTCGACCGCCCGATAGGGACGGTGTATTCTGGAGAGTTCCCCTCGCGGCCCCTTCCACCCCCCTTGCCCCGTCCCTCACAACTCGCTGGTAAATGCCTCAGTCGGAGTCGGAAAGCCCCGATCACGCTCCGTCATACTCCGTGAAGAGCGGGACCTCGTTTTCGTTCAAGTATCGCTGGTTCGCCTCCAGGAAATCAACCGGGCCGCCAGGCTTTTGGACATTCACGACGGAGTGGCCCGCCCCGATCATCACGCCCGTCAAGAGCCCGATATTGAACGCCGGCGTCCAGAATCCCCAGAGCTGATCGACCAAAATCGCCCCGAGCACCAAGAGAAGCGCCCCGCTCGACAGGTATTTGCAGACCGGAAGACTGCTCGTCAGGACGTGTTCTCGCCGCAACTTCCAGGCCCGAGGCAGGTCCACAAACAGGCACGTGATCGCAGGCCGGCCTGAGACCAGCCACACGGTAACCCCCACCCCCCAACCGACGGCGAGCATTCCGACGTATTCGGACCACATCAAGACCTCCCCAACACGGACCGGAAAGACGCTCTGCGCTACCGCCAGCCGGGGAAGGAGGAGCGCGGGAAAGACCGGTGCAGGAAAGAGCCTAGCGAGGCGCATGACGGATCCGTTTCGCTCGTTTACGGGACAGCATCACACCGGAGTCTTCGTTTCACTGGACGCTCTGCCATTCTCGAGCGTGGAAACTTCTCTTCCGGCAATGAACGATTTGCACGAAAACAAGAATCATACGACTCTTTTTGAGCTGGACGTAGCCCCCGAAAACTTCCTTCGTTGCACCAGTCCTCTCTCGCTAGGCTCCTACGGGCGCAGCCGCTCCGGCGCCGGTCCGGAGCGTTCTACGGATCTCCTCTCAAGGTCAATCTTCCACAGAGTGCTACGTCCGCACCGGTAGGATTGACACGGTTGGAGTTTCGTTCAGACATTTTCTCACACATCGGTAAATCCCTTTTCCTACATGAAATATCGTACCCTCGGCGCCTCCGGTCTCAAGGTCTCTGCGCTCTCGTACGGGTCCTGGGTGACGTTTGGGGATCAGGTAGACACGGAGCGGGCAGCCGCCTGCATGCAGGTGGCTTACGACCACGGCGTCAATTTCTTCGACAACGCGGAGGCTTACTCAGGCGGGCAGTCCGAGCGGATGATGGGAGAGATCATTCGGGAGAACGGATGGAATCGCACCGACCTGGTCGTCTCGACGAAAATCTTCTGGGGCGGCGAGGGGCCGAATGACCGGGGCCTGTCGCGGAAGCACGTCGTCGAAGGCACGGTGGCGGCCCTGGAGCGACTCCGGATGGACTACGTCGATCTTGTGTTCTGCCACCGCCCGGACCTCGAGACCCCCATCGAGGAGACCGTCCGGGCCATGAGCTACCTTGTGGACCACGGCTACGCGTTCTACTGGGGCACCAGCGAGTGGAGCGCACAGCAAATTCGGCACGCCCACGAGGTGGCCTGTCGTGAACACCTCGTGCCCCCCACCATGGAGCAACCGCAGTACAACATGTTTCACCGGGAGCGGGTGGAGCGAGAATACGCGCCGTTGTACGAGGACATTGGGCTGGGCACAACCACGTGGAGCCCGCTCGCGAGCGGCCTTCTGACCGGCAAATACAACGATGGGATTCCGGCCAACAGCCGCCTCGCCACGGAGGGCTACGAGTGGTTGCAAGACCAGGTGCTCGTCGACGAGCGGCTCGACAAGGTCCGCCAGCTCTCGGAGGTCGCTGAGGAGCTCGACTGCACGACGGCCCAACTGGCCCTGGCGTGGTGCCTGCTCAACGACGACGTGAGCACCGTCATCACTGGCGCCTCGAAGCCGCACCAGGTCCAGGAGAACATGCAGGCCCTCGACGTGGTCGACCAAATCGATGCGGAGGTCCAGACGCGCATCGAATCTATTCTGGATAGCGAACTGGCTAAACGACCAAATTTCCGTCACCAGTAGGCCATCCCTGCGTCCTCGCCCCTGACGAGGAATCAAAACGGTCGCAGCACGAGGTCGCGATCCTGCTTCTGTCCTGGGCAACCTGCCCCTCGTCCGTCCCGGTAGTTATTGAGAGGGGGGACGCCCGGATACGATCATGGCGGGACCGACACGAGCCCCCATGGAACCGTCGACTTTGATCACGGGCCGGCGCTCTCGTGTGCACCTTACACCGTCTGCCGAAGATCAGTATACACGGCCGAGCACTCGCGATTGGCACTCGCGATTGCAGGACACGCCTCCTGATGAGGGTCGGTTCAGTCCGGCCCCCGAGCCGGACTCTTCGCCGTTCGAACACGGCGTTCAAAACGAGTTCGGAGCACTCGGTACCGTCGTGGATCGTGATTCGCGGTCGTTGGTATCAGGCGCCTTTCTCGGAAATCGGTCGCTAAGCCGCAGAGGCCTTTTCCGTGTCCACTATATCGCCGGACGCCGCTAGCCGATAGGAGGCCCCTGCCCGCACGAGGGTCGGCGCCGAACAAGAGAGCGTATAAGTGTTCTTCGTTTCGAGGACTGCCAAGGTGAGCGTGATCGGAGTTCCGTCCTCCTCCAGGTCACTGAACCGGTTCGATAGAAACTGATCGTTGAACCGCGCCCGGGCCTCGGCGGTCGATCCCTCGACGACGAGGTGCCCCGTCGTGAAGCCGTGTAGCGGACGAAACGCCTCGTCCCGGTCCTGCCGTCGCCACTGTACGTTGGTGAGAAGATATTCGCCGTCGGGGAGGGTGCTCATGATCAATATTGGGAAGTGAGGAATGTGCGGGTGAGTCGCCAACCAAGGAGACTGAAACGTCGAGACGGGGGAAGCGGCAGGGACGGACGTCGAAGGGCCTACTTCTTGACCAGCAGCATGGTCCTACGTCGGGGAGATTTGGAAGTTGCGGCCGGTACAGATTTGGGAAATGCCACTCCCGACCAGGGGCACGAGTGCCAGCCTCGGATTTACCGAAGATGAATACCCCTCCCTCACACGGAGCCCCGCTGGGGAAACGGACCTTGGAGGCTTGCTATTTTCCCCGCGCCGATCCGTATACTGTTCTCCGGTTTGCTTCCCAAAACGCGATCTCATTCCGTGCTCGCTGGCCTGCCTGCCTGGTTCGAAAATTTGTCGCCCGTCGTTCAATCTCTCTTGGCGGGGGGATTCACGTGGCTCGTCACGGTGTTGGGGGCGTCTACCGTGCTTCTGACCCGACGCCTGAATCAGCGTCTGCTCGACGCGATGCTGGGATTTGCGGCGGGTGTGATGATAGCGGCCAGCTTCTGGTCCCTGCTTGCTCCTTCCATCGAGATGGCCGAGGCGCAGGGCGTCCCCATCTGGATGCCCTCCACGGTGGGGTTCTTGCTCGGCGGTGCGTTGCTCCGCCTGTCCGACGCCCTTTTGCCCCACCTGCACCCGGGAGCTCGGATGGATGAGGCAGAAGGGATTTCTACGTCGTGGCGTCGAGCGACGCTGCTAGTCCTTGCCATCACGCTTCACAACATTCCAGAGGGCCTTGCCGTCGGTGTTTCGTTTGGGGCCGCCGCCATTGAGCTGGAGGTCGCGACCGGAGCCACCCTGGCCGGAGCCGTTGCGCTGGCAATCGGGATTGGACTTCAGAATTTTCCGGAAGGCGTTGCCGTCGCCATGCCGCTCCGGGGCGAAGGCGTCTCGCAGTTCAAAAGTTTCTGGTACGGGCAGCTCTCCGGCATTGTGGAGCCCATCTCCGCCGGGGTCGGGGCCGCGGCCGTGCTGGCTGTGCGTCCCGTGCTTCCCTACGCCCTCGCTTTTGCCGCCGGGGCCATGATCTACGTGGTGGTCGAGGAGCTCATTCCCGAGTCCCAGCGCCAGGGGAATACCGATCTGGCCACCCTAGGGGTCATGGGCGGATTTGCCGTCATGATGGTGCTGGACGTGACCCTGGGATGACCGTCCGGAAACGTCGTTTCGTTCAGGGACACAACCTGCTGCCGTCTCGCCTCCACGATGCACTCCGCGGGCATTCAGGATTGACGGCGTGCGCCGACGATGGGACCATAGCCCTCGTTCACCCGCAACTTTTCCACCCACCCTGAGCCGCTTTCATGTCTCCCCGCCTTCCCTCCGGCGTGCTGGCCGCCAGCATTACCCCGCTCCAGCCCGATCTCTCCCTCGCCCACGACGCATTCAAACAGCACGTGCGGTGGCTCCTGGCAAACGGATGCGACGGCGTGCTTCTGTTCGGCACGACGGGCGAAGGCCTCTCGCTTACGATTCAGGAACGGATGCAGGGGCTGAACACGATCCTGTCGGCGGACGTGGCTGCCGAGCGCCTCCTCGTGGGGACCGGGGCGTTGGCCCTCCCCGACGCCATTGAACTGAGCCGGAACGCTGCCCGCAAGGAGGTTGGGGGCGTGCTCGTCATGCCTCCTTTCCACTTCCGGCAAATCTCGCCCGACGGCCTGTTTCGGTTTTACGACCGCCTGATCCAGGGCGTCGGCCACGACGATCTCCGCCTGTATTTCTACCACTTCCCCGAATTGTCGGGCGTCCCCATTCCGTTCCGAGTCATTCAGCGCTTGCGGGAGGCCTACCCCGATCAGATCGCCGGGGTCAAGGATTCGAGTGGTGAATGGGCCCATACGGAGGCCTTCTGCCAAGACTTCCCGGAACTGCAGGTCTTCTCCGGCACGGAACGCCTGCTCTTGCCAGTGCTCAGGGCCGGAGGCGCCGGATGCATCTCCGCCACGGTCAACGTAACCGCGCCGCTCGCCGCCCAGGTGGTGAGGGACTGGCGGAACGACTCGGCTCCGGAGTCCGCTCAAGGACAGCTCAGCGATCTTCGCACCCAGTTCGCGACGCTGCCCACCATCCCCGCCCTGAAGCATCTCTTGGCCCGGCGACGCGAGAATGCAGACGGGGCCACCGTTCGCCCCCCGCTCGCGCCGCTCGACGACGAGGAGCGACAAGCCGTCAATGAGGGTGCCGATCGACTGCGCGAGACCCTCCCCCCGTCCAACTCCGGCGGCTAATTCAGCGCTACGGCGTGGTGGACTCGCGAGCCGGCACGACCTGCCCGTCCGGAGTAATCCGCTGATCCGGATCCGGCTTTCGCGTCGGGAACCGGCCGACCGGCACGTCTGGGTTCCGATCCTTGGGGACGTAGTGGACGTGATCTCCGTGCGGAATCTTCTCAAACCGCTGCCCGCGGTAGGGATTGATCACCTCCCACATCAGCACCGCAAAGAATACCAGGAGGACCGCCGCAGCGACCCACCTGCGCCAGGACCGCGAAGAAGTTGTGCCGTCGGACGGGGAGGCAGTCATGATGGGACGAGAGTCAGGTCCGCAGCTGAACGAGCGAAATGAGACGGTCGTTCATCTTTCGCTAGAGCCGAGGGAGCGTAATCCCTTCTTGGTGTTGGTATTTGCCCTGTTTTTCGTCGTAGGACACCTCCGGCGTCTCCCCCTGCAGAAAGACGACCTGCGCGATCCCTTCTTCGGCGTAGACCTTCGCGGGGAGGGGGGTGCCATTCCCAATCTCGATGGTGACATGCCCCTCCCATTCCGGCTCCAGCGGCGTTACGTTCACAATGATGCCGGAGCGGGCGTAGGTGGATTTGCCCAGCACGAGCCCCAGCGTGTCGGGCGGCATGCGAAAGTACTCGATCGACCGGCCGAGCACGTAGGAGTTGGGCGGAATGAGGATGTGGTCGTCCACCTCGTACTCGACCAGGGCGCGTTCGTCGATCCGTTTGGGGTCCACCACGCTGTTGTAAATGTTCGGGGTGAAGACCCGGAATTCGCCCGCCACCCGCATGTCGTACCCAAACGAACTCAGGCCGTAACTCACGACCTCCTCCCGCACTTGCCCGTCAATAAAGGGCTCGATCATGCTGTCTTCAATTGCAAGGGTCCGGATGTGGTGGTCGGGGAGAATCATGGAGGGGACGTGCGAATGAGCGTCAGAACAGAGACGAGGCGGTGCAGAATCTACGACGGAACCGGGCCGAACGTCAATATATTCCGCGGAGGGACGGCCAAGAGGTGCCTTGGATTATTCAATGGGGGCGGTGTTCAGAGCTCGGTGTCGTCACCCCGTCGGCCAGGATGCGCCGGGCTTCGCGGCCGTAATTGAAGATGAGGTCAGCCGCAGACATCCCCGGCTCGAATCCATCGAAGTTCTGGTGGTACGATGGGTGTTCGTAGGCGAGGGGCTGCACGGCACCGCTCGGCAGCCCCGTGGACGCAGAGAGCGCCTCGGGCACGACGAGCGTTTCCGCACCCGTCGCCCGCACTATTCCCGCCAAGGAGTCCGGCGCCCCGTCGAGCTCGGAGGCCCGGGTCACGGAGGTGTCCAGGCCGAACAGCTCCGTCAGAAGCTCGACGGATCGGCACGTACACCGACTGAGGTGCTCCCAGGAGCGCTCGAAGAAGGGGCGGAATGAGGACTCGAAGAAGTCAAAGTACATCGTCGTGCGATAGTTGTACAGGAACGATCGCCAGTGCTTTTCGCGCCATCGCTCGCCGGTCTTGATCTGGACATCTCGGAGGGGTGCTCCGTCCCGATTGCCAAAGACTGGAACAGTGATCCAGTGCCACCCCTGCGGACTTCTGAGTTTGCTACGCTTCTGGAACGATTTCCGGCGATACGGGAACGTGTTTGCGAGAATAAAGTGGTCCACGTGCTGAAGAAGGGCCATGTACCGTAGACGAGGAAAGTACTCCGGTGGCTGTACGGCAATCATGTTTTTTGGACTCGTCGTCCAGCAACGATTCAGTCCCTTCTAGCCATCGCTATGTGCGATGGGCGCTGACCACCGACGACCCACCTGTAATTTCCGTTCTTCCTCGGTGTGGGTCCCCGAATTCCCTCTTACCCTGAAAACGGGCAGCCGTTCGCGCATCCTCGGTCTCAACGCTTCCGCTGAGTGCCATGATGGTCGCGGCGATGCCATGCACACCGGGGGTCGTCTCGGCCTTTGCCTCCCACCGACTCTTAATTCCGCGCTTCATGTCGACCTCCGATCCCTCACGGCCGACGCTGGAGGGCAACTACAACCTCCTGTTTCGATTTGCCTTCTGGCTATTCGTGGGGGCCATCTCGTTTAGCGTCGCGGGGATGTTGCTCCTCCGACTGGTCCCCTCCTCGATGTCCATCTTCGGGCCCATTTACACGAAACTCGTGAAGACGCCCACGTGGACGTTCATGACGATGCTTGCAATTCTTCCCCTGCTCATGTACGGCCCCACTCTGGGCTGGAAGCGGATGAGCCTCATGGCCTTGTGGGGATGTTTTGTGGGCGGAGCGAGCGAGCTTATTGGCACTACGGGCCTGTTCACGGTGGGGGGTGTTCCGCTTCCGTTTGGCGAATATCAGTACACTCAGTGGCTCGGCCCCAAGATCGCCGGCCACGTCCCGTACTTCATTCCGCCCTCGTGGTTCGCCATGTCGATCGTGTCCCTGGATCTGGCGCGTCGGATCGCGGATCGTCGGACCGCCGCTCTTCTCCTCGGCACCCTGTTCATGGTGCTCTGGGACGTGTCGCTCGATCCGGCCATGAACCGGGCCTTCCCGTTTTGGGAATACGGGGTCGACGGCTTTTTCTTTGGAATGCCCCTCTCCAACTGGGCGGGCTGGGCCCTCGTGACGTTCGTGATTGTACTCGGTTACGAGTATATTGGGGGCACGCTCCCGATCGAAAACGAGTGGGCTCCGTGGGTATACGTCCTCAACTGCATCTTCCCGCTCTTCATTTGTCTCCTGCGGGACGTGTACCTCGCCGTCCTTATCGGAGGCCTTGCGACGCTGCTTCCCTTTCTGCTGCTGTGGATATACGACCCCGGCCATCTGAAGCGCGCCGTCTCTCTTCTTCGCACCTAGCATCCCTTCTCTCCGTCTCGTCGTCCCGGCTGGACCATGCCCACCCTCTCCCTCGACACCCAATCCGACGAAGACCAATGGATCTGGGAGTCGTTTCGGTATCACTCCCGGACATTTTCCCTGGCGGCCTACCTCCTCCCCCGGTCCGTACAGATGTCCGTCGCGACCCTTTATCTGTATTGCCGCCGCGTCGATTCCATCGCCGACCAGCGCGTGCTCGAGGTCGGGCGGGACCGGGCCCTTGACGAGGTCAAACAGGTTCGAGACCGGCTGGACGAAACCCTGGCTGGAACCCCACCGACCAACACGGTGCTTTGGCGCCGCCTCGCCGAGGTGAACGAGCACACCTCTCTCCCACGGGAGCCGCTCTATGAGCTCGTTGAGGGCGCCATCTGGGACCTGGAGGCGCGGCCCATCGAGTCGGAAGAGGATCTCATCG
>PXTN01000043.1 GCA_003022565.1 Bacteroidetes bacterium QS_3_64_15 | reverse complement strand
AGGAACGGCTCTGCTTCCATACATCCATCCCTCCACACCTAAAGAGCTATGCCCACAACGACCAGGCCCACCCCCGAGACGGCCGCATTCGACGTTGAGGCGTTCCGTGCGGACTTCCCCGCCCTCGCGCAGGACGTGTACGAGGACACGCCGCTCGCCTATCTCGACAATGCGGCCACCTCGCAGACTCCGGCCCCGGTGATCGAGCGGCTGGAGCAGTTCTACTGCCGCGAGAACAGCAACGTCCACCGGGGCGTGCACCGGCTCAGCCAGGACGCGACAGAGGCCTACGAGGGGGCTCGAACGTCGCTCGCTCGCTTCCTCAACGCGCCGGACTCCGAGCAGATCATCTTCACGCGGGGGACGACGGAGGGGCTGAACCTCGTGTCCTCCACCTTCGGGCGCATGGTCGTGGGGGAGGGCGACGAGATCCTCCTCACCGAGATGGAACACCACTCCAACATCGTTCCGTGGCAGATGCTCGCCGAGCAGGTAGGGGCGTCGATCGAGGTGCTGCCCGTCACCAACCGAGGGGAGCTGCGGATGGATCGGCTCCCGGAAATGCTCACCGACGACACGGCGCTCGTGGCTGTGACGCACGTCTCAAACACGTTGGGCACCGTCAATCCGATGGGCGACTTTATCGACGCCGCCCACGCCGAGGGCGTGCCGGTCGTTGTGGACGGGGCGCAGTCGGCCCCGCACCTGCCGCTCGACGTGCAGGCCCTCGACGCCGATTTCTTCACCTTCTCGGGGCACAAGATGTTCGGCCCCACGGGCATCGGCGTTCTCTACGGCAAGCGCGAGCACCTGGAGGCGATGCCTCCGTACCAGGGCGGCGGCGACATGATCGACCAGGTCTCGTTCGAGGAAACGACCTACGACGGTCTGCCTCACAAATTTGAGGCGGGCACGCCGAACATTGCCGACGCGATCGGGCTCGGGAGGGCCGCCGAGTACATCATGGACCTGGACTGGAACGCCGTGCAGGCCCACGAGGACGCCGTCCTGGAGTACGCCACCGAGAAACTGGAAGCGGTGGAGGGCACTCGGATCATCGGCACGGCGCCCGACAAGACGAGCGTCCTCTCGTTCGTCTTCGACGACATTCACCCCTACGACGCCGGGACGGTGCTCGACCGTGAGGGCGTCGCCGTGCGCACAGGGCACCACTGCACGCAGCCGCTCCTGAAGCGCTACGGCCTCCCCGGCACCATCCGCGCCTCCTTCGCGGCCTACAACACGCGAGAGGACGTAGATCGCCTCGTCGACGGCCTCCGGAAGGTGCGACACATGTTCGGCTGAAACGCACGGACGTAGGGACGTGTGTACGTATGAAAGTGCATCATATCTTCACGTTAAAACGTCCAGGCCTCCACACCTCCAAACATCCACACCTGGAAGGTATGCCTGCCACGGATACGGTTTCGGATCGCGCCCGGCAGATCGTCGACGAGTTTTCGCTGTTCGACGACTGGATGAGCCGCTACGAGTATCTCATCGAGCTCGGCGACGACATCCCGCTGCTCGACGAGGATGAGAAGACGGAGGACAATTACATCCACGGCTGCCAGTCCGACGTCTGGATTCAGTCGGAGCTCGACGACCAGGACCCGGTGCTACATTTCCGGGGCGACAGTAATGCCAAAATTACGAAGGGGCTCGCGGCCCTCATCATCCGCGTGCTTGACGAGCAGCCGCCGGACGCGGTCGCGAACGCCGACTTCGACTTCCTTGACGACATCGGCCTCCACGATCATCTGAGCTCTCAGCGCAACAACGGCCTGAAGGCCATGATCGAGACGGTGCAGGAGCGGGCGCGTCGATTTCGGAACTGAGGGATGAGGCGTGAAGAGTGATGCGTGAGGTCTCTTCGTCTCACGTCTCACGTTTCACGCATCACAAGCCATGCCCTGATTGAAACTCGGCTCCGTCACTTGAGCCAACGTTCGTACAACATACTTCCACAACCCCCAACGAAATCATGACCCCTTCAGGCGCCATGCCCGGCGGGATGGGCGGAATGGGCGGCATGCCCGGCGGAGGCGGCGGTGCTGCCGACATCCCCGACGACAAAGAACAATCTGAGATCGAGCTGCCGGAGACGGTTCCGGACCACGTGCAGGACACGCCGGACGACGAGCTGTACCAGCGGGTCGTCGAGTCGCTCCGCGAGATTTACGACCCGGAGATTCCGGTCAATATCTACGATCTCGGGCTTATCTACCATATCGAGGTGGACGAGGACGGACACGCGGACGTGCTCATGACCCTCACGGCCCCGAACTGTCCGGCGGCCGGCATCCTGCCCGGGCAGGCCGAAGATGCGGTTCGGGAGACGGAGGGCGTGACGAGCGTGAACCTGGAGATGACGTTCGAGCCCCCCTTCTCCCCGCAGATGATGTCCGAAGAGGCCCGCCTCGAACTCGGCTTCATGTAACGGACTGGGCGTAAAGGCGTCCCGGCGGGACGCCTCTACTGGAATAATCTCCTCGCCACCGATCATGGATCACGCACGCACCATAGCGATGGCCAACATGCTCCTCGCCGACGGGCGGGCCGGGGACGTGGTGGACATGGTCGCGCCGTTGCTCGATCCGGTGATGGCTCCGGCTGCCAACACGGGACAGATTTTGCTCCGTGGACGGATGGCGCGTGTCGAAGTCGCCCATCGGGACCGCCCCGAGCGGGCGTTCGAGCTGATGCCGTCCACGGACGAGGTCGATGACTCGTGCACCTGTGTACGGGCCGAGGTGGCCTTGTGGCGGGGCTGGGCCCACGCACGCCGTTCCGCAACGGTGGACGAGACGACGCGAGCCCTGCACCTGCTGAAGGAAAGCCGGGAGCTCTTCGCGTCCATTCTTGACCCGGTCGGACGCGGCTGGGCGCTGCTTGGGCGGGCCAACGCCTACTGTGCGCTCGAAGAATACGGACTCATGCGGCGCGTGCTCGACGCCGCCGCCTCCCTCCTCGACCACCTCCAGGACGCGCAGGCGGAGCGGTGGCTCCATGAACTCCGGATTCCGGCTCACCGATTTGCGGGGCAGTACGAGCAAGCGGCGGAGCACGTAGACGCCTTTCGCTCGATCGCGGAGCCGACCCCGCCGCCATCATCGATGCGGCGGAAACGGCTGTCTCTCTGCTCCGGCAGGGAGACTCTATCGCTTCTGATCCGTTCCTCCTGGCCACGCGGGTCCACGTCGGTGCCCGGTGCCAACAGGGAGGCTGGACGGAAGCTCTCGACATCGTCGACACCGCCGAGAGCTCCCTGCCGGACGATCCGTCCGCAGAGCGTCCCCTCCAGGTGCTTCGTGCGCGAGTTGCCCTACGTCGGGGAGCGTCGGACCGCGCCCTGTCGTTGCTCGACGGTGCGTGTGATCGGACGCTCCCGCCCCATCCCGGCCTCCAGCGGTCCAGCGTCGCTCTGCTTTACGGTGAGATTTTCGCCGAACAGGCTCGTCCCGACGAGTCCGAGACGTGGCTCCGACGGGCCCATCGCACGGCCCGCGAGACGGGCCACCGCGCAAACGAGCAGCAGGCCCGTCAGGCCCTCACGGAGGCCGAAGCCCGTTCGGTGCCTACCCTCTCAGTTGCCGATCCCGCCGATGCCATCGACGGATTCGTCGCGGAGAGTCGCGAGATGCAGGCGGTGGCCGACATGATCCGACAGATTCAGCCGAGTCGCAGTCCCGTGCTCGTTACGGGCGAGAGCGGCGCGGGGAAGCACCTCGTAGCCCGGGCCGTCCACGCGACGAGCGCACGGACCGGCGGGTCGCTGGAGACGATCTCCTGTGATCCTACCCAAACGGAGGAGCCTCTTGAGGCCCAATTATTTGGGATCGTTGAGGAGGGCATGCAGCGCCCCGGCGCCGTGCACGCCGCCGACGGGGGGACGCTCGTCATTGAAGACGTGGATGCTCTGCCTCTCTCTCTCCAGTCATCGCTCCTCGACCTGCTCGATGCAGGAGAAGCGACCCCCGCGGGCGGAACGGACGCTGAGGCGGTAGACGTCCGCGTCGTTGCCACGACGACTGCCGACCTCGACGCCCGGGTCCAGGAGGGTCGTTTCCGAGCCCCCCTCCGGGATCGTCTCCGCGTCATCTCGCTGCACGTCCCGCCCCTCCGGG
>PXTN01000042.1 GCA_003022565.1 Bacteroidetes bacterium QS_3_64_15 | reverse complement strand
CGCGGGGCTCGACGCATCCTGAAGCAGGCTGACGCCACGGGGACCGACGAGTTGCTCCTCGTCCTGGTCTCGGGAGGGGGGACCGCACTGAGCACACTGCCCGCAGACGACCTGGAGTTGGAGGATCTGAAAAGGGTCTACCATCAGATGCTCACGGCTGGGGTCGACGTACATCAGATGAACGCGGTCCGCAAGCACCTGACGCGAGTCGGCGGAGGGCAACTCGCCCGGGCTGCATCTCCGGCCGCCGTCGGAAGCCTCATCGTGTCCGATGTCGTGGGGGACGATATGTCCGTTATTGCAAGTGGGCCCACCGTCCCGGATCCGACCACGTACGAGGAAGCGATGCGGGTGCTGTACGCCCATGACCTGTGGCACAGCGTGCCGGCCCCGATCCGGACACACCTCACCGAGGGCGCCCGGGACGGTCATTCAGAGACACCTGGCCCGGACGCCGAGTGCTTCGCGCAGACGAACAACACGCTGCTCGGCACCAACCGCACCGCGCTCGACGCGGCGAAGAAGGCGGCGACGGCCCGCGGCTACGAGGTGCAATGTGTATCGGAAGGCGTCGAGGGAGAAGCCCGGTCGGTCGGAGCCAATCACGCCGAGACGATGCTCAACGCTGATCCCTCGGTCCCGACCTGCTGGCTCTGGGGGGGCGAGACGACCGTCACCGTCACGGGCGACGGGAAGGGAGGCCGCAATCAGGAGGTGGCGCTGGGGGGCGCCCTCGCGCTACGGTACGCCGACGCCCCGGCGGTACTCTTGAGTGGCGGCACGGACGGCATCGATGGGCCCACCGACGCCGCCGGGGCCTGGGCCACCCCCTCCACCGCGACCGACGCTCGTAACGCAGGGTGCGACCCCGAGGCCTACCTTGAAGCGAACGATGCGTATCCGTTGTTCGACGCCATTGACCAGCTTTTACATACGGGCCCGACCCACACGAACGTCATGGACGTGCACGTAGGGCTCATCTTGCCCGATGTCTAGAGAAAGCGGTCCGCAAGGAGGGGAAGAACCCTCGTGCGCTGGGCGTGGAGCCCTCACAGCCCATAGCGGCCACCGAGTGGGGGGCGGGATCTTCACGGGTCCGTCATTTCACCTGGCAGGCCGGTTTCGTATACTGGAAGTAGTTCTGGGACAGACCCGTGTAGTGTTCTCGCGTCTTTGTGCACCGATTTCCCCCTATGCCCATCCGCAGCCCCCGCCTGTCTCTACTCCCCCTGCTCCTTGCCCTGTGCGTCGCCACCGTCCCGGCGGCGGCGCAGGAGGTGCCGCTCTCGATCGATACGCCCGTGCCGTGCACGGAGAGCTACGACAGCGCCATCCCGACGCCGACCGAGGTGATCGGGCATGAGATTGGCACGCGCCACACCCGTCCGGCTCAGGCCGTGCGCTACTTTGAGGCGGTGGCTGAGGCGAGCGACCGAGTCGTGCTCCGGGAACACGGCCGTACCTACAAGGGCCGTCGTCTCATCCACGCGATCGTCACAGACCCGAGCAATCAGGACAATCTGGAGCAGATCCGCCGGGCCAACCGCCAGGCGACGACTGCGCCGGGGCAAGTGTCGGACGCGGATCTTGAGGACCGCCCGGCGGTCGTGCTGATGGGCTACAGCATTCACGGCGACGAGGCGAGCGGCACCGAGGCGGCCCTCCTTCTGCTCTACCACCTTGCCGCAGGGGAAGGGTCCCAGGTCGAAGCGGTGCTCGACAGCACAGTCGCCCTCATCGACCCGATGTTCAATCCCGACGGGCGGGCCCGTTTTGTGAACTGGGTGAACGGCAACCGCGGTGGCGCGCCGACCGCCGACCCGCAGGACCGCGAGCACAATCAGCCGTGGCCCGGCGGACGGACCAACCATTACTGGTTCGACCTCAACCGCGACTGGCTGCCGGCGCAGCATCCGGCCTCGCAGGGGCGTCTCGACTACTTCCACGACTGGAAGCCCCAGATCCTCACCGACTTTCACGAGATGGGCTCGGAGGCCACGTACTTCTTCCAGCCGGGCGTGCCGGAGCGCACGAACCCGAATACCCCGCAGTTGAACCAGGAGCTGACCGGGCGCATCGCGGAGCGGCACGGCGCGTACCTCGATCGGATTGGGTCGCTCTACTACACCCGCGAGACGTTTGACGACTTCTACTACGGAAAGGGATCGACCTACCCCGACGTGAACGGCTCGATTGGGATTCTCTTCGAGCAGGCCTCCTCCCGCGCCCTCAAGCAGGAGACGAGCAAGGGGGACCTGCACTACGCCTTCACGGTGCGAAACCAGTTTCTGACGTCGCTCTCCACGATGAAGGCCGCCGTGGAGATGCGGACGGACCTGCTGGAGTACCAGCGCGATTTCTTTGCCAACCGCGAGGAAGCCCTGCAGGACACCGAGGCCGAAGCGTTCGTGGTCGGACATAACGAGCAGCCGACCCGGGTCCGGGCCCTCGCGCAAATGCTGGAGCGACACGACGTGCGGATGTTTGATCTCGGGGAGACCGTGCAGGCCGACGGGCAAACCTTTCGGCCCGGGGAGGCCTACATGGTGCCGCTCGACCAGCCGCAGGGCCGCTTCGTGAAGGCCGCCATGGAGCGGACCTCCTCGTATCCGGACTCGATTTTCTACGACGTGTCGACCTGGACGATGCCCCTTGCCTTTGGGGTGGAGCACGCCGCGGTCTCCGACGCGCCGGCCCGCGGCGACCGAATTGAGGACGTGAGCTTCCAGGAGGGCATGGTCGTGGGCGGCCGGTCCGAGTACACGTACATCGTGCCGTGGGGCAACTACTACGCTCCGCGGGCCGTCCAGCGCCTCCACAACAACGACATTCGGCCCCGCGTCATGACCGATCCGCTCACGGCCCGCGTCAACGGGTCCTCCCAGTCCTTCGACCGCGGCGCCATCGTCGTGCAGGTGCAGCAGCGGGGCGTTTCTCCCGACACCATCCACAGTGTGGTCCAGCGCATTGCCGAGGAGGACTACGTCGATGTCTACGCCGTGGACCAGGGAATGACCCCGCAGGGGCCGGACCTGGGCAGCCGGAATTCCAGCATCCTGGAGCCGCCCGAGGTGGCCATTGTCACAGGTACAGGTGGGGGCTCGCGCTACGGCGGGACCAGCGCGTACAACGCCGGGGAGGTATGGCATCTCCTCAGTGAACGGATGGACGTGCCGGTGTCGCTCGTGGACATGTCCAGTGTCCAGTACGCGGACCTCGACCGGTACAATACGATGGTGCTGGTCGGCGGTAGCTTCGACGATCTGCCGGAAGAGGCCGTCACAGACTGGGTTCAAGGTGGCGGCACGCTCATTGGGATAGAGGACGCCGTCGAATGGCCCATCGAACACGGCCTCGTGGACCTAGAGGAGCGCGAGCTGGACGTGGACTCTCTGGTCCAAGACCAGTCGTACGCTGATCTGCCGGACGCGTATGGGGCACAGGGCATTGGCGGATCCATCTTCGAAACGCACTTGGACCCAACACATCCCGTTGCGTACGGCTACGGCGAAACGGTGCCGGTCTTTCGGGTCGGCACCGGCTTCTACGATCCGAGCGACGAGCCGGGGGCCAGCGTAGGCACCTATGACGCCGAGGCGCCCCGCCTCAGCGGCTACCTGTCCAACGAACAGGCCGAGCAGGCAAAGGGAGCGGCGTCGATTGAGGCCCATGAGGTCGGTGGCGGCGAAGTGATCCTCTTCATGGACAACCCCAACTTCCGGGCCTTCTGGTACGGCACAAACGGGCTTTTCCTGAATGCCGTCTACTTCGGACAAATTCTGTAGGGGCCTGATGCGTGACAGGAAAGTCGTGAGGGGAAGTCGTGCCTCCGCGTCACGTTTCACGTATCGTGCCTCCTTTTGCACTTGCATCAAGGACCTGCGATTAAATGCCCAACCGCCTCGCCGACGAGCAAAGTCCTTATCTGCGCCAGCACAAGGATAATCCCGTGGACTGGTACCCATGGGGCGAGGAGGCCTTCGAGACGGCCCGCCGGGAGGACAAACCGATTTTTCTCTCCATCGGCTACTCGACCTGCCACTGGTGCCACGTGATGGAGCGCGAGTCCTTCGAGGACGAGGAAGTAGCTGCAGTCCTCAACGATGGGTACGTTCCGATCAAGGTCGACCGCGAGGAGCGGCCCGACGTAGACAGCA
>PXTN01000041.1 GCA_003022565.1 Bacteroidetes bacterium QS_3_64_15 | reverse complement strand
CGCGTAGCGCGCCTTTGTAAGCCGGTAGATCCTCTGCATGGGACGGACGAGAACTCTGTCATGAGCTGCTGCCGACAGATCTCCCGATGGGGGCTACGCTGGAATGGTCTGGTCGATGACAATAAGCATCTCAGCAACGGTCCGGGCTCCAGGGGCAGTGTCGAGGTGCTCCACAGGCGTTTCGCCGTCCAGGGCGCGCTTTGGGGGGGTAAGCCAGGCACGGGCGTCTTTCTCCTCTCCGTCGAACGCACGGAGCGCCAGGCGCCAGACTCGCAACAGTCGTTCGACACGATCCGAATCTCAACAGGCGAGACAAGATGACGCTGCTTTGGGGGCGGAAAGCGCTACGACCAGGCGTCCGCAGCCGCCTCGGCAAATTCCGCGAGTGAGCGAGGGACACGGCCCGTCGCCGCTTCCACCGTTTCCGTCACCCGGGCGGCGTGGCCAGCCTGAACGTTCTGAAACAGCCCGATCAGCATCTCGGCGTAGTCCTCGTCGAGGCCTGCCGTCGTCAGAATCTCGAACGCCTCCTCATCGCTGACGGGCTCGTAACGGATGTCGCGCCCCCACGCGTCGGACAGAATCTCGGCGGCTTCGTGGTAGGTGTGCGCCTCGGGGCCGGTGAGCGTGTAGGCCTCCCCCGCGTGGCCGGCGTCAAGGAGGGCAGCCTCGGCCACGGCGGCGATGTCCCCGGCGTCGACAAAGCTCGTGGCGGCGTCGCCTGCCGGCAGTCGCATCACCCCATCGGCCTCGATCATGCCGCGCCAGAACGTGAGGAAGTTTTGCATGAACCAGTTGGGCCGCAGGATGGTGGCGTCGAGCGGCCCGTCCATAAGGGTGAGTTCCGCCCGGCGCAGCGGCATCTCGTCCGGGGCCTGGTCCACGCCCATTGCCGTCATCAACACAGTACGCTCTACGCCCGCGTCGGGAACCGTTTCGAGGAAGGACGGGAGCCGGGCGTACGCTGCCGTATCCGGTGGAGCGAGTACGAACGCCCGGTCGGCGTCCCGCAGGGCAGGGGCCCACGTGTCCGCATCCAGGTAGTCGAACCGAACGGCCTCGGCGCCGCTTGGGCCGTCGTGGTCGTCGGGCGTGCGGGTCCCGGCCCGGACCACTTGGCCACGGTCGGTGAGACGCGTTACGAGGCGGTGGCCTACAGTGCCCTGAGCTCCGACGACGAAAATGGCGCTCTGTGAATCCGTCATGGTGGCGGCGTGTTGTGGATCAGCAACGGCGGAATACGAGGACCGACGGGCGGTCAGGTCTATCGGTAGCATACCGCTCCTCCTTCGGGGAAACAAGTACCTACGATTTTGTAAGGTGCTTACGGCCAAGACGGATTTGGCAGTATCCGGCGCAGACGCCGACGAAGATTCTGTAAACCCAACCGAGGGTAGATATGGACGACACGCAGTACAGCTGTCCCGTTGACGCCGCCTTGAGCGCCATCGGTGGGAAGTGGAAGATGCAAATCCTCTGGCGCCTCGTGCAGCGACCCCACCGGTACGGCGAACTGCGTCGGGCCATTCCCGAGATCACGGAGAAGATGCTCTATCAGCAGCTTCGCCAACTGGAGGCGGAAAAGCTCGTCCACCGCGAGGCGTACGCGGAGGTGCCGCCGCGGGTCGAATACTCGCTCACCGATCGAAGCGAGGCGCTCATCCCGATCCTCAACCGGATGGCGGACTGGGCCTTCGAGCACCTGAACGATCGCATCGAGCCGTCCGCTCCCACCAAGGCCTCCGTTCCCGAAGCAGTCCCCGATCCTGCCGATTCGTAGCTGCTCGCCGAGCACACCGGCACGGATCGATCGTGGGATCCAGGAGACATTTCTCGGAGCAAAGGAGACGCAAAAGTCGCCGCACGGCAAACGATCGCGTTTGCGTCAGCCTTCCGGCGTTGCCCCCAGCTGCATCATCAGCCCGAAGTTGTCCACGACGCCCCGCTCCTCCTGCACGGTGCCGTCCGCGATCCGGTACCGCGTCAGGCCCGTCACCTCCACGGACTGCCCCGCCGCCTCCACGCCGAACATTTCCCCGTTCTGAAAGGTGCCCTGGTAGCGCCAATGCACGGCGGCCTGATGGCCTTCTGCGAGAACCGCGTCCACCTCGATCGTGAGGTCCGGGAAGAAGTGGTGGGTTTGACCCAGCATCTCTTTGAACGCGTCCGGCCCCTCCAGCGGCTCGGGGAAGTGCGGGTAGGCGACCGTGAGGTTGGGGGCGGCGAGGTCATCCACAACGTCGCGCTGCCCAGCATTCCAGGCCTGGATGAACTGGCGGGCGATAGGGGTCGCGCCGGTTTGGGGCATGGGAGAAATGGAGGGGATTGAGAAGAAGTATTCTGAGGAACCAATCGGTCAACGTCCCGACCCGTTACAAAGTGCCGGGACGGGAAAATCCCATCTGCGTGCCCGAACCTGGTTCTCCAGGAGCCATTCGAGCGACGCGAACAAACTCCGGAATCCATTTCTCCTCTCCATGAGCAACGACCGAACAGCACTCGTCACCGGCGGCAACCGCGGCATCGGCCTCGCCATTTGCAAGGGACTGGCCGACCGTGGGCTGAACGTCGTACTGGGCGCCCGCAACGAAGACAAGGGCAAAGGGGCTGCGGCGTCGATTCGAGGACGCGGCGGATCGGTGCGCGTCGAGCAGCTCGACGTGATCGAAACCGCCTCGATTGCGGCCTGCAAGGAGCGCCTGGACGCCGACGACGTGACGGTCGACGTGCTCGTGAACAACGCCGGCATCTACCCGGAGGCCGACGCGCTGGAGACCACCATCGACCAACTCGACGAGGTCTGGACCGTGAACACGCGCGGCCCGTGGCTGCTCGTGAAGGAATTCATGCCCGGCATGATCGACCGCAGCTACGGCCGCGTCGTGAACGTGTCGTCCGGCTCCGGCTCGTTCGGCGAAGGGCTCGACACCAATCACGCTGCCTATTCCGCATCGAAGGCCGCCCTCAATGCGCTCACCATGACGCTCGACGATGCGATCCCGTCCGGTGTCGACGTGAAGGTGAACTCGATGTGCCCCGGCTGGGTGCACACGCGCATGGGTGGCGAATCGGCCCCGCGGACGCCGGAGGAGGGGGCCGACACGGGCCTCTGGCTCGCCACCCTTCCCGCGGACGGCCCGAGCGGCGGCTTCTTTCGGGACCGCGAGCGCATTCCGTGGTAGGAGAACTCACGACGTGGCCGTCTTCGAGTACTGTCGCACGGCCACGCCCAGAACGAGGCCCCCGTGACTCGTCGAGGCTGCTTCCCAGACGGAGCGAAGGATTGGAAGGGAAGGTCTGACGTTAGAATTGGGGGCCGGTACGTGTCTACCAGGTCCACGCGCCCCTGCCTCGTCGCTCCCCGCTCCCATGCTGCTCCTGTGCCCCAATCCGTTCAGCAACCTTCGAGCGTCACGTGTCGTCGGTCTGGTCCTGGCACCTCTCAGTTTTCTCATTGCACTTTCGGCTCACGCCCAGCCCCGCGTCGACACCACCATCACGTGGCGCAGCTACAGCCGCACCGGCACGGCGCACGTGCAGGTCTACCCCGGCCCGCCCGACGACGAAGAGACCCACACCATCGTCGTGAAGGAGGTGGCCGAGAACCAGGGCCCCTCGACGGTTGACGACGTTCAGTACCTCGCCGATCTCATAGGCCGTCGGCTCGGGGTGGACCCCACGACGGCGTACTGGGTACTTCACTGGGGCGGGTTCTCGTTCGAGGGGGCCGATCCGGACGCCGACAAGGCGCTCTTCCTGCGCGCCACGTTCAACCGCACGAAGAGCGACAATCTGAGCAGTCCGTACTGGAACGTGATCTCGAAGACCGACGTGCGCGAGCTGACGGACCGACGGTGGCGGGAATGAGGGATAGAAAGGTGGAGGGCTAGAGGAATGGATGTGTGGAGGTGAGCTGGAGGGAGAAGGGGGAAAAGGAAAGAGCGGAGTCGGATCGGCGGGAATGAATCTGGCAGGGCGGGTCCTCTGTTTAGCCCGACGAGTCTTCGCATCGTTCAATCTTTCCCTCCTCCAGCTATGATCCAGATCGACACCGAATACGTCGGCAACCTGCGCTGCGTCGCCGAACACGTCCCGTCCGGCGTGACGCTCAACACCGACGCTCCGGAAGACAACCACGGCGAGGGACGCTCCTTCTCGCCCACCG
>PXTN01000040.1 GCA_003022565.1 Bacteroidetes bacterium QS_3_64_15 | reverse complement strand
CCTCGGCCACCTGGGCGTAGAGGACGCCCGGAAAGAGGCCGCTCAGGCCCGCGGCGGAACAGGCTTCCAAGAACTGACGACGGTCAACGGGCATGGTGCCGGGAGAAGATGTGTGCAAGTCGAGACCGGGTGCGGCCTATTGCGAAGTTGAGACTGCGAATAATGAGGGCTGCAATTACTGCTGGCTGGTCGGCGCACCGTCTCCTCGCTCGGACGCCGAACGGGTCGGATGCTTGTCTTCACCCTCCGAGGAAAAGGAGCAGAACCGCGACATACGACCCTCCCGTCGCGAGAATGGGCACGACATTCTGCATGAGAATGATCCGTACGCTGGTCCCGGGATCGAACAGATCCGACCGAGAAGGCCCGCCGATCCATCATACGGACCAATGCGGTTCGTACGTCCAATCTCAGTACGAAGAGTCAACCATCTGAACGCCCACACGCTCACACGCTACCACGCCCACACGCAACTACGCCCACACGCTACTCCGCCGTGTGCTGCTTCGTCGAGGCAAACGTGATGCGCGGCCAGTCCTCCATCGTCCGCTCCAGCCGAAAGTCACTGAGCGCAAGATAGGCCAGGTCGCCGTCGGCGTCCCGGAAGAGGCGGTCCCTGTGATCGGCCTCAAAGTCTTCGAGGTCTTCCGCCGGCCCGTCGACCCATCGACAGCAGGTGTAGGGCACGCCGGTAAGATGCGCTTCCACATTGTATTCGTTCTCCAGGCGGTCGAGGGTCACGTCGAACTGCAGCTCGCCGACCGCGCCGAGGACGTAGTCGTTGCCCCGAAGCGGGCGGAACGCCTGGATGGCTCCTTCCTCGCTCAGCTGCTGAAGGCCTTTCCCCAGATGCTTCGAGCGGAAAGGATCGTCGAGCCGCACCTTCCGGAAATGCTCCGGCGCAAAGCTGGGCACGCCCGTAAAGTGGAGCGGCTCGCCCTGCGAGAAGCTATCGCCGATCTTGACGCGCCCGTGGCTCATAATGCCAATGATGTCCCCCGGATAGGCGGTGTCCACCCCCTCCCGGTCCTGGGCCATAAAGGTGGTCGCGTTGTTGAGGCGCATCGTCTGCCCGGTGCGGTGATGGATCACCTCCATGCCCTTCTCGAACGTGCCCGAGCACACCCGAACGAACGCCATGCGGTCGTGGTGCTTCGGGTCCATGTTCGCCTGGATCTTGAAGGCGACGCCGGTAAAGTCCTTCTCGTAGGGGGAGACCTCCCGCGTGACGGTGGGCCGCGGCTGGGGCGGCGGGGCAACCTCGACGAACGCGTCGAACATGTCTCCCACCCCAAAGTTACTGAGCGCGCTTCCGAAGAAGACCGGGGTCTGCCTACCCTCAAGGTACGCTTGCAGGTCCAGTTTATCGCCCGCCTCGCGGACCAGCTCCACGTCGAACCGGAGGTCGTCGGCCTGGTCACCCAGCACCTCGTCGAGCTGCGGGTCGTTTAGGTCGGCGATGGGCAGGCGCTCATGCTCCCCCTCCATGTCGGCGTGGGAGAAAAGGTGCAGCTCGTCGCGGTACAGGTTGTAGGTCCCCCGGAAGCGATTGCCCATCCCGATGGGCCAGGAAAGGGGCACCGTCTCCAGGTCGAGCGTCTCTTCGATGTCCTCCAGGATGTTGAGCGGCGGCAGGCCGTGCCGATCCATTTTGTTGACGAAGGTGATGATGGGAGTGTCTTGCATCCGGCACACCTCCATCAGCTTCTCGGTCTGCTGCTCCACGCCATTGGCGTTGTCGAGCACCATGATGACGCTATCGGCGGCCGTGAGGACCCGGTAGGTGTCCTCCGAGAAGTCGCGATGGCCCGGGGTGTCGAGCAGGTTCAACTCGTAGCCGCGATACGGAAACTGCATCACCGAGGACGTGACGCTGATGCCCCGCTCCTTTTCCATTGTCATCCAGTCACTCATCGCGAAGCGGTCGGCCTTGCGGGCCTTGATTTCGCCGGCCTCGTGGATGGCCCCGCCCTTGAGCAGGAGCTTCTCGGTCAGGGTCGTCTTGCCGGCGTCCGGGTGGCTAATGATGGCGAAGGTGCGCCGCTTTTCAATCTCCTCACGGAATTTCGAATCCGCCTCGGCCTTCGGCGGAGCGGAAGCCGTTTCCGGCGACACAGTCTCGGGAGTGCTCACGGTGAAATAAGAACGTGCGTTATTCGACAAAACAAGGCGCGGGACCAGAGTCCAAGCGACGATATCTCGTGCCTTTACGACGCAGGGGGCAGACGGTTTTGCGTGGGGCTACCCCCGCGCAGGTCTCCAAGACGCATCCGCCGCGGGGCTCTCAGGTGAGGCTGGGTTGACCAGAGCGTGACGCCCGAGCCGTCCAAACGTCCAGCCCGCGGAGCCCAATCTCGCCGACGCTCCGATCCCCGTCGCGAAAGGGTACCCAGAAGAGACCCGCGTCGTCTCCCGTCTTCATCTCTCCCGGGGCGAGACGACCGCGAACCACAACGCTGGTGTCTGCCTCGGGAGCCCGGAAGACGAGCGTGAAGGCGTACTGGATGGGCACGTCGTTGTCGTTGATGAGCCGAAGGACGACCCCGTCGTGCTCGTTGTCGGCCTCAGGGTAGTAGATGTAGCTGATGCGCATCCCCTCCTGCTCGACGATGCGGGTCCAGGCGTCCTCGTGCCAGGCGTGGCTCGAATCCTGTCCCGGCTCGGGCGCCTGGCTCGCTGCAGGGGACCAGGGCACGAGCCCAAGTACAACGATCCCGACCAGCAGGGAAACCCTCATTGCAATAACGGTAATTACGAAGGGCGGTGTGTTGCGGGACCGGGTGCCCCCTTCCGGGACGATCGAGCATTGGTCGTAGGCTCCGCTGAACGGTCGGGCCGGGAGGGTCGATCCCTGACTGTCTTTGGGTCGGGAACGGCCTCCGCCGATCGTCCCTCCGTAATCCATCCGCGCCAGTCATAGACGAGATACCCGACGTACTCTCGGATCGCAGCGGTGGAGCCGGTGAGCGCGCCGGCGTCAGGAGCAAGGTCAAGGATCGTCCGCTCCGTTTTGGCGACCTGGTAGTCGGTCGCAGCGGGGACGGCGTCCACGCCCGCGCTCCGGAACGTAGCCAGGGCCCGGCGCATGTGCAAGGCGGAGGTCACGAGGAGCACACGATCAAAGTCACGTTCTGCCATCAACTCCGCAGTGTTAGTAGCGTTCTGGTGTGTGTTGGCACTGCCTGCTTCCAACAGGACCGAATCGGCCGGGACGCCCCAGTCGGCAAGAAGCGTTTGCATGACTGAAGCCTCACGGTCGTCTGGATTTCGCCACGGAAGCGCCCCGCCACTGGCAATCATGAGGGGCGCTTTCCCGACCCGGTAGAGCCGTGCTGAATACCACACCCGGTCGGCCGCGTCATTGAGGTCGGGGTAGATGCGAGGCGGCTGGGGGGACTTCAACGAGCCGCCGAGCATGACGATGGCGTCGGCGGTTGGGACCGAGTCGATGGGCGTCGGGGGGTATCGGGACTCCAGGGTTCCCTGCAGCCAGTCCGCGACGAGGGGCGTCGACGGGACCCATAACACCAACACCCCGACGATCGCCCCCACGAGACCGATCCGACGCCACCACTGCGACAGGACAAGTCCCGCGACGACGAGCCCCAGCCCGAGCGACAACGGGTGCAGGAAGAGACTCAGAACCTTGGTGACAAACACCGACACGGCGGGAGACGTTCAGTTAGAGCTGAGGCGTTGGGACCGACTAAGGGGCGGTCCATCTCCGGACGGGTGTTGACGCGCCACCCCCGAGCCCGATGCTAGGGGGACCGGAGTCACGCCCGCAGATCCCAGTGTTCGACCAGCGGGCCCCGTTCCCCGTAGACTGGGTCTTGAGATGGGAGGGACACCCGTTCAATATTGCGATCGGCGTCGGGTCGCTCCCCAGGACGCCCCCACTTCAGGTCCCAGTCCTGCCCCGCGGGATAGGCGCCCACGACCAAAAAGTCGGATTCAGAGTCGAGATTCTTGTGGGCCACCCCGGCCGGAAGGACGAGCACGTCGCCCACATCCACCTCAAACGCGTCGCCCTCGGGGCCGCCCAGCCGGACCCGGGCCGCACCCGCCGCGATGCCGAGCACCTCGTGGGCGGTGCTGTGGTAATGGTGGTACGGAAAGACGCCGTTCCGCCAGTGGCCTCTGGCCTCGCCACTCGTGCGCCCCAAACACGCGCTCTAAGGCCTG
>PXTN01000039.1 GCA_003022565.1 Bacteroidetes bacterium QS_3_64_15 | reverse complement strand
GGGCGTCACGAGTTGGGGCGTCACGAGTTGGGGCGTCACGAGTTGGGGCGTCACGAGTTCTGGTGGCGGTGGATGGGGACCGAGCGTCGAGGAGAGGCTAGACGGCATTAGAGCAGTTCGAGGTCACGGAGGTGGTCGATGGGCTCCTCGAAGCTGCAACTGCCAAACGAGAGGGCCAGGGTGTCGCGGGCGTGCTGCACCCCATCGAGGGACGCGGTGAGGTCGCGCCAGGCAAAGGCGTCCTTGAGAAACCGAAAATTATCCGCAGTGTCCTCCCGAAGGATGGCCTGCACGTCGGAGGGGTTGAGGGTGTGCTCGGCGGCGAGGACCGCAGCGGCGAAGATGTTGAGGAAGCCGTGCATTTCCGTATCCAGCCCATCGTCGTAGTGGCGCATCGGATGGTGCAGCCCGGCGGTGGCCTTGAACGGAATACCGGCGTCCCGACACGCCACGATGAGGGCCGCTACGTCGTCGACGGCGGGAACGTCGGTCGGCTCTCCCCCTCCACAGCGCACCTTCAGGCCGATGACGGTGCGGGCGGGGACGGCCTGCCGGCTATTGTGCTCGGCCACCGCGGCGCACAGTCCCGACAGCTGTCGGGACGCCACCGCATCCCGCCGCATGGGGACCTCCAGGAAAAGGTCGAGCTTGGCCGTGCCGGCCGTCACGAGCTTGCGGGTAAGGGCCTCAAGGAACGACGCAACCTCGTCTCGCGAGCCGCCCACGAGCGCCTCCGGAAGGGGCACCTCCATGACGTCGACCTGCGCGCGGCCCCCATGGTCTTCATCGAAGGCCTCGATGACCTCCAGGTCCCGCCCGAACGCATCCAGAAACGTATCTGCCGTGCCCCCGCCCGTGCCGAGCACCGAGAAGGCGTAGGGCGCTCCATCCTTAAAGAGCCCTCGGTACGACGTCAGATCCGGCAGGCGGCGCACCGGGAGCACGAAGCGGGACAGCATCCAGGCCTCCTCTTCCCGGCGATACTCCGCATAACTCTGCAATGCCCGGTGGAGCGACAAATCCGCCGGCGGAAAGAGGCCGGCGTAGTCGAGAACCTCGTGGAGGAGGGCCTGGAGACTCGGCGTGACGAGGGATTCGGAGGGATCAGTCGATTCCATGAAGGGAGAAACAGAATCAAGAAAGCGAATGGAGACGCGTTCGGAAACAGGCCCGGGACCGGACCGACGGGACAGTGCTCGTTCTCAGTGCAGCGACCGCCCGTCCTCGCCCGCGGTCTGCTCCCCACTCCTGTGGGTCCTCACCCTGCGAGGCAAAGCCGTTCTGTGTCGACGACAGCCCCGGACTTCGACAGAGGCCCGGACCGCCGCTCGGTACTGTTGTTTTACGGTGGCCCGCTCGCACTCTCATCGAGAACAGCGGAATCGCACCTTGCGGTACTGCAAGAAAGGAAAGCACACGAGCAGTTACAACGCACGTGCCCGGACCGATGAACTAGAAGTTCACGGAGGCAAAACAGAAACGCTTGAATGAGCTATGCTTTCTCACTATCATGAAAATGCGGATATATTCCGTCGCTCTTCCCTCTACCACTGGGCGCTTGCGTGCCGGAGCGTCTTCCTCGGCAGCCGAAAATTCAGCGCTACACCCTCAACGCGAATCTCACCGACCCACGACTTATCACCATGACGACGCGACAGTCAGCGCTCTTTGCTCTCTTTTTGGGCAGTCTCGGGCTCGTAGCCCTTTCAGGTTGCTCGGCCGGAAATCCGAACATGAGCGCCGCCGAAAGCGCCATGGAGCAGGAGAACTACGACCGAGCCCTGGCCAACGTCGACTCGGCGATTGCTCAAGACTCGGCCAACGCAGAGGCCTATGCGATGAAGGCTCGCATCCTGCGTCAGATGGTCGACAGCACGACGCCCCCGGGCGAGTATAAACAGCGATACCGGGAGGCCCGCGAGGCCGAACAGCAAGCAATCGAGTTCGACCCGGGACAGCGGAGCACCATCAATAGCCAGCGTGAACTTGCGTTCATCGAAGAGTACCAGAAGGGTGCCGATGCATTCAACGAGGCCCGAAAGTCGAGATCCAAAGACGACTTCATGAGGGCCGCCGCCTTCTTCGGCGCCGCGAGTGCCATCCGCCCCGACTCGACCGGCCCAATTCTGAACGAGGCCTTTGCTCGTCTCCAGGCAGCTCGCCTTGAGGGCGGAGACCAAGGCACCCAGGAAATGGCCGAGGTGATCCCCATCCTGGAGACGTACATTGAGAAGGAGGACCAACCATCGAAAGATGCGTACACCATTCTGGCGCAGCTCTACCGCCAGAACAAACAGCCGGAAAGGGCCATCGATCTGACGGAGACCGCCATCGAGGACCTGTCGAATCGACCGACCCACATTCGGGTGTCGGGCACGCAGGGCGTGGATTATACTGGAACCGTCGAGGTCAGCGGTTCTTCTCGGAGCGTGGAGGGGACAACTCCCGACCGAATAGAACTGTCGACCAGCGAGGGGATGGTGTCGGGATCGTTCCAGAAACCGGAGGGAGGCAAGCGGCAGACGAAGGGCCAATTGCAGGTGGCCCTGTACATGCAAGGGACCGAGTTGGCGTCAGACCAGACCACGTCTCCCGCCGAACCCCTGGAGATCTCGGCGGACCTTTCGGCTCAGACGCCCCTCGCCGAGCTTCAAAATCAGCGCCTGAATGCGCTCAATAGCACTGGAAACACCGCGCGGGCCATGCAGGCGTATCAGGAACAGATTGAGCAGAATCCTGACGACGCGACCTATCGGTACAACTACGGCTCGCTCCTGCTGAACGCCGACCGCTACGACGAGGCGGCCGAGCAACTCGCGAGGGCCGTTGAACTTGACCCCGATGATCCCAAGAAGCAGTACAACCTGGGCGCCGCGTACCTGAACGAGGGCGTAGCGCTTCAGGACAGCCTTGTTTCTCTGCGGGACTCCCTTACGGCGAGGGAGCAACCCCTGACCGACGAGGAACGGAAGATGGTGAGGGAGCTGGATGAGCAGCGACGCGGGCTCTTTAGGGACGCCATTCCCCCCCTCGAACGGGCCCGGCAGCTGAGCGGACCAGGCGGCCAGTATCGACAGAATGCATGCTCGGCCCTGTTCCAGGCGTACGTCCAGACCGAACAGACGGAGAAGGCCGAGGAGGTCAAAGAGTGTGCTGGCCAAATGGGGAACAGCGACGGAGGTCGGTGACCGACGTTAATGCCCCCTGCGGCGTCCGTCTCTCCACGTTCCAAATCGTCAATCCGTTGCCCCGGGTCTCCAGCTGGAGGCTCGGGGCTTGCGTTTGGGTGAGAGGGACGGAGCGCGAGAGAATGGATGCGTGGATGAGCGGGAGAATGGGCGAGAGGGTGCGTGGGTGAAGGCGAACGGTTGAACGTTGTTTTGATGAATCGGCCCTTCCTCTGGCGGAGTCTCCGTTCCACGCATCCATATCTCCGCACATCCGTAGTTTCACTGCGAAGGTTCTCTTGAACATCACGAGCGAGGACAACCTCGAGCAGTCGCTA
Organism: Bacteroidetes bacterium QS_3_64_15; assembly: GCA_003022565.1. Taxonomy (GTDB): domain Bacteria; phylum Bacteroidota; class Rhodothermia; order Rhodothermales; family Salinibacteraceae; genus Salinibacter. The sequence continues at coordinate 17,931 of PXTN01000039.1, read as the reverse complement.
CTTTCCTAGAATCGATCCCTCCGATGTCCGATTCCTCGCCGAACGACCGAGCGGCCGATGCTGCCCGAGGATTTGGGACGCGGGCCGTGCATGCCGGGCAACAGCCCGACCCCGCCACCGGCGCGGTGATGACGCCCATCTACCAGACCTCAACGTACGCGCAGGAGGCACCTGGGGACCACAAGGGCCACGAGTACTCGCGGGTGTCTAACCCCACTCGTACCGCCCTGGAGGGCAACCTCGCCGATCTGGAAGGGGCTGAGCACGGCATTGCGTTCAGCTCGGGGGTGGCCGGCATCGACGCCACCGTGAAGAGTCTCCGGCCCGGCGACCACATCGTAGCGACGGATGACCTGTACGGGGGCACCTACCGACTGCTGCGGGAGGTCTTCGATCCGCTTAACATTGAGACCTCGTTCGTGGACATGAGTGACCCGGACGCCGTGACGGCGGCCTTCACCGACGCCACGACGCTTCTCTGGGTGGAAACGCCGACCAATCCGCTCATGCGCCTGGTCGACATTGAGGCGCTCAGCGAGCGAGCCCACGACCACGACATGACGGTGGCGGTGGACAATACCTTCGCCACGCCCTACCTCCAGCAACCCCTGTCGCTCGGCGCGGACCTCGTGCTACACTCCGCGACGAAATACCTGGGCGGGCACTCCGACCTCATCCTCGGGGCCGTGTGTACCGACTCGGACGAGTGGGCCGAAAAGCTGCGCTTCCAGGTGAAAAGCACCGGCGCCTCGCCGGGCCCCATGGACTGCTTTCTGACCCTGCGCGGCACCAAGACGCTTCACCTGCGCATGGAACAGCACTGCTCGAATGCCCGGCGACTAGCACAGATGCTCAATGCGCACGAAACGGTGGGCCACGTACGATACCCGGGGCTTCCCTCCCATCCCGGCCACGCCCTTGCCCAAAAGCAGATGTCAGGCTACGGCGGCATGATCTCGTTCGAGCTGGCCGACGACGACATGGACAAAGCCCTCACCATTTTGGACGAGGTCGATGTTTTCACCCTCGCCGAGAGCCTAGGCGGGGTGGAGAGCCTCATCGAGCACCCGGCCTCGATGACGCACGCCTCTATCCCGGCCGAGGAGCGGCAAAAGATCGGCCTCACCGATTCGCTGATCCGCCTCAGCGTGGGTGTGGAATCGTTTGATGATCTGCGCGACGACCTTGACCACGCGTTGGCACAGGTGTGACGACGCCCGATCAACGGACCGGGACTACCAACCCATGGTGCCCGCTCCTCCCTTGAACGGGCCTACCACGTCGTCGGTAATCCAGCCGCCGTAGAAGTCGCCTTCCTGAGCCCGGGCTTTTTCGTCGCCCACGTAGCAGGCATCCACCTTGCTCGCGTAAAACGTGACGTAGTCCTGCAGCGCGGCGAAGCGGTCCGTGGGGTTGGGATAGCCCCAGGCCGCGCCCTGCACCGAGCGGTCGCCTACGGTGAGGGTGTAGTAGACGGCCCGTCCCTTGAACTCGCACATCGTGGTGCGGGACTCCCGCTCCAGATGCTCGGTGACCACGTCCTCGGGGGGCAGGTAGTAGACGGGCGGGTGGCTCGTTTCAAGCACGCGCAGCGCGTCGGTGGTATCTGCGATCGTCGTGTCGTGGAAGACGACCCGGACGCGGCGGTCCTCCGGTTCGAGGGCGGGAGGACGTGGATAGTCCCAGACCGATTCCTGATCGGGGCCGGGCTCGACAGGGGTTGACATAGCGAAAGAGATCATTTTGGAGTAGCGATTCGGCCGCGCGGCGATCGACGCGCCCCCCGGCTCAGTCGGAGCCGACAGCCCCTTGAAGCCGACGGGTCATTTCTGTGCGGTCCACCGTGCCCTTCGGTAACTGGACCCAGTCGTCGGGAGAGATCGTGGTAGCGGCGGCGAGTCGGGTGCCGAGCGAGCCGAGGTCATCTCGAAGCTCCTCTAGCGACGGCACCTCGTCCGACGGGCGGTCGGTGCAGAGCGCGAGGGCCACGTCGGTGCCGCCCGGCGTGAACAGGAGGACATCGTGGAGGAACGGGTATTTGCTCTTGAGGCGCGCCTCCCACGCCCCCGCCCGCACGAGGCGCCCGTTCGATAGCTTGAACGACGCGCCCTTGCGGCCTTCGAAGAAAAGGTCATCCCCCTTGCGACGAACGAGATCCCCCGTCCGGACCGTCCGATTCGCATCTGCCCGGTCGAGCCCCTCACCACGCCGCCACACGCCGACGCAGGCATTCGGGCCGTCAAACAGGAGCTCGCCGTCGTCCGCCATCGCCACCTCGCAGCCCACCGGCCGACCCAGGTAGTTGGCGGCCCACCGGCCCGGCGGCCCCAGGGCAATGCCGGGCGCCGCCTCCGTCTGCCCGTATCCGGCGCGGAGCCGAGTCTCGACCAGACGGTCCGCGAGAGGCCCCGAGACAGGCGCACCGCCGATAATGCCGCCGTGAAGCCGATCCAACAGCGACGCTCCGCCCTCGTGCTTCAACAAGCGCTGCACCGTAAGGGGCACGGCGGACAGGTGGGTCACGTCCCACTGATCGCCGAGGGCGACGAGGGTGGACGGGTTCCGCCCGCCCTCCGGATCCCGAATGATTTCGGCCCCGGCCAGGAGGGCCGGAAAGAGCTCCAGCACCAGCCCAAAGGCGTGGGACCAGGGCAGCACGGAGAGAACCCGTGCATTCCGCAGCGCGAGATGAGGAAGGTGGCTCGCCAATACCGATAGCACGTTGCGGTCCGAGAGCGCAATCCAGCGGGCGAGCTGGGTGGTGCCGGACGTGCGCAGAAGGAACCGAACGGCAGGGGTCCGCCCAGTATCGGCCGGGCGAAGAACCTCGGGCGTCGATGTGGGCCCCGCACACGCGCTCGCCGCCCAGGTGTGCGGACCGGGCCGGGAAGCGACGGCAGCCCGGGCGTCGAGCGCGGTGCACAGCTGTTCGACATCGTCGCGCGGCGGGGCCAGAGCCACAGTGAGCCCTTCCCACAGTGCCGCCATGAGCACCTGCACAAAGGCCGTCGATGGAGGAAGGGCGATGACCAGACGGTCGCCGGCCCGGAGCGACGTGTCACGGAACGCCTCCGTCCACAGCCGGGCGCCCGTCCAGAGGGAGCCCCCCGGCGTGATGGTGTCGTCGGCGATGAGCGCAGGGAGGCCTTGCTCCCGAAGGCGATCGTAGAAGAGCGGACGCCACGGATTCGTGTCTGGATCGCCCCCGTCGGTGCAGCATGAGAGGGCGTCCCGAAGGCGCGCGACGAGATCCGGGGTGTCCGTCGGAGACGGCCGTACGGCTCCCTCCGGCGGAGACAGGTGAGCCTCTGTCTGCGTTGACAGCATCGGCGTGGGGGCGTACGGTGAGAGACACGGGCTACGACGCGCTCGACGGTCAATGCCCCTGCAACTCGGGAAGCACTGGGGGCGCTTACTGCCGCGGGCGGAAGAGAATCCAGTTTTCGGGCCGGTTGGGCTTACGGTGGAAATGCACGGCAATGCGTGGATCCTCGTCGTCGGCCCCGCCTCCGTAAAACAACTGGAGGTCCATGGCCCCGGCGTCCACGCCCGCCGCGAACTGGCCGCGGAAGAGCGGCGTGTCGGTGTCGGGCGCGAGTTCTGTGAAGAAGTTTCGGCCCTCAAGGGCGGCGGGCGCGTCGGCCGTCACGCCGGGCCATCCGAGGGCTCGTTCGTTGGCCCGTCGAACGGCCCCCTGATCGTCCAGGCAAAGCGCCCCCACCGACAATGCATTCAGGGCGTCGCTCGTCATGGTCTCCAGGCGTCTCCGCTGAGCGTCGGGGATGAGCGGATCGATGTCGGGGTGGATGGCGCGGCGAGCCTGGGGCGTGGGGCCGTCGGACGCGTCGCGGAGCTGTCCGGTCAGGGTGTCGGCCGTCGACAGGGCATGGTCGACGCTCTTGATGCCCCATTCCGAGAGCTGCTCCCGCTGTTCGTAGAGGGCCTCAAGTTGGCGCGTGAGGTTCTGCACCATCGTCAGGACCTTGCCCGGGTCGGCCACGCCCAGCTCCTCCTCAAACGTGTGCGGGGCTGCGGAAGCCCGTGCCATGGGCTGTTCGGGGGCGGTCGACGCCTCGTCCTGAAGACCGCCGTGGAGGTAGAATGCTTCGAGCTGATCGGTCAGACTCTCGACCATGTCGAGGACGTTCTCGGCCGTCGAGACGCCGAGACGGCGCTGGAGCTTTTCCTGGAAGGCGTGGAAGGCGCGCAGCTGTTCAAAGGTGTTTCCGCCGGGCGTCTCGACTCGCCCTGCAGCCGCTTTCTCTGCGTAAAGCTCGCGGAGCTGGTTCCGCATGTTTTCGATCATACGGAGGGCCGTCTCGGGGGTATCCAGGTCGATCTCAGACAGGACCTCGCGGTGCTTTGTGAGCGTCTCGGCTCGTTCACGCAGGCGATCGACCTCGGCCACGACCGCGTCCGGGTCGGACACGGAGAGGCGATTGGTCAGGGCCTCCCATCGGGACCGGTACCACGCAAGATCGCGCGAGGAATTGCGATCGTCGGACATAGCTGCGACGGTCTGTGAGGAGGGGCGTGGACCGCAGCGCGCAAGGCCCTGCAGAAAGCCCTCCAGAGACGTGGTGGGGCCATCGTCGAGGGTATCGTTTTGAATTGTGCTCAACGGAAGGCCGTTCCGCCGTCCCCCTCAAATTGCCCGACCGTTACACGGGTCTGTGCCTCTGGGCTGCGGCGCTACGCCACTTCAAGGGCCTCCACCAACTCCCGCAATTCCCCACGGAATCGATCCGCGAGGGCCTTCGCCTTCCCTTCGGTGGGCGCCTCCGTGTAGACCCGGAGAATGGGCTCAGTGTTGGAGGGACGCATGTGCACCCAAGACTTGTCAAAGTCGATCTTGAGGCCGTCGAGGGTCGAGTGATCCTCCCCGTCGTACCGGTCGGCCAGGCCCGAGAGGAGCCGGTCGGGAGCCACGTCGGGGAGCGGCACATTTTCCTTCGCCATGGCGTAGTGAGGAAGGTCATCGTGGAGATCGCCGAGGGAGCGTCCCGACGGCTGTCGGGCCAAGTGCTGCAGGATCAGGGCCGTGCCAGCGAGGGCGTCCCGGCCGTGGTGTAGGTCGGGGAGAATGACGCCGCCGTTGCCCTCTCCGCCCAGGACGGCATCGACCTCTTTCATGCGCTGCACCACGTTGATTTCACCGACGGCCGACCGGTGAACCGGCTGGTCGTGCCGGGCGGCCACATCCTCGATGGCCCGGGAGGAGGAGAGGTTGGTCACGAAGGGTCCTTCGCGGTGCCGCCACACGAAGTCAGCCGCCAGCACCTGCGTGAGCTCCTCAAGAACAAATCGCCCTCGCTCGTCGACGAGGGCGAGGCGGTCGGCATCCGGATCCACGGCCAGCCCGAGGTCGGCGTTGCGCTCGGGCACGGCATTCGTGAGCTCGGTCAGGTGATCGGGGCGCGGCTCGGCGGGATGAGCAAACTCGCCGGTCGGCTCACAGTGCAGGCAATGCACGTTCTCTTCGGCCACGCCCAGGCGGTGGAGGAGGCGCGGCAGGGCGATGCCGCCCACCGAGTTGATGCCGTCGACAACCACGGTCAGGTTCTGTGCGGCGATCTGCTCCGGATCGATGAGGTCGAGCGCCAGAATCTCGTCGATGTGGTCCGGGAGGGCATTCCGGGCGCGGTAGTCTCCCAGGTCTGCATGCGTTGCGGGGGGGGCCTCGCCGGCCTCAGCGCGTTCAATCACCGTCTCCCCCTGGGCCGGTGACAGGAACTCCCCGGTTTCGTTGAACAGCTTGAGGGCGTTCCATTCCTCCGGGTTGTGGGAGGCGCTCAAGACAATGCCGCCCGCGGCCTTCTCCTGGAGGATGGCCATCTCGACGGTGGGCGTGGGGGCCTGCCCGAGGTCCACCACATCGCATCCCATTCCGCGCAGCGTCCCGATGACGATCTGGGCGTAGGCGTCTCCGGACGGCCGGGCGTCCCGTCCTACGACGATGCACGGCGACTGCCCGGCGGCGGGGGCCCGCTCGCGGCACCACGTGCCGAAGGCCCCCGCGTATCGGACCAGGACCGACGGATCGAGGCCCTGTCCAACGATGCCGCGGATGCCAGAGATGGAGGCGATGAGGGTGTCGTTCGTAGCCATAATGGTTGAGCGATGAGTAACAAAAGCAGGTGGGACGGCTGCCCCGGAGAGGAGGGGATGGGAAAAGGCCGAAAAGGCGTAGGAAAGACCCCGACAATGGTTCCGTTTGCGCCCTCTTTATGGAACCGGGCGTGCCCCCTCCCGTGGGAGAATCGGCCCTGATCGATAGGCACATTGGTGACGGAGAGTTGTCTCGCTGAGACGACTCTACGGCGGTCATGGGAACCATTTTCAATACACCGACGCTGTGTCTCCATCCCGTTCTCCCCATTCTGATTGGACCTGGCGCCGTCGGTTTTCGATGGCTACGGTGGCCCTGACCGTTTTGCTTCTGTCCTGGGGCGCCGTGGTCACCAGCATCGGCGCCGGGATGGCCTTTCCGGACTGGCCCACGTCGCTTGGCTCCTACAACCTGCTCAACCCGGTCGAGGGATGGTGGGAAGTGCCGGCCTACCTGGCGGAGCACGGCCACCGCCTTATCGCCAGTCTCGTGGGACTGTTCACCGTCGCGCTGGCCGCGTGGACGTGGTGGGAGGATCCGCGGGCGTGGATGCGGAAGTTGGGAATCGCGGCCGTTGCCCTGGTGATTCTACAGGGCATTCTCGGGGGGCTGCGTGTCCTCTGGGTCTCGCTCGATCTGGCGATGGTCCACGCCTGCGTCGCGCAGCTCTTCTTCGCGGTCCTCGTGGCGATGACGCTCTTCGTGACCGACGTGTGGCGGACCCGAGACGGCGTGTTGCCAAACACGGATGCCGCCGGTCGCCTGCGCGGATGGTCGTACGCCGCGGCCATCGTCATTTACTTGCAAATTGTGCTCGGAGCGCTGTTGCGGCACCCCGGCGCGGGGATGTCCGGCGGTTACACGGCCCTGCACGTGACCGGCGCGTTTGTAGTGGTGGGAACCGTCCTCGGCGTGCTCGTGCTCGCGGAAAAGCACTTTGACGCGGTGCCAGCCCTCCGGCGGACCGCCTGGACGCTGACGGGAGCCATGGGGCTTCAGTTCGCGCTCGGACTCGCGTCTTTGCTTCTGACGCTGTACGAACCGTCCGGACAGAGCGGCCTCGTTGCGTACGTGGTGCTCACGGTGGCGCACCTGGTGGTGGGCGCTCTGCTCTTTGGCACGTCGGTCGTGATGGCCCTGCTCGCGTCACGGCAAGAGGCCCCCGCGCCCGTCCGGGAAACGACGGACCGGTCCCCGACGGAGGTCTCGGAACCGAGGTCGGACCCGACGCTGGCCAGCGTGGAATCGTGATCTTTCCTACCCGCGCTCGCCCCCCTGCTTCGCTGCTCTCCGCGCTTGGCGTTTGTTACTCATGGAGTTCCCGCCTGACGGGTCTTCGGATTCGCCTGTGGCTGTCTCGGCTGCTCCCGCTGCGGCGGACGCGCAGGCGTCCACGCGCTCCCTCGGCGCGGTGCTCCAGGATTACCTCGTGCTGGCGAAACCGGAGATCTCATCGGTGGTCACGCTCTCGGCCTTTGCGGGCTTTCTCGTGGGCTCTCCGGCGGGCCTCGACGGAGGCGTGCTGTTCTGGGCCATGCTCGGGACCGCCCTCTGCGCGGGAGGCGTCGGCATGCTCAACCACGTCCTTGAACGCCGCTACGATGCACGGATGAAGCGGACGGCGGCACGGCCGCTGCCCGCCGGTCGCGTAGATCCCGACGCGGCTCGACGGGTGGGCCTCCTGCTGGTGTGCCTCGCCGTCGGCCTCCTGTGCCCGCTCGTCAACGCCCTCACGGCGATCCTCGCGGCCCTGACCGCCGTGCTCTACCTGTTCGTCTACACGCCCCTCAAACGGGTCACGAAGTGGAATACGCTGATCGGAACGGTGCCCGGGGCGCTGCCGGCGCTCGGCGGCTACACTGCCGCCACGGGGCACCTCGGCACGGGGGGGTGGGCGATGTTCGGTATCCTCGCGTGCTGGCAGATGCCGCACTTCCTGTCCCTCGCCTGGATGTACCGCAAGGACTACGAGCGCGGCGATTACGCCATGCTGCCGGTGGTGGAGCCGGAAGGCGATTCGACGGCGGCGCAGATGATCGGCTTCGCCGCCCTGCTGGTGCCCGTGAGTGTGCTGCCCGTCCTCACCGGCGCCGCGGGTTGGATCTACGGCGTCGGCGTGGTGCCGCTCGGGCTGTGGTTCCTGTGGACGACGATCACTTTCAACGGAGAGCGGACGGGGCAGAAGGCGAAGCGCGTTCTCAAGGCGTCGGTCCTTTACATCCCGGTCCTCGTGGCCCTCCTGCTGGTGGACTGGTTTATTTAGTGCGTAGTGCATATTGCGTAGTGCGTAGTCCTCCGTGTGCTCAGCCACCCACGCCCAGACGCCCACACGCCCAAACGCTCACACGCCCATGACCACTCCTGCTGTCGACATTCAGGGAGTGACTCACCGCTACGGGACGCACCTGGCCCTGCAGGACGTGACGCTCCAGGTGGCTCCGGGCGCGCTCTACGGCCTGCTCGGGCCCAACGGCAGCGGCAAGACGACGCTCTTCCGCATCCTGTCCACCCTCATGCCGCCGTCGGAGGGCCGCGCGCAGGTCTTTGGGCTCGACACTGCTCAGAAGCCCGACGCGGTGCGGCAGCGGATCGGGGCGGTGTTTCAGGACGAGGCGCTTGACGATGCCCTGACGGTCCGCGAGAATCTCCGCTTTCAGGCGGCCCTCTACGGGCTACGCGGCACGGGGCGTCGCGAGCGCATCGACGCGCTACTGCAGCGCCTCGACGTGGCCGACCGGGCCGACGACGCAGCGGGAGACCTGTCAGGCGGACTGCGGCGCCGCGTGGACCTTGCGCGGGGCCTGCTGCACCGCCCGGACCTGCTCTTGCTCGATGAGCCGACCTCGGGCCTCGACCCTGCCGCCCGCCGCACGTTCTGGACCGCCGTCCAGCGGCTGCGGGAGGCGGAGGGCACGACCCTGCTGCTGGCCACCCACCTCATGGACGAGGCGGACCGCTGCGACCGCGTGGGCATCCTGTCGGACGGTGCCCTTGTGGCCGACGGCGCGCCCGATACGCTCAAGGACGCGCTGGGCGACGAAACGATCTGGGTTGAGACCGACGCCCCGGCGCGGCTCTGCAACCGTATCGAGGCGCAGTTCGGGGTGTCCACCCGCGTCGTCGGCTCGACCGTGCAGGTGGCCCCGCCCGATCCTCCTGCGTTCCTCTCGTCGCTCTATGAGGCTCTGGGCGACCGCATCCGCAGTGCCACCGTCCGCACACCGACGCTGGAGGACGTGTTCATGGTGCACGCCGAGGTCTCTCCGGAGGACCGCCGAGAGCGCGTGCTTGCCCAGACAGAGGAGACGGAGGGGTAGGCGTGACCGCTGTGACTCGTTCTCGTATTGCGTAGTGCGTATTGCGTAAGGATCTGTGCGACACGAAATACGCAATACGAAACACACAATACGACCACATCCCTTCCCCACGCTCCTACGCCCAAACGCCTACACGCTCAAACACCTACACGCAATGACCACACTGCGCACCATCGGGGCCCTCACCGCCCGCGAAATGCTCAAATTCGTGCGCGATCGGAGTCGTGTGCTGGGTGCCCTCGCGCAACCATTGGCCCTCTGGCTGCTGCTGGGACTGGGGTTTCAGAACACCTTCCAGCCCCCACAGGGCGGCGTGGGAGAGAGCTACGTGGCGTTCCTGTTTCCGGGCATCCTTGCGCTCGTGCTCCTCTTCACCGCCATCTTCTCCACCATCTCCATTGTCGAGGAGCGGGACTCCGGCTTTTTGCAGGCCGTCTTGGTGGCCCCGACGCCCCGCACCGCTCTCGTCTTTGGGACCACGCTGGGGGGCACCCTGCTGGCCACCGTGCAGGCCCTCCTGTTTCTCGGGGCCCTGCCGCTCGTGGATCTTGCGCCCGGCTGGCTCGGGGTGGGAATGGTCACCGCTGTCTGTCTGCTCATGGGCCTCGCCTTCACCGCCCTCGGCTTCGCCATTGCGTGGCGGATGGACACCACGCGCGGCTTCCACGCCATCATGAACCTGTTTCTGCTGCCGCTCTGGTTTCTGTCGGGGGCGATGTTTCCGGTGGAGGGGGCGGCGCCGGTGCTGCAGGTCTTCGTGTGGGCCAATCCGGTGTCCTACGCCGTGAGCGGCCTGCGGCACGGCCTCCACGGGTTTGCGGAGACGCCCGCTGCACTAGCAGGCCCCGGCGTGTGCCTGGCAGTGACAGGCGGATTTGCGCTGCTCATGATGGGCGTGGCGGTGTGGCAGGTGCGGCGGCCCTTCTTCCAAGCCTGAACCAGCCGTGGAGCAGCCCCGCTTCTCCGTCTCACAGCCCGCAACTGCGCATCAGTCCCGAAAGAGTGTGAACGATTGTCGGTGGTAGGGGGTCGCGCCGTGCTCGCGGAGCGCGTCGTAATGTTGCTGCGTGGGGTACCCGACGTTCGAGGCCCAACCATATTCCGGGTGCTCGTCGTGGAGCCGGCGCATGAGGGCGTCGCGCTCGGTCTTCGCGAGAATGGACGCGGCGGCGATGGACTGGCTCTTGGCGTCGCCTTTTACAATCGTCTCGTGGGGCCAAGGGGCCGCCACTAGATCCCGGTCCCACTGAGTGCCGTCCACGAGGACGAAATCGGGCGGCGGCCGGCAGTCCGACGCCGCCCGGCGCATGGCTTTGAGGGCGGCCCGGAGGATATTGAGGTCGTCGATCTCTGACGGGGAGCACCGGGCGATGGCCGCGGCCACGGCTCGCTCCTCGATTTTTCGTCGGGCGTCGAGCCGCTTCTCTTCGGAGATGGATTTGCTGTCCCGAATGGCCTCGACCTCAACCTGCGGCGGCAGGATGACGGCGGCGGCGACCACTGGGCCCGCCAAGCAGCCGCGCCCAGCCTCGTCGAGCCCAGCAACGCGTTCGTAGCCATCCGTCCAGAGCTGTCGTTCGTGGGTGAGCATGCGAGCTTGGGAGTGAGAAATAAATGTAGGAGCTGTTTTCCTTGTCTGAGGGGCGGCCAGACGTGCCTCTGTCACCGCCTCCGCCCGACAGGCCTAACCACTTCGGACCCCTCCCTCCGGCTTCCCAGCCTACCCGTCTACAAACCGATCGACGAACTCGAACGCGTCCCCGTCGAACAGCCCCTGGTCGCTGAGCTTGAGCTGCGGGATGACGAGCAGCGCCGTGAACGAGAGCGTCATGAACGGCGCGTCCATCGGGCTGCCCAGCTCCTCCTGCACATAGTTGCTGAGGCGCGTGTAGCGGCGGGCCACCACGTCGTGTGGCTGGTCGCTCATGAGGCCGGCGATGGGGAGCGGCAGTGCACGGCGGCTGTCGGCCCCTTCCGCCGTCGCACTGATGCCCCCCTCCTGCTGCACGACCGCGTTCACGGCTCGGGCGAGGGCGTCGTCGCTTGTGCCTACGGCCACCACGTTGTGCGAATCGTGGGCCACGCTGGAGGCGAGGGCGCCCTCGTCGAGCCCGAAGCCACGCACGAAGGCAACCGCTGGGTCCTGTGCTGAACTCGATTCAGTATCGCTCGGTTCTGTGTAACGGTTCACCACCGCCAGCTTGAGCACGTCGCGGTCCGGATCGGCCACGGCCAGCCCGTTCTCAGTGGACGTCTCCACCACGTCTTCCCCGGTCACCAGTTGATTGTCGGCGACTGTGATGGTCCGCATCCGCGCCCCCTCCGCCGCGACCCGAAACGCCTCCGGCCCGACCGGCTCCGCCTCGAAGCGGTTGACGGCCTCGGACGGCACGCGCTCGATGTGCGTCTCTCCCTCTTCGGCCACGAGTTGGCCCTCCACATACGTCCGCTGCACGGTCACTGCGTCGAGGTCGTCCACGACGATGAAGTCCGCCGGGTCGCCCTCCCGCAGCAGCCCCACGTCCAGCCCGTAGTGCTCCACCGGGTGCACGCAGGCGGCGCGGAGCACGTCGAAACGGTCGTAGCCGCGGGCCAGGGCACGGCGCACGAGGCCGTCGATGTGTCCCCCCATGAGCGCATCGGGGTGTCGATCGTCGCTGCAGAACAGGAGGCGGTCCGGCGCCTCGTCCATGAGGGGGATCAGCTCGTCGAAGTTCTTGGCGGCCGAGCCCTCCCGGATCGCGATTTTCATGCCCGCCTCCAGCTTCTCGCGCGCCTCCTCGATCGAGACACTTTCGTGGTCCGTTTCGATGCCCGCCGCGGCGTACTGCTGCACGTCGTCGCCCCGCACGCCGGGGGCGTGGCCGTCCACTGGCTTGTCGCGCACCTGCGCTGCTCGAATCTTCGCCAGCACGTCCGGATCGCCGTCGAGGACGCCCGGATAGTTCATCATCTCGCTGAGGTAGAGCACGTCGTCCCGGTCCAGCAGCGCGGATACGGCGTCTGGGCCGAGCTCCGCCCCACTCGTTTCGAAGGGTGTAGCCGGCACGCACGAGGGCGCGCCGAAGGCAAAGTGGAAGGGCACCTGTGTGCCGTCCTCGATCATGTACTCCACGCCCGCCACGCCGAGCACATTGGCGATCTCGTGCGGGTCGCTCACCGTGCCCACGGTGCCGTGCACCACCGCCGCCCGGGCAAACTCTGAGGGCGGCAACATGGAGCTCTCGACGTGCACGTGCGCGTCGATGAATCCGGGCAGGAGGCACTGATCCGGCACGTCGTCGGTCGGCTCGATCCGATCGATGACGCCGTCTCGGACCTGAACGGTAGCGGCGCGGATTTCGCGGTCGTGGAGGTCAACGAGGTGGCCGGCGACGGAGACGGAACCGGGCATGAGACTGAGCGCGTCGTCTCAGAAGCATTGCGAGGGATGCCAAGACACAGAGACACTGGCAAAGCGTCGAGCCCAATCGCCGTGCATGGTGGCTACGGGCGCGTGGAGGTCCAGGAAGCGAGGCCCGCCTTGCCTGCGATGGCACCTGGAAGCTTCGAGAACGGGGACATTGTAGACGCAGGACGTGACGAGGTGCTCCGACGGAAGACGTTCAACTTTCGCACCTTCCTGGTTGCCCACATCCACGCCTCACGCGCTTCCACACCTCCACCCGTCCACACCTCCACACTTACCGGTTCCACTGCACAATCTCGTCGAGAGCGTCCAGGTCCGGTTCAATCTCGGGCACCGGATGGGCCTGCGCCATCACCTCGGCCAGGGGCTCGGGCACGTCGATGTCGCGGCCCACGAGCGGCTCCACCACCTCCGGAAACTTGGCCGGGTGGGCCGTGGCTACCAGCGTCCACTCCTGCGCATCGTCGGGGTCGAGTCGCTCCCGCGCCTCGACGGCCGTGGCGGTGTGCGGATCCCACACTGTGTCCCAGGCGCCGGAGCCACGGCGGATCTGTTCCTCAATCTGCTCGTCCGTCACGCGCTCGGCGGTGATCGTGTCGCGCAGAGCGGTCGCAGTGGGCCAATGGTGGAGCAGGCGTTCCATGTTGCTGGGGTCGCCCACGTCCATCGCCGTCGCCAGCGTCTCCCGGCTTTCGAAGGCTTCATACTCGCCAGTCTCCAGGAGGTGGGTGACGGGACGGTTCTCGTTCGTGGCGAGGACGACCTCCCCGATCGGCAGGCCGCACTCGCGGGCGTAAAGGCAGGCGAGGCCGTTGCCGAGGTTGCCCGAGGGCACGATCACGTTCGGCCGGGTGCCGTGGGTGCGCCAGTGCTGGAGGCTGGCGTGGGCGTAGTAGGTCATCTGCGGCAGCAGGCGCCCGATGTTAATGCTGTTGGCCGAGGAGAGGCGCAGGTGCTCCTGCCAGGTGTCGTCCTGGAAGGCCTCCTTCACGAGAGCCTGGCAGTCGTCGAACACGCCGCGCACCGCCACGGTCTGCACATTATCGCTCCAGCCGGTGAGCTGCTTCTCTTGCCGGTCGGACACCTTGCCCTTCGGGTAGAGCACGACGACCTCGACGTTCGGCTTTTTCCAGAAGGCCGCCGCCACGGCCGCGCCGGTGTCGCCGGAGGTGGCGACGAGAATGGTGAGCGGCTGGTCGGCCTCTTCGTTAAGGCGGGCGAGGCTGTCGGCCAGGAAGCGGGCGCCTACGTCCTTGAACGCCGCCGTGGGACCGTGGAACAGCTCCAGCACGCTCGTGTCGCGGCCAATCTCTCGCAGCGGCACCGGGAATCCGTACGTGGCCTCGCAGATGGCCGGAAGATCGTCGGTCAGAGAATCGTCCCCCACGAACGGACGGAGGAGCCGCTCGGCGACTGCCTCGATCGTCGTGCACCCGTCGAACGCCTCGGGACCGAGGTCAGGAAACCGCTCGGGGACGTAGAGCCCGCCGTCCGGCGCGAGGCCCTCCTGCAGCGCCGTAGAGAGGGAGACGCGATGGTCGGGCGCACGGGTGCTCAGGTATTGCACGGAGCAAGTTTCCCTGGCGAACAGGATTCGAGGATGACGCCAAGCCTCCAGCGAGAACGTGCCGTCCCGGTCCAATTCTGCGTGAAGCGTGAGTAGGGGAGTCATCACGCATCACGCCTTCACGCATTACGATTTTCCCACCAGGAAACGGAGCATCCCCCCAAACCCGGCTAATTTTCCTCGGTGCCCGCATACACGATGCGCCAGATGGTGCCGTTCTCATCGTCGGACACGTAGAGCCCGCCGTCCGGCCCCACCGCGAGGCCCGTCGGGCGATGCTCGGCCTGCCCCGGATTTTGGAGCGTATCGGTGCCGGTGAACCCGTCGGCGAACACCTTGAAGTCGCCAGAGGGCTCGGCCCCGTCGAACGGTGTAAACGTCACCTTGTAGCCTTCCTGCGGGAGTGGGGCGCGGTTCCAGGAGCCGTGCCAGGCAATGAACGCCCCGCCCTGATATCGCTCCGGAAGCTGGTCGCCGTCGTAGAAGAGGACATCGTTCGGGCCCCAGTGGCCGGGGAAGGCCTGAATCGGGTCCTCAAACTGATCGCAGCGCCCAATCTCTTCGCCGTCGCCGCCGTACTCGGGCCCCAGCACCTTTTTTTCCTTCCTCCAGTCGTAGTAGCAGTACGGCCAGCCGAAGTTGTCGCCCTCATCGGCCTTGAAGAACTCCTCCGCAGGGAGTTCGGCGCTTTCTTTCTGGGTGTAGAGATCAGGGAAGAACTGATTCAGCTGGTCGCGTCCGTGCTGCATCGCGTACAGGTTGTCGGCGGCGTCATTCCACGTGAGCGCCACCGCGTTCCGGATGCCTGAGACGTACCGCGCGTCCGTCCCGTGCTGCTGACCGGTCGCGTCGGCCTGATATTGCCAGATGCCCGCATACTCTTCAAGGAGCGGACACGGATCTTGACCGGGCGAGTCCTTCGTCCGCGTCTCCTCCATACACGCGTTCGAGGGAGCCCCGACGTTCACGTACAGGTGGCCGTCGCCGTCGAAGTCGAACGGCTTCACGGCGTGTTGTCGCTGTTCGGGAAAATCTTCCACGATGGTTTCCGGGTCGCCGGACGGGACGAGTTCGCCGTCTCCCTTCTCGTAGCGCCAGATCGCAGAGTCGGCTCCGAAGTAGAGATAGCCGTCGCGGAGCCCGATGCCCGTTCCGCTCCCATCGCCGAAGTACTCGGTCCGGTCGGCTGCGTAGTCGCCGTCGGTGTCACGGAGCGCCACGATGCCGGCCTCGGCTGTCGTGTCGCGCACGGCGGCGTAGATGTCGCCGTTGTTGGCCACGGCAAGGTGACGCGTGCTTCCGAGATTCTCGGCGACGACCGTGGCGCAGAAGCCGTCGGCCAGCTCGAGCCCGCCGTCGTTCGGATCGCAGGCGACGGCGTTCGGGGACGCGGGGGCCCGCCCACATCCGACAAGGAAAATGCTCAGAGCCACCCCGAGTGCGAGCGCAAGCGCCGGTGCGGCGCGGCCCTGTTCAGTAGGCGAATACGGATTTGTCATGACCTAGCAGTTGTTCGTGAAACAGAAAAGCGAAGAGCGGAACGGTCGATCTCGAGTACCGGCCGCGTACCAACAAGAAAAGCGACCATTGCCACAGGGGCAAGGGCCGCTTCTCCTTCGACGACGATGTGCCTGACCCCTGCCGTCTCTCGACGGCACGGAGCGCTGGCGTTATTACCGGTTCTGCGGGTTCGGACTCTGTCCGCCCTGCGGTCGCTGCTGTTTCATTTCTGCCTTCATGGCCTGCTGAAGTTGCTTCTTCAGGGTGGAATCCCCCTGCGCCGACCGCATGATGCGCCGAAACATTGCCGGATCCATGTTCTCCTTCTGTGCTTCCTGCTGCATCATCTTCATCTGCTGCTTCCGCATCTGCATTTGCTGGCGCTTCATTTCGCGCCGTGCGTTCGCTTTCTGCGTGGAGTCCATTTCCTGCGGGTTGCCGTACTTCTCTTTCATCTGCTTCCGCATCTTCATCTGCTGGGCCCGCATGGACGACTGAACGGTCGCGGCGATGCGAGCGGCTTTCTCGACTTGCTCCTGGCTGACTTCAGAGGCGGAGAGCGTGGTGGTGTCCGGCTGCTGGGGCATCTGGCCAAGTGCGCTAGGCGCACCGAGGGCAACGGCGAGACCGAAGAGTCCAAGGCAAAACGTTTTGAGTACGCGTTGTAGCATAGGAATGGGTCGTAGTGAGAAAAACACGGGTCTTTGGAGGCGCACCGACAACCGACCCCCGGCAACCGAGAGTCGTAGGCACTGCTCCACAAAGGCAAGGGGCAATCAGAGTGTTTCGGACATCGGATACGTTTCCCCCGACCTTCGTACACTCCAACCGCCCCATTTGAACGGACGGTTAGGGAAAATTATTCTCGGAACCGTCGAGACATCTCCTCGACGAGGTGAGGACTGGGCCAAAAGTAGGATCCTCGCAGCCCCCGATTGGGCGTTCGCCGATGTTCTGCGTCGACGTTCCATGCGGAGAACCAGAGCAAAAGCGGCCTCCACCAACCGTGAAGGCCGCTTTCGGCGGGTCGGGGCAGCCGGATTTGAACCGGCGACCTCGTCGTCCCGAACGACGCGCGCTACCGGGCTGCGCCATGCCCCGTCTAAATTGTCGGCCTATTTATAGAGCCGATTCCGGATCGAGATCCGGCCCGACACCCTCAAGGATTCCTTCGATCTGCCCCTGACAAGGAGTTCAATGGTTATCCACACGGCAGTTCCGAGTTGCGAATCTCGAATGTCGAGTCCCGGGGGACGAACGGAGATTTTTCCTCAGTCGTGATTCCACGTTCGCAACTCAAAATTCGTCATTGGCCGAACTCCTCGTACATTGCATCGATGAGGTCTTCGTGGCGCTTTTCGATGACACTGCGCCGGAGCTTGAGCGTCGGGGTCAGCGTGCCCTCCTCCACGGTGAACGGCTCAGCGAGCAGGCGGAAGTTGCGGATCTTTTCGTATGCCGCTGCTTCTCGATTGTAGGCCGTGAACGCATCCTGAGAGATACGCTGGATCGCATCGAGTTCAAGTAGCTCGGCGTCGGTGTGGTCGGAGTGATCGATGCCCTCGTCCCGGGCCCGCATTCGGAGCGACTCGAAATCGGGCACCACCAGGGCCACGAGGAAGGGGCGCCCCTCCCCAACCGCGACGATCTGGTCGATCCATCCTTCGGTCTTGAACGTTTCCTCAATGGGGCCGGGATACACGTTCTTCCCCCCCTCCGTGACGATCATGTGCTTGATGCGGTCCGTAATCTCGAGGTAGCCGTCCTCGAAGCGGCCCACGTCGCCGGAGTGGTACCAGCCCTCTTCGTCGAAGGCGGCCCGGGTCTTCTCCGGCCGGTTCCAGTACTCGCGCATCACGTTCGGCCCCTTCACCAGGATCTCTCCTTCCGGCGTGGAGATGGACGTGGGATAGTCGCTTCCGCTGACCGTCCCCGATATCTCGTCGCTACCCAGCGGCTGGATGGCGACGGTCACCCCCGGCAGGATGTGGCCCACCGTGCCATAGCGCGGGGCGTCCAGTGGGTTCAC
>PXTN01000038.1 GCA_003022565.1 Bacteroidetes bacterium QS_3_64_15 | reverse complement strand
TGTGCAACAGCCCGTCCAGGAGCTGCAGCAGCTTCGCGAGAGCCCCGTGTCGCTGAACGACCGGGCCGTGGAGACCGACACGATGGCCCTCGACGACGAAGGAATTTCCGGACGCGCCCTGGAGCTCGTCGCGGAGTTCGAGCCGGGGGACGCCGAGACGCTGGGCCTGAACGTACGGGTGGGCGAGGATGAGCACACGACAATCGGCTACAACCCCTCCTCCGAAACTGTCTTCGTTGATCGCATCGCCTCCGGCACATCAGACTTCCACGAGGACTTTGCGGCCCGCGACGAGGCCCCCCTCGCGCTTCAGAATGGCCGAGTGAAGCTCCGCGTGCTCGTGGATTGGTCGTCCGTCGAGGTCTTCGCTAACGACGGAGCTCGCGTGCTGACTCACCGTATTTTCCCGGACTCGTCGAGCGACGGCGTATCCGTCTTCGCGGACGGGGGGTCGGCACAACTAACGCGGCTCGACGCCTGGCCGCTCCAGTCGATTTGGGACAACTAGCATTTTGTACCAGGATTTTTCTCCCAGGACGTGCCCCATTCGCAGTGCACCCTCCCCGCTAGCAGTGCACCATGAGCGACAAGATTCTTTGTGTCGGCGAGATCCTCTGGGACGCCCTGCCGGACGGCCTCTTTTTGGGCGGTGCCCCTTTCAACGTCGCGTCGCACCTGCGGGCCCTCAATCAGGAGGTCACGTTTGTGAGCCGGGTGGGCGACGACCGCCTCGGCACCGAAGCCCTCCGGCGCATGGAAGCCCGTGGCCTGGAGACGGACCTCATGCAGATCGACGACTCGCTTCCCACCGGCTTCGTACAGGTGGAACTTGGAGCCACCGGCGAGCCGAACTATGAAATTCTCGAGCCCGCGGCATGGGACGCCCTCACGTTTGCGGATTCCCTCGGCCGGCACGCGGAGCACGCCGACGCTCTCGTGTATGGGAGCCTCGCCCAGCGCGCCCAGACCTCCCGCCAGACCATCCAGCGCCTATGCGAGGCAGATTCCCTGCGCGTCTTTGACGTCAATCTCCGCCCGCCCTTCGTCGACCGCACGGCCGTGACCCGCTCCCTGAAGGTCGCCGATGTCGTGAAGCTCAACGACGGAGAGTTGCATCACCTGCAGGACTGGTTCGATCTTTCCCACGATCCGGACCGGGCCATGTCCGACCTGGCGGCGAGGTTCGACGCCACGGCCGTCTGTATGACCTGCGGGGACGACGGCGCCCGGCTGTGGCGAAACGGCGAGCGCTGTCACCACCCCGGATATGCCGTGTCGGTGACCGACACGGTGGGGGCCGGCGACTCTTTCCTCGCTGCCCTGCTGACGGGCTTGCTCAGCGGATGGGAAGGCTCCTCCCTGCTCGAACATGCCAATCGGCTGGGGGCCTTCGTGGCCTCCCGCTCCGGCGCCCTGCCCTCCTACACCGTCAACACCTTCGGCGACATTTCCGACCTCTCGCTGGTTCCGTAGCGCCTTGCCTCCCTCGCTTCATTCTCTGTCAACCCGACCCCGCTCGCTATGGACCGTTCTCGGCTGATGTACTTCAGCACCTTCGCTGCCGCCCTGGCCGGCTTCCTCTTCGGCTTTGACACCATCGTCATCTCCGGGGCCGAACAGTCCATCCAGGAGCTGTGGAATCTGAGTGACCTCTTCCACGGGACGTTCATCACGTCCATGGCCCTCTGGGGCACGGTGATCGGGGCGCTGTTTGGCGGCGTGCCCTGCGACCGCTTTGGGCGGCGCCGCACCTTGTTTTGGATCGGCATCTTTTATCTCCTCTCTGCGCTGGGGTCGGCCCTGGCCCCCAATCCCTATCTCTTCTCGGCCTCCCGGCTGATCGGCGGCCTGGGCGTGGGGGCCTCCTCTGTGGCCGTTCCGGTCTACATTGCTGAGATTACACCGGCCAGCGATCGGGGCAAACTGGGCGCGCTGTACCAGTTTAACATCGTGTTCGGGATTCTAGTGGCGTACATCTCCAACTATCTGATTGGCCTTTACTTCGGCGAGGCCGCCTGGCGGTGGATGCTGGGGGTGGAAACGATCCCAGCCGCGATCTTCTGCACGTTCGTGCTCGGCGTGCCAGAAAGCCCGCGCTGGTTGGTGCTCCGGCGGCAGAAGAATTCCGAGGCCCGCGAGTTGCTTCAGAAACTCAATCCGGGGGAACAGGTCGAGGAGATCCTGACGGCCATCAAAAAGTCGGTGCGTGAGGAGATTCCGCTGTCCAAATTCCTGTCCGGCTCGTTTCGGTTCCCCATTCTGCTGGCCTTCCTGGTGGCCTTTTTTAACCAGATGTCGGGGGTCAACTTTGTGCTTTACTACGCCCCACGGATCTTTGAGCGGGCCGGCATTGAAGCAGAGGCGGTGCTAGGGGCTTCGGTTCCCATCGGGGTCGTCAACCTGCTGTTCACCCTGCTCGGCATGTATTTGATTGACAACTTCGGGCGGAAAAAGCTTCTGTACGTCGGGTCCTTCGGCTACATTGCGTCGCTGAGCGGGGTGTCCTGGGCATTCTTTTCCGGGGCGCAGGGGGCAATCGTCGTGATCTTCGTGTGCGCCTTTATCGCCGCGCACGCCGTGGGGCAGGGGGCCGTCATCTGGGTATTCATTTCCGAGATCTTCCCGAACGCGGTGCGAGATTACGGCATGTCGCTGGGCTCAGGGACCCACTGGGTAATGGCGGCGACCATCACGCTACTCACCCCCACCATCCTCGCCACCTTTACGGGGGGGCAGATCTTTGCCTTCTTCGCCGGCATGATGGTCCTGCAACTGCTATTTGTGTGGCTCGTGATGCCGGAAACGAAGGGCCTCACGCTCGAGGAGATGGAGGTGAAGCTGGGCATCAGTACCGCGGAACTGGAGAAGGAGATCGGGGTGGACGTAGAAGAGACGACGTCCCAGACAGCGGCGTGAGACAGGACGCGTGGCCCGGCGTGGTGAGTCCGTCGAGAATTTCGTAAACCCTGGAGCGGACCGGGCGCTCAAGGATCATGCGTGCAGGCATTTGGTTTTGCTAAACGTGGTGAGGGGGCCCGCGCCGGTCCTCGTCGGTTCGCGCAGCGTCTCCGTCCCCCTCATTCCTCTCTTGTGGTTCCCATTGGCCGTTCATTGCCCCCATGAGCGACGCCGTTCAAGAGCACTGCGGCATCTTCGGCATCTATAACCACCCCGAGGCCGCCCGCCACACCTACTACGGCCTGCACGCCCTGCAGCACCGGGGCCAGGAAGCGGCCGGGATTGTCACCTCTACGTACGACGAGCAGCGGGAGGAGCCCGTGATGCCGGTCCATAAGGACTTCGGCCTCGTGCTCGATGTGTTCGACGATCCGGACCTCTTCAATACACAGTTGCTGGGCGACGCCGGCATCGGCCACAACCGGTACTCCACGAGCGGGGCCGCCGCCAACCGGGCCAACATCCAGCCCCTCGTGGTGCACCACCGCAAGGGCAATCTCGCTCTGTCCCACAACGGCAACCTGTCGAACGCCAAGGAGCTGCGCAAGAGCTTCAGCGAGCGCGGCACGCTGTTCCAGACCACCAGCGACAGTGAGCTCATCCTGCACCTCGCGGCCCAGAGCCGTCGGCAGGAGCACCTCGATCAGATCCTCGATGCCCTGATGCAAATTGAGGGCGCTTACTCCCTGCTCCTGATGACGGACGAGCACATGATCGCCGTCCGCGACCCGAACGGGTTCCGCCCGCTCGCCCTCGGCCGCCTGGAGACGCCCGAACGCCACGAGGGCCCAGCCTACTGCGTGGCCAGCGAGACGTGCGCCTTCGACATGATCGGTGCGGGGTACATCCGCGATATCGAGCCGGGGGAGGTTCTAGTGATCGACCGCGAGGGATGCGTGAACGACGGCGACTTCGAAAGCCACGAGATCCCCACGAAGTATGGGGTCAGCCAGTGCGTCTTCGAGTACGTCTACTTCTCGCGGCCCGACTCGCAAATTTTCGGGGAGATGGTGGACAAGGTGCGCCGCCAGCTCGGCGTGCAGCTCGCCCACGAGGCCCCCATCCCCGAGGAGGCCAGTGGCGACGAGAAGACGCCCATCGTGGTGCCGGTCCCCGACTCGGCCAACACCTCCACGCTTGGCTTCGCAGAGGAGTGCCAGGACATGGGCCGCCGCTGTCGGTTCGACCTGGGGCTCATCCGTAACCACTACGTGGGCCGCACCTTCATCGCCCCCGGCCAGGACCGCCGCGAGATGAAGGTGCGCTGCAAGTTCAACACCGTGCAGGGACTGCTGAAGGACCGTACAGTCGTAGTGCTTGACGACTCGATCGTGCGGGGCACCACGGCGCGCTATCTCGTGGACATGCTGCGCGACTCGGGGGCCAAGAGCGTCCACTTCCGCGTCTCCTCCCCGCCGGTCATCAGCCCCTGTTTCTACGGCATGGACTTCCCGGACGCCGACGAGCTGCTAGCCAACAAGTTCGACGACATCGAGGCCATGCGCGACTATCTCGGCGTGGACTCCCTCGCCTATCTCTCGGTGGGGGGCCTCATGAAGGCCGTGACGCGGGCCAACGATGGCGACCTCGGCTACTGCAACGCCTGCTTCACGGGTGATTATCCCGTGCCCGTTGACGAGGACATGAGCAAGGAGGAGTTCGACTGGCAGGTGCCGGCGCCCAGGACCTGAGTGTGGAGTTCTTTCTTCAGAAGGGGAACTGTCCCGACAATGCGTTGGCTTCGTCCTCAGCTCCGTGAAACGTGATGCGTAAAGCGTGATCGTCAGAAGCGACCGTCCTCACGCATCACTCCTCACGCATCACGATCCAACGCAGACTGGCGCCTGTCCCGAAGCTGAGCATAGATCTATCCTGAAAGCTCGACCCCTGAAGATCAAAACCCTACCGCCGCCCCGGGGCCCCGCGGATCCGACGAGCCTCGGAAGACGCGCACCTGGTCCGGACGATCCGGGTGCTTGATGCGGAGGCCCTGCGCCCGTCCCCACTGCGGAATGCCGCCGAACACGCCCTTCGTCACGTCCCACTCCCGCGTCCGAAGGTTCCGGACCACATCCGTCGAAAGCGCAAACTCCTCGTAGCTGAGGTGGCGCGGCTTCCATTGGTGGTGAATGCGTCCCGCCGTCACGGCCTGCTCGACGTTCATGCCGTGGTCGATCACGTTCATGATGACCTGGAAGGTGGTCGTGATGATGGTGGACCCACCCGGGGCCCCGATGACGAGGTGTAGGCGGTCCTGCGGGTCCTCGACGATCGTCGGCGACATGGACGACACCATGCGGCGGTCCGGCGCCACCAAGTTGCGCTTTGTCCCTGAGAGACCGAACTGGTTCGGCACACCCGGCTTCAGCACGAAGTCGTTCATCTCGTTGTTCATGAAGAAGCCCGCCCCGTCGATCACCACCTTTGAGCCGTAGCCGCTGTTGAGGGTGGTTGTTACACTGACGGCCATGCCGCTGCTGTCGGCCACCGAGTAGTGGCTCGTCTCCATCGATTCGCCCGTCAGCATAGGCTCGCCGGCCCGTATCGAGTCTTCGGGGGTGACGCGGCTGGAGGTGAATGACGCCATGCGCTGCTGCATGTAGTCCTTCTGGATGAGGCCCTCGGTGGGCACTTGCACGTGATCCGGATCGCCGAGCCACTTGGCCCGGTCGGCAAAGACGCGGCGCATCGCCTCCCCGAGGTAGTGGGCCGTAGCGCTGGAATTGAAGCCCATCTGACTGATGTCTTTCCTCTCGGCCGCGTTCAGGAGCTGGGCGATCGCGACGCCGCCCGACGACGGCGGGCCCATCGAGTGCACTTCGTAGCCGCGGTACGTCGCCGTGACCGGCTCTCGCTCCACGGCCTCGTACTCGGCCAGGTCCTGCTCGTCGATCAGTCCCCCGTTGGCCTGAAACTGCTCGGCGATGAGCGACGCCGTCTCGCCCTCGTAGAACTCGGACTTGCCCTCGTCCCGGATGCGCTTCAGGGTCTGCGCAAGATCCGTTTGCACGAACCGCTCGCCAGTCCGGTACTTACTTGACGCGCTGCCCTTCGTGAAGTACGCCTTCGTGACCGGAAACTCAGCGAAGGCCCTGTAGCGGTCGTTGAGATCTTCGGCGAGGGCGTGCGGCAGCGGAAAGCCCTCCTCCGCGAGCCGAATGGCCGGCGCCATCACCGTGGCGCGGTCGAGCCGGCCGTGCTCGTCGAGGGCCTTCAGGAGCCCCGCGACGGTGCCGGGCACGCCGGACGCTAGGTAGCCGCGGCGGCTGCGCGTGCGTGCGGCGTTGCCCTCGTCGTCGAGATACACGTCCTGGGTGGCGCCGGAAGGAGCATCTTCGCGGTGATCGATGGTAGTGACCGACCCGTCAGGGTTCCGGATGACCATGAATCCGCCCCCGCCGATGTTGCCGGCGAAGGGGTGCACGACGGCCAGCGCAAAGCCGGTCGCCACGGCGGCGTCCACAGCGTTGCCGCCCTTCTTCAGCATCTCGACGCCCGCCTCTGAGGCCGTTCGCTTGGCGGAGACCACCATCCCATTCTCGGCGTACTCGGGGACGGGTGCAGGCGCGGTGGCCGCGTCGGACGAGGCGGTTCGAGACGAGGACGGGGCCGTCGTCCAGGCCGAAAGGCCAACGGCAGTGATCGTGAGCAGGAGCGCGAGACCGAGGGCACGGACCTTCGAGTGAAGCGGCATGGAGCGGGGGGAGTGATGCTTGAGAAAACGCTGTCTTCAAAAATGTATACCTCCCTTCCTCGAATGGCAACCGCTACTCCGCTCGGCTCAGCACGGTGACCGGGTCGTCGCTCCGGGTGAGGACGGGCGCCTCGATGTGGGAGCTGTGGCGACGCTCAGCAGCCCCTTGCTCCAGCGTGTCGCTATCGACCGACGCGCGCTCGGCGGCCACCGTTTCGAGAAGGTCGGAGCGCGACTCCATCTAGATCAGGGAATTGGAGGAGTGAACATGATGTGGCGCGGGAAGTATGCGGAGGCGCTGTCCTCCGTTCACCCGATGCATGACGTCTCGATCTTCAATGGACGGACGCTCGCTCGTCACAGTCGCAGGAACAGTTGCAGGAGTAGCCCTCGCAGCAACGTTGCTCCTGCCCCTGGCCCACGCGCAGTCCGAGCCGACGACGGTGACGTGGCGCGTCCATCCCGCCGACGCTCACGGCTTCGACGCCTTCGAACTTGCCGGGGCGGTAGACCGGGCCGCCGATCTTGCGCCCCTCACCAGCTTGCTCGTGGCCCGCGACACGACGACCGTGGCCGAGGTCTACTTCAACGGACGCGGCCCCAATCAGGGCGCCAACCTCAAGTCCGCCAGCAAAAGCGTGCTGAGCGCACTGACGGGCATCGCCCTCGCGGACGGCTCCCTGGACAGCGCAACCCAGCCCATCGGCCCCTTCTTCCCTCGCCTCCTGGCCGATGCCCCCCGCAAGCAACGCATCACAATCCACCACCTGCTCACGCAGCAGACGGGCCTCGAATCGACGAGCTTCGGCAACTACGGGGCGTGGGTGTCGAGCGACAACTGGGTGGCCAATGCCCTGCGGCGCCCGATGGTGGACCGCCCCGGCGGCGACATGATCTACAGCACCGGCACCACGCATGTGCTGGGCGCCGTCCTGACCAAGGCCACCGGTCGGTCGCTCCGCGCCTTCGCGCAGGACCGCCTCTTCGATCCGCTCGGCGTGCGCATCCGGAGCTGGCAGCAATCCCCGCAGGGCCGCTACTTCGGCGGCAACAACCTGTCGCTCACCCCCCGCGCCATGCTCCGGTTCGGACAGCTGTACCTCAACGACGGCCGTTTCCGCGGGCAGCGGATTCTTCCATCGAACTGGATCGATCGGTCGTGGCGCACCTACGTGCGCTCCACCTACCACGGCCACCAGTACGGCTACCTCTGGTTCACGCACGAATTTGGCGGGGAACGCGTGGCGTTTGCCTGGGGCTACGGCGGGCAGTACGTTTTCGTCGTCCCGCGGCTTGCCCTCGTCGTCGCGTGCACCTCGTCGCTCCAAGACCGCTCCCGGGGCGGCAACGATCACAACGAGCAGATCCTGCGCCTCCTGGCGGAGCACATCATTCCCGCCGCCCGTGGTCCCCGCCTCACCGACCTGTGGCCCGAGCACGTTCATTTTCCTCTGGGATGGTGAGGGGAGAGAGCGTGCCTTCGAGTCCGCGACTTCCTGCTCTTCCACACCCTGACTCTCCCATGCCCCTCACACCTCATCCCCCACCGCCCCCACCGAACAGATCACGAAGGAGATCGAGACCTGCGTCCTCTGCAAGCGACTCAATTCTCGACGTGACGGCGTCCCGGTTAACCACCTGCACCGTCGGGTCACGCATCGTGCCGCCGAAACGCAGCGTGACGGAAACGGTCTCACCGCTGGCAGGGCTCTCCAGGAGCTTCTCGAGCACGGTGCTGAGTTGGCCGCCGTCTCCATCCAGCCGTGACACGATGTTGGATTTTTGGACCACCTCAAGAGGAAGATCCAGGGTCATCTCAAGGTCCATACTGCCGCCCAGGCCCAGTGCGCCTTGCACGGTGCCGTCGAACTGCGAGCCCCCGAACGACCACGTTTTCAGTTGGAACTGCCCATCCCGAACGGCAAAGGGCCCGCCGAGGCGTTCGAACTTTTTCAACGACCCCGTCGGCAAATTCAGTGCGTCTGCGAGGGCGCCGGCCGGTCCGAGGTCGAGTGCGAGCCCTCCGTCGGTCACGATCGACTGCCCGGTCGCCGTGAAGGTCGTCGTTTCGGGCAGAAGACCGTTCGTAAGCGCGGTCTCCCCGTCGGCATTGAAGGTGAGGGTGCCCGTGACGAGTTGTCCCAGCAGGGTCCAGTCCGTGAGGACTCTCCCGGCCTTTGCCTCCTGAAGCTCGACCTCAAACGCAAGGTCCGACGGGGGCGCGGCCCCTGCCGCAGGGATCCGACGCGCGTCCGCCGCGGCGAGCCACATGGAGCCCTCCGTCGGGGCGGTTGCTGAGCCGGTTCGGCCGCTCTGGTCGAGCGTCATTGTGCCGGCCAGGGTGCCCCCGTAGGTCGACGCCGTCAGGTTCCGGACCGCCAGGCGACGGTCGTCCATCTGAACGTCGAATGACAGGTCGTCGAAGCGCTGGGGCTCGTTCAGCAGGGTCCCGATCTCGACGCGGCCCTCTACGGCGTACGTCGGCAGTTCCAGTCCGCCGTACCGCTTCTCGGCCAGGGCCTCGGGCGGCTCTCTGTTTACGGTCGACCCCGCCAGGTGCGCGGCGAAGAGTTGCGAGTAGGTCGCTTCCGACGTGTCAACCTCCGGATAGAGTGCGACGAGATCGAGGCGGTCGGACGTGAGCGTGACGGTGGCCGACAGGGCCGGGTCCGATTCGGCAAGGCCCTTCGAGACCGGAAAGAGATCCCGCACCCTCGTTTGCAGTGCCACGGTCTGCTGTCCCGAGCGGACGGTGAAGCGGTCCATGGAGAGCCCCGTGCCGGTAAGCTGGACGGTCGCGTCGGGGATCTTGATCGGGTGCCGGAACAATTCGTAGGGCACCTGCACGTCAGTAAGGTGGACGCGCCCGTCGGGCCGGATGGCACTGGGGATATCGAGGGGACCAATGAAGCCCACGTCGAAGTCGGCCCTCCCCCGAGCCGATTCAGCACCCGAGCCGTCGCGTGCAAGCGCCAGGAGCGGGGCCAACTCTGCTGTACCGGCAAGCTGCCCGTCCACCTGTGGATTGCTCAATGGATCGCGCACCGTCACGCGTCCGGACAGTGAGTTGCCGACTAATTGACCGTCGATGCCCTGCGCCGTTACAGACGTGTCCGCGAGTTGAAGATTCGCAGAGAGGTTGCGGAGCAGGGCCTTCCCGTCGTAGTCGATCCCTCCTTCCGCGAGCTGTCCCGTGGCCGTGACGGAGAGCGTCGTCGCGGGATCTGCCTCGCCGGACAACGGTCCAGAGACCGTGCCTTCCAGATCCAGCGTGCCCTGTGGATTGAGCCCGTCCACGGCCACCGCCGGGACGAAGGTCTCAATCTCAGCAAGATCGGTGGACCCGGTCTCGAACGCGAGGTCGATCCTCGGCTGCTCGTTCAGATCCGAAAGCTCTCCCTCCATCGTGAGCGTGATGGGCGCCGTTTCGACCCGAAGGGTCCGCAGGTCGACTCGTCCCGCCGACGGCGCCACGTGCACGTCGTAGGTCGCCTGTGCAGTCTGCACCGCGAGGGTGTCGGGGCCCACGCTGGGCAGCAGGGCGCGAACCGACTGCAGGTCGACCGTTCCGTTGCTCGTGAGCGCCGCCCCCTCGGGGACGACCCCGAGCTGAGCGTCGCCCTCGAGCAGAAAGCCCTGGCCGGTACCGCGGTCGGTATAATGCACCTTGGCTCCGGACACGCGCACGTCGGACAATGGAATGCCACCGAGGGGTGACCCCTCAGCCTCGGTGGTGTCGGCCTCTCCGCCCAACGTGTCAAAATTGGTCGTTCCGTCCTCTGCCACCTCATAGCGAATCGTCGGATCCACGAGGCCGACCGCAGTGGGTCGGATCTTTGCCACGAACAGAGGCCAGAGGGCCACGTCCACGTTCAGCTCCCGAGCCCGAACGGCTGGCGCGGGGCCGTAGCCCTCGGCGTTGGCGAGCCGAACGCCGGAGACGCGGATGGCGGGCGTGGGCAAGACACGGAGCCTGATGGCATTGATCTCGACGTGTCGCCCCGTTGCCTCCTCCAGAGGCGGGACGACGTATCCCTTCAACTGCTCGGACGTGAAGAGACGAGGAAGGACAAGGGCCGCCACCAGAACGAGGACGGCGAGCCCTACAAGAAGGCTGCCGCCCCACTTGAGGATCCGTCGAACACGGGAGTGCGTGGAGGTTGTGGTGTCGTTTTCAGGTTCAGACACGAGGATAGAGGAAACGGGGATGGGAACGCGGGCGAGGAGCGATGGAAATTTCTCAACCCAAAAGACGAGCGTCGGGTTCGATCCGCCTTCACGCTTGGGTAGCAGTTGGTAGCATTTCAGGTCTGCGGGGTGGCCCTCTCGATCCCGGCAGTTCAGTTGCGGGCCTAGTCGTCGAGCTCGACGCGCCGCCCTTTGGCCGGTTCGGTGCGGTCAGCGGAGGTCCAGCGTGTCCCCTGCGGACGTCAATGACAAGCAGATTCTCGGTGTGGATTTCTTTGGGATTCTCGGTTACGTTGAGTTTCGGGAAGGCCCTTTCCGGTTCGAAAAGGTGCGGTGGCTCGCCTGAAAGGGGAGGCATCCTTCTCGGTCGCTCGACTCCTTCGACTCCCAGGGAAGCCTCTCGGGACAATCATCGATCCATCTGCGAAGCATGAATGATGAGGTCACCGTGTTCGCTCCCGCATCGATGGGCAACGTGGCCGTGGGGTACGATCTACTGGGGAGCGCCCTCGACGGCCTGGGCGATCGGGTGACGGTGCAGCGGCTCGACGAGCCCGTCGTGCGGATCGGCAGCATCACGGGACGGGTCACAGACCTGCCGACGGAGCCCGCCGACAATACCGCTACGGTTGCGCTAAGGTCGCTCCGGGATGCGGCGGACATCGACGGTGGCTTCGAGGTGTCGATCGAGAAGGGCATCCCGCTCGGGTCCGGGCTGGGCGGGTCCGCGGCGTCTGCCGTGGGGGCAGTCGTAGCCGGGGCCGAATTGTTACCGGGCTCCTGGGCGCAGGAGGCATTGCTGCCGCACGCGCTGGCCGGGGAGGCCGTTGCCAGCGGCGACCTGCACCCCGACAACGTGGCTCCCTGCCTCTTCGGCGGCCTGGTGCTCACCCGCGCGATGGATCCGCCGGACGTGGTGCCCATCCCCGTCCCCTCTGGCGTCCGCTGCGTCCTCGTGCACCCGGACCGCGTGATTCCTACGCGCGAGGCCCGAGCGTGCCTCCCGGACTCGATTCCGCTGTCCGACTCGGTGCGGCAGACGGCTCACCTCGGCGCCTTCGTGGCGGGCTGCTACCGCGACGACCTCGCCCTCATCGGACGGGCCCTGCGCGATCTCATCGTGGAGCCCCACCGGGCCGCGCTCGTCCCTGGCTTCGCAGACGTGCAGGAGGCCGCGATGGCGGCAGGCGCATTGGGCTGCTCTCTCTCGGGCGCGGGCCCCACCCTATTCGCATGGTGCAGAGGCTCGTCGGACGCCGAGCAGGTGCGAGACGTCATGGTCGAGGCCTTCACCCAGCACGACATCCCCACCGAAGCCTGGATCTCCCCCATCCCTCCCAAGGGCGCTCACGTCGTCGCTCCCACCCCTGCCGACCCCTAATCGATCGGGAAAGCCTTCGTACGACAGTCGAGCGGTTCTTTTCTTGAACAGTTCTGCCCTCAGCGGACTCACCCCAAACCCCCAACACTCTTCCGGACGTTCTATCTCTCACTCTCCCCCTTCCCTCCTACCCAATTCCTACGCGCTCCTTCTCCCATTCTCCCGCACTCCCGCACTCCCGCACTCCCGCGCCCTCCACCCAAAATGCCCATCACTCAACGCGCGCCCGCCAAGATCAACCTGGGGCTCCACGTCCTCCGCGAGCGCCCGGACGGGGATCACGACATTGAGACCATTCTCCATCGCATCGATTGGGCCGACACCGTTACCGCTGCTCCGGCGGAGACACTGTCGCTCGCCTGCTCGGATCCGGCGCTGCCTACCGACGAGAGCAACCTGTGCCTCCAGGCGGCCCATCGCCTCGCGGACGCGTTCGACGTGACGGAGGGGGCGGAGCTTCATCTGGAGAAGCAGGTGCCATACGGGGCTGGACTGGGGAGCGGCTCCAGCGACGCCGCAGCGACCCTCCAACTCCTTGCGCGCCTGTGGGACCTGAATCTGCCGCCCGAAGCGCTCCACGAGATTGGCGGGGCCATCGGGGCCGACGTGCCGTTCTTCCTGCAAGACGCTCCCGCCGCCTACGCCACCGGGCGGGGCAATGTCCTGTCGCCGCTTTCCGACGACGGAAACGACTACCGCCTGCCGTTTCCTCTCCTCGTCGCCGCCCCCCAGGTGCAGATCCCGACCCCGTGGGCCTACGCGCAAGTGTCCCCCCGCGGTACGAATCGGGGCGACCTGCGACGCATTGTTTCGTCGAACGACCTCGCCCGCTGGCGCTCGGAACTAACAAATGACTTCGAGGCCCCGATCGCGGAGGCGACGCCCGCGGTGGCCGAGATTCGGACTGCCCTTCACAACACCGGCGCTGCCTACGTCTCCCTTTCGGGCTCGGGCGGAGCTGTGTACGGCATTTTTGAAACGAGGGACGCCGCCCGAGCGGCCCGCGACGCGGTTCAGATCCCGAATGCATGCGCCTATCTGATGCCCGCCCCCGGCTGATCCTTCCTACAGGCGAGGGGCTCCGCGTCGCCCCCTGCACTCTCAGTCGTGACTTTTCGGGTGGTCCTGTCCTCTCCCGAACTCACAATTGGGGTGAAGTCGGAGGCTCAGCCCTGACCAGTGGTATTGCGTGTTTCGGATTGCGTGAGACTGCCACTGCTAATCGGGCTCTCCCCGCAATTCAAACCTCGCAATGCGACCCGAAAAGATACGAAGAGGGTGTTCCCTCGGAAGCACCCCCCCCCAGAGCGGTATAGCGAAGAGCGTCCGGCCGGACCGACCGTTGAGGCGACAGGCCCCTGCGAATGCCCCGAGTCCCGTCAGATGCGGCTGTAGTACTGGTCGTCGTCCTCGCCCTCGTCGTCAACCATGTAGTCGTCAGAAGGAACCTCGAGGTAGGCCATGAGCCAGTCGAGGGCCCATACCTGCTTCTCGACACCGTCCCAGTTGTAGCCGCCTTCCGTCTGATCGGCTACACGCTCCCAGTCGACGGTCCAGTCTTCGTAGACCTCAAAGGCAAAGTGGTGCTCGTTGGTCTCGAAGTGGAGGGCGCCCTCTTCGGGATCGTAAATGGTGTCTGCACCGCCGTCCTCGCGGGCGAGCTTGGCCCCGAGCACGATCAGAGGCACCTTGAATCGGTAGTCCATCTTCTCGACCTGCTCGGCCTGACTGATCAAGAAGTTAGCCAGGGTCGCACAGCCGTCGCTGACCTCCAGGGCCGCCTGAGCCGCCTGGTAGGTGGTCGGATCGGCGTCCACCTTGTCGAGCGCGGCCTCGACCAGCGGCCACACCTCGATGGGTTCTTCCTTCTTGGTCGTGTCTTCCTCACGCGGGATGACTACGGTACGATTTTCGATATCCACGGGCTTTGAATGCGTTGATTGCGAAACCGTCCGCACGCCCCGATAGCTTTCAGAACGTACGGCCCTAGTTTCGAGCAGGAAGTGATAGGGTTTTTTATAAGATGGGCGTAGATGGACGAACATTCAACCGAGCCGCGGTCTGAGCGTGGCAGTTACATGTTGGGTACAATCGTCCTGCTGTGCTCGCTCAGTCTGCTCCCGAGCGCTCGGCATTAAGTTCCGTCTTAAGCTCCAGGGCGGCCTCCACGAGTTCCTCCTCCATGCCGGCGAGCTCATCGTGCTGGCCCACATACTGGCGGACAGCCTCTTCGAGTCCAGATTCGCGCGTGACCACCGTGCGCCGTTTGCGTTCGGCCGGGTCGACCGTGCGCTCGATGGCGGCCACTGTGTCGGCCGGTGCCAGGGCCTCCCGGAGACGGGCCTGGTCGATTTGGGCCACCTGCTCCTCGTCTACCCGGTAGCGCACCCGGACAATGGCGTCGCTCACGTCCTGATCCTGAATCGCCTCCAGGATCCGCTCGGTCGGTTCGTCGGTCTCGCGCGCATCCACCTCCACGGCGACGAAGGGGCGCGCCGGGGTGTCCACAAACGCGGTGTGGGTGCGCGGGTCGCGCGAGGAATCGATGTCCACCAGCTGAAATCCCTTCGGTTCGCTGGCCTCGTTGAACGTCACCCGCTCGATGCTCCCGGAGTAGACGACGGGGAGATGGCCCTCTTCGTTGCGATCCTGGGGCCGGTGCACGTGGCCCAGGGCGACGTAGTCGATGGGCCGCACGGCGAGCTGGCCGACGGTAAACGTGGGCTCCGACGCGATCGTGGTGGTGTGCTCTGAGCCCGCCAGCGCGGCGCCCTGCACGGTGACGTGACCCGCTAGTACGGTGGGCACGTCGGCGGAGAGGGGTCGCTCCGGACCGTCCGCCGTCACGCCAGGCTCACCCTCCAGAATTTCGTTCGTCCGGCGCTGGATGTAGGTCACGTAGTGCTCTTCGATGAACTGTCGCAACTCGTCCGGCGACATCGTGCGATACTCGTCCTTGGTGAGGATCTGGCTCCGGATGGGCCAGGGCAGCGGAATGAGCTGAAGCGGGCCGCTCGCCGTGTCGATGATCTGGACGTTCGGGGCCGGCTTTCGGTAGCAGTACACCTCGCCGGCGACGTGATCGAAGATGTCGAGCGACGACGCGCGGCCAAAGGTGACGGGATGGTCGTGGTTGCCCACAACGAGGACGATGGGAATGCCAGCGTCGGCGAGCGGGCGGAGGCTCTGAACGAAGATTTTCTGCTGCGTGGGGGTGGGGTCGGCGGTGTGGTAGGCGTCCCCGCAGAACAGGAAGGCGTCCACCTCTGCATCGAGGGCCCGCTGCACCACCGCGTCGAGGGAGTCCCGCACGTCCAGTACCCGCGTGTTCAGGCCCGTGTCCGGATCGCGCCGGCCGTGAGTCTTGAATCCGAGGTGGATGTCGGCCGTGTGCAGCAGCTTCACAGGGCGTTTTTGCGTTTCGTATTGTGCGTTGGAGGTTGTGCGTCGAGGGTTGTGCGCGGGCCGACTGCGACGGGGCGGCTGGACTAGAACCGAGGTCTAGACTCGACGTTCGACACTCGCAATCCGCAACTGCCGCTACCAGCCGACGCGACCGCCATCATCGGACTCCGAGGTGTCCTCCGGAGCTCCGTAGTCCTGAACCAGCGGGAAGGAGGTCTTCCTCGAAAGCGACACCTCCTCCGACTCCGCAATTTTTCGGTAGTAGTCGCCAACGAGGAAGAGCGCACTGTGGGCGCCCTGGCCCCAGAAGCTGGTCCGGAAGGTGAGCCGCTGGTCCTCAAACCCCACCCAGGATCCGCTCACTAGCTTGGGATGCATCAGCATGAACCAGGTGTCGGCCGACCGGTCGGTGGTGCCCGTCTTGCCCGCGAGGTCGTACTCGCCGAGGTCGAACTGTGTGCGAATGCGGACGCCCGTGCCGTAGTCGATCACGCCGCGCATCATGTCCACGACCGTGTAGGCTGTTTGCTTCGAAAGGGACTCGCGCGGGCTGGGCGACGCAGACCAGATCAAGTTCCCGTGTCGGTCTTCGATGCGG
The DNA here is from genome assembly GCA_003022565.1 of Bacteroidetes bacterium QS_3_64_15. Lineage (GTDB taxonomy): Bacteria > Bacteroidota > Rhodothermia > Rhodothermales > Salinibacteraceae > Salinibacter. The sequence goes on along the minus strand of PXTN01000038.1, from coordinate 5,622 downwards.
GTAATCGCCACGGGTTCATTGTACAGGCCCCCATTTGCGAGGGTGCTGTAGGCGGTCGCCATGTCGAGCAGGCGGACGCTGCTCGTGCCAAGGGCAATGGACGGGACAGCCTCAAGATTACGTTCAGGAATCCCCATTCGATTTGCATACGTGGCCACGGTACTCGACTTCAAGTCGAGCGCGAGCCGGGCCGTAATCGTGTTTTTGGAGTTGGCCAGCCCCTGGCTCAACGTAAGCATCTTGCCGGAGGATTTCCTGTCGTAATTCTTTGGCGACCAGGTCTTGGCCCCCGCCTCGTCCCAGGTGAAGGTGCTGTCCAGCAGCGTGTCGTAGGGAGAGTAGCCGTTGTCGATGGCGGCGGTGTAGGTGAAGGGCTTAAAGGTGGACCCGGGCTGGCGCCGGGACGTCCCGACCTTGTCGTACTTTTCGGTCCGGAAGTCGCGCCCCCCAATCCACACCTTTACGTGCCCATTGCGAGGATCGATCGACACCATGCCTGCCCCAAGGCGGCTCTTCGCGGTTTTCAGCGAATCGAGAAAGGCCTCCTCGTCGCGGAGCCGGTCGATGGCCTCCCGCTCCCCCATTCCGCGGGCCCGCAGCGTGTCGTACCGAGAGGTCTGACGGATGGAGGCGTTCAGCACCTCGGGGTTCGACTCCCAGAAGTGCGCAAAGGGGTCGTAGTCTTCTCCCGGTTCGAGGGAACGGTAGTCGTTCAGCGAGGTGCTGTAAAGCCCCGGCGAGGGCGCGCTCCACTGGTAGCCCACCACTTTCTGAAGGCCCGACATCTGCTCCTCGACCGCTGTGCGCGCCAATTCCTGTAGCTTCGAATCAAGGGTTGTGTAGACGCGGAGGCCCTCCCCGTAGATGTCGCGGCCGTGGAGGGGGTGATCCTCATACTCCTCGTCCGTGGCCCACGTCGACAGGGTCGTTCGCACATGCTCGGCAAAGTAGGGGGCGAGGCTGGCGGAGAGCCGCGACGAATGGTAGTCTGCCTGCACCGGCTCGTCGGCGTGCTCTCGATAGTAAGCGTTATCGAGAAATCCGTTCGACGCCATGAGCCGCAGGACCACGTTCCGGCGCTGCTTTGCGTTTTCCGGATTCCGGACTGGGTTGTAATAGGAGGTTGCCTTCAGAAGTCCGATGAGGGTGGCCGCCTGGAGAGGATCCAGTTCGGCGGCCCGACGGCCAAAGTACGTGTGCGCCGCGGACTCAATGCCGTACACATTTCCCCCGAAGTTGACCGTATTGAGGTACATCTCGATGATCTCCCGCTTCGTATAGCGCCGCTCCAGCTCCACGGCGGTGACCATCTCCTTCAACTTGCGCGCAAGGGTGATGGCCCGCCCTACTTCTTCGTTGTACAGATTGCGCGCGAGCTGCTGGGTGATGGTCGACCCGCCCCGAAAGCCGCCGGTCAAGATGTCGACCATCGCGGCCATGATGGCCGTGGGGTCCACTCCCCAGTGTTCGTAGAAGCGCTGGTCCTCTGTGGCGATGGCAGCGTGCTTAACAGGGGCCGAGATGCTGTCGTACGGGACCCAGGAGCGGTTTTGCCGGGCGTACCGGGCCAGCTCCTCCCCGTCGGCCGTGTAGGCGATCGTGGCCAACTCCATGGTCGGGTCCTCGAGGCTCTCCGTAGAGGGGACGTTGTCCGTGAGCGTCCAGACGTAGAGGCCGAGGGCTAGGGTCCCGATCACCAGCAGGCCAGCAATCACGGAGAGCGCGACGGCGGCCTGCGCTTTCATCGGGTCCGCGATCCGACGGTGGAAGAAGCCACGCAGTCCCGAGAACGTCCGGGACGGCCCCTCTCCGCCTGAATGGGCCTTCTCGCGGGCGGACCGGTCACTGAAGTACTGATCGAGCTCTTCGTCGGAATATGGCCACTCAGACATAAACCCGCGTCCGGTGAAGAAGGAAGACGAAACAGAGGCGAACGAGGCGGCTCCACCCTCTGCTTCGGGGGTGAACGCCTACGAAAGCTCGACGGATTCAATGTCCGAAGCGCGCGCGCCGTTCCACCGCTGAAGGTGTAGCCCCTGCGTGTCCAAACGGGCGAAGGTGCGCTGTTCGTACCAATTTCCCGTATTTGCATACACGCCGTTCGGGCCGTCGTGCAGCATGGGGACGTGGCTGTGGGCCAGCACGACCCCGTCAAGTCCGTCGCGCCGCAGGAGCGCCCGGGCCCGATCGCGGAGAATGTCGGCGACGGGAGCGCTCTCGTCGCGGTCGTGGAGCCGTCGGCTGACCCAGCGGGCGAGCCCGAGGCCCAGGTCGGCTGGAAGGACGCGGTAGAGACGCAGCGACAATGGATGACGAAGCACCGTGCGTAGCCAGGTGCGCGACTGGTGGGCCGCCGTCAGGGCGTCGCCGTGAGCAAGGTGCAGGCAGCGTCCGAAGTGGGTAACCTCGATCGCGTCCGGGACGAGCGTGACGCCCAGTTCCTCCGAGAAGTGATCGTGGTGCCACGGATCGTGGTTGCCGAGCAGGTATGTGACGGGCACGCCCCGATCGGTCCAGCGGGCGAGCAGGCCCTGAAACCGAACAAATCCTTTGGGGACGAGGCGGCGATACTCGATGTACCCGTCGAACACGTCGCCGAGCAGGTAGAGATGATCGACCTCGCCCTCATGGGCTTCAAGACATTCGATGAGCGCCTGCTCCTTGTCCCGTTCCGACGACCGGGACCCGCGGCCGAAATGCATATCAGACACAAAGAGAACCACGAGAGCGATGTCTGCAGACCAGGCGACGGATGGTGATCAGAACGTCCTCTCCAACGACGATGTGCCCCGAACGGACCCGGGCGAGACTCGTAGGACGTGCTTGAGCCGCATCACGTTTCTCCGCGGCCCATCGCGTTTTCCAAAGACATTTCTGACGTATGCCGCGACAAACCCAGTACCGGCCGCCCACTCGGTTCTCTGTGATGCCGCCGGTGATCAAGAACCTCCTCGTGCTCAACGGCCTGTTCTTCATTGCCCAGTTCCTGGCGGCCGAGACCCTGGCCAGCTCGTCCATCCTGGCACACGTGCTCGACCGTATGCCGCTTTATCCGCCCGGTACCGCCGGGCCCGACTTCTGGCCGTGGCAACTGATCTCGTATGCCTTCCTTCACGGGAGCTTCGGCCACCTGTTTTTCAACATGTTTGCCCTCTGGATGTTTGGGGTGCAGGTCGAAAACCGGTGGGGATCGCAGCGGTTCGTGTTCTTCTACTTCGCGTGTGTCATCGGCGCGGCCCTTACCCACCTGGCTTTCGTGAGCAGCCCGATTCCGACGGTGGGGGCCTCCGGTGGGGTGTACGGGATCCTCCTGGCCTTCGGCATGATGTTCCCCAATCAGCCGATCTACATCTGGTTTCTGTTTCCGATCAAGGCCAAATGGCTCGTCATCGGATTTGGCGCGCTGGAACTCTATTCTGCGGTCACCGGCACGCAGGCGGGCGTCGCCAACTTTGCCCACCTGGGCGGCATGGTGGTCGGCTTTCTCCTCATCCAGTACTGGCGAGGCAAGTTTCCGGTACAGCCGGATCGGCCGATGCGGTGGTAGTCGTATTTCGTATTGCGTATTCTTGGACTGTGCGTCAATGCACTATGCATTATTACGCAACACGCACTACGCAATACGCCCTTCGATGGAGCCGAGCACGTAGGAATGTGACGATCAGTCACTTCGCGAAAAGCAGGAGAACCGAGGCCTGTCCGAGCAAACCTTGCCCCCATTGCGCGGTATAAGCTCGCGTATTTTCGGCGGGTCGCCGGGAGCTGTGCCGCACCGCCGCCACTCCGCTTCTGATGGGGTCACCAGCCCAACCTTCGACCGTGAACGACTTCAAAACGTGGTACTACCAGCAGCCCCCGGCGCTGCGCACCATCATTACGATCAACGTGGTGGTGTGGGTCGTCATGCAACTCTTGTACCTATGGCCCCTTGGGTTGGAGTTGCTGCGAGAGCACGTGGCTCTGCATCCCGTCTTCCCGGATATTCTGCTGGAGCCGTGGCAGCTCGTGACGTACAGCTTCATGCACGCGGGGCTGTTTCACATCGGGGTCAACATGCTCCTGCTCTTCTGGGTGGGGCGGGAGTTTGAGCGCATGCATGGGTCGCAGCAGTTTTGGACCGTCTACCTGGCAACGGCCGTCGGAGGGGCCCTGATCTGTCTGATCCTCAGTCCTTTCGTGCCGAGCATTGCGGGGGGCACGGTTGGGGGCCGGAGCATTCCGGTGCTGGGGGCCTCGGCCTCGGTGCTCGGCGTGCTGACCACCGTGGCGATCCTGTATCCCTACAAGCAGATTCGGCTGCTCTTCTTTGGGATTGTGCCGCTGCTCTGGGTCGTGGTCGGGTTTCTGATCATCGATGCCCTTCAGGCCCTTTCGAGCAGCGGAACGGCCGTGGCGGCCCACTGGGGCGGGGCGCTGACCGGCTTCCTTTACGCGAAGGTTCAGCGTGGGGAGCTGGGGCTCCCGTCGTGGACGGGAACGTCTGGGGGAGGCCAGTCTCGACCACGCCGGTCCTCCCCGCGCGTACCGACCCTGTTCGAGCGTCTGAAGGGCCTGTTTGGCGGCGGAACAGACAGCGACGCGACTGGGGCTGACTCCCGATCGCCGCGTCCGGCCTCGTCCTCGGATGGCGCACCCGCCGATCAGTCGGACGGTCAGTCGACGGAGGTGGACCGGATCCTCGACAAAATCAGCGAGGAGGGGTACGAGTCGCTCAGCGACGAGGAGAAGCGCATCCTGTACGAGGCGAGTCAGTCGTGAGTTTATGAGTTATGAGTTTATGAGTTATGAGTTGTGAGTCATGAGTTTGTGAGTCACGGGTTTGTAGGTTACGAGTTGGGGGATGAGTGAATACGTCGCGAGGGGCTGGGAGCTTGTAATCCGTTTTTCGTGGTGCGTATTGCGTAAGGTGTTAGAAGACAGATAGATACGCAATACGAAATACGCAATACGAACTTCGCGAAGAGCAGTACACTCCGACTCCTACACACGTTTCCTCCATCAATTTCGCTTCGCCCCATGGAACGCCCTCGCCGCTCCTCCCGCTCCGTCCAGGTCGGTGACGTGCAGATTGGCGGTGGTGCCCCGGTCTCGGTCCAGACCATGACCGTGTCGAAGACGCACGAGGTGGAGACGACCCTCGACGAGATCGAGCGGGTGGCCGACGCGGGCGCCGACATCGTGCGGGTCGCCGTCCCCCGCCCCGAGGATGCCGACGCCCTCGCCGACATCGTGCAGGGCGCGCCCGTGCCCGTCGTGGCCGACATCCACTTCAACTACCAATACGCCCTGAAGGCCATCGAGGCAGGCATCGACAAGGTGCGCATCAACCCCGGCAACATCGGGAAGCGCAAGTGGGAGCGTGAGGTGCTAGAGGCCGCCAAGGACGCAGGCATTCCCATCCGCATCGGCGTGAACTCCGGATCCCTCGAAGAAGACATCCTCGACAAGCACGGATACCCCAAGCCGGAGGCTCTCTATGAGAGCGCGATGCGCCACGTGGAGGTCTGTAATCGCAACGACTTCGAGGACATCGTCATCTCGGTGAAGCACTCCGACCCCTACATGATGATTCAGGCCTACCGCAGGGTAGCGGAGGAGACGGACTACCCGCTGCACCTAGGG
>PXTN01000037.1 GCA_003022565.1 Bacteroidetes bacterium QS_3_64_15 | reverse complement strand
AATCCGCATCACGTCTACTTCGTTATCGACTCCGACGACGCCGACCGTGCCTCTCGCATCTACGAGGCCGAGCTAGACGGCCCCTGGTTCGGGGCGGCGGAGTGAACGAGGGCCGCTTTTGGGCGTGGGATAGACCCATGCTTGCTCATCACCATCCTCGAATTGAGCCGTGCCCGATACGAAAGCAGAAATTTTGGAGGCCCTCGACGCCCTGTCCGAGGAGCGGCAGCGCGAAGTGCTGGACTATGTCGAATCGCTCCGGTCGCGGGAAGAGGCTGAGACCAACGAGGAGGAGCGAGATCCGGCGGAAAATCCGCTTCGGGACTTCATCGGGGGAGCTGAACATGGGTCGTTGGCTCAAGATATCGATGAAGAGTTATACGGAGACGATCCTGCGTAGACGATGAGAGAACGGCTCTTTGTTGACACGTGGGGCTGGCTCACACTCCGGGACCGTCGAGAGTCGAGACACGAAGAGGTCAGGTCCTACTTTCAAGAGGCTCTCCAGGGCCCCGGATCGATCTTCACGACCGATTGCGTGCTCACAGAGTCGCTCACGCTCCTGTTCAAGCGCCTTCCGTTTGAAAAAGCTTGGGAAGGGTATCAGCAGATCGAGTCGGCCCGTCGCAACGATTTCTTTGACGTGGTGTGGATTGGCCGGGAACGCTTTGATCGAGCGATTCAATTCCGCCGGCGGTGCAGCGACAAGCCGGCGTCTCCTTCACCGACCTCACGTCGATGGTCGTGATGCAGGAGTTTGATCTGCGCGATGTGCTGACCGGTGACGCGCACTTCGAGCACGTCGGGATGGGATTTCGGCTTCAGCCATAAGGACGGTGCTCATTCGTGGAGCAGACTAGGCTTCAACATTCTGCTGCCGACGCCGAGCGGCCGGATGTCTCAATCATTGTTCCGGCCTACGAGGAGGCCGAGTCCCTCCCCGAGCTCGCCGACGAGCTCCGGGCGGCGTGTGAAGAGGCGGGCTTGTCGTTCCGCGTGTGGATTGTTGACGACGGGTCGCGGGATGACACCTGGAGGGTCGTGCAGCGGCTCCACGAGAAGGATCCGCGGGTCGCCGGGCTCCGGTTCCGGCGCAACTACGGGAAGTCGGCGGCCCTGTCAATGGGCTTCAACCGGGCACAGGGGCGCTACGTGGCGACGATCGACGCGGACCTGCAGGACGACCCGTCTGAGATTCCTCGACTTATCGACACGCTGGAGGAGGGCTACGATCTGGTGAGCGGGTGGAAGAAGGATCGCAAGGACCCGCTCAGCAAAACGATCCCCAGCCGGTTCTTCAACTGGGTCCCCCGCCATTTCTCCGGGCTCCCGCTCCACGACTTCAACTGCGGGCTCAAAGTGTACCGGCGCGAGGTCGTGAAGAACATCAACGTCTACGGGGAACTCCACCGCTACATCCCACTGCTGGCCAAGTGGGAGGGGTACGACCGCGTCACCGAACAGGAGGGGCAGCACCATCCCCGCAAGTACGGCACCACCAAGTTTGGGACGGAGCGGTTCATCCAGGGTTTTTTGGATCTCATCACGGTGGTCTTCCTCACGCGCTACGCCGTGCGGCCCATGCACTTCTTTGGGTCGATGGGGACGGTAGCGTTCGTCGTGGGCCTCGGCATTAACCTCTGGTTGTCGATCGAAAAACTTATCTTTGGCAATCCCATCGGAGGCGCGCGGCCCCTCCTGCTGCTCGGGCTGCTGCTCATCCTGTTCGGGTCACAGATGTTCACGACTGGGCTGCTTGGGGAGATGATTATTCGGCCGCGGATGGAAGACCCGTCGACGTACGAGGTGGCGGATGCAGTGGGGCCGGTCGACGAATCCGCAAAAGAGGTGCCGGCCTCCGTTGAGGAATGAGGCAGGAGGGGCGAGGAGGGAAGTGTTTTTCGCTGAACGCACAATGACAGCGACGCTTATGAAACAGCGCACCCTTGGCGATCAGGGCCTCACCGTCTCCGCCCTCGGCCTCGGCTGCATGGGCATGTCCGAGTTCTACAGCACCCCCGATGAGAACCGGGCCATCAAAACCCTCCAGCGGGCGATTGATCGAGGAATTACCTTCTTCGACACCGCCGACATGTACGGCCCGTTCACGAACGAGAAGCTCCTGGGCCGCGTGCTGAGCATGCACTACCACAAGGTGACGATCGCTACCAAGTTCGGCATCGTGCGGAACGAGCAGGGCGAGTATCAGGGCATCAACGGACGGCCCAGCTACGTCGAAAAGGCCTGCAACGCGTCTCTCCAGCGCCTCGGCGTGGACACCATCGACCTGTACTACCTACACCGCGTCGACCCGGAGGTGCCTATCGAGGAGACCGTCGGGGCCATGGGGCGGCTCGTGGAGGCGGGCAAGGTGCGATTCCTCGGCCTCTCGGAGGCTGCCCCCAACACCATCCGACGCGCCCACGAGGAGCATCCCCTCACGGCCCTGCAGACGGAGTATTCGCTCTGGAGCCGCTTTCCGGAGGCCGAGATCCTGCCGACGTGCCGCGACTTAGGCATCGGGTTCGTCCCCTACAGCCCGCTGGGCCGCGGCTTCCTCACCGGTCGCTTCGAGTCGCCCGAGGACCTGCCCGAAAACGACTGGCGCCGCCGCAACCCGCGCTTCCAGGGCGAGAACTTTCAGGAGAACCTGGATCTCGTGGCGGAGGTGAAGCGCCTCGCCGCTAACAAGAACGTGGCGCCCGCGCAACTCGCCCTCGCTTGGGTGCTGCATCAAGGCGGCGAGATTGTGCCGATTCCGGGGACGATGGATCCGGACCACCTGGACGAGAACATTGGGGCGCTCGACGTGTCGCTGTCAGAAGACGAACTCGACCGCATCGACGAGATTGCGCCGAAAGGGGCGGCCGCGGGGGATCGATATCCGGACATGAGTTCTGTAAACCGGTAGATCATTGGTCGTTGAATCATTTGAGCATTGTGGGTTGGGACATGGGGATTAACCGTGAGAAATGGAGAAATGGGACAATGAGCAAATGAAAATTGCCATTGTGGGGCCGATGCATCCGTACCGGGGCGGGATTGCGCACTTTACGGAGATGACGGCGGAGGGGCTTGATGCGCGCGGACACGAGATGCATCCGGTCAGCTTTGCGCGGCAGTACCCGGAGTTTCTGTTTCCGGGGAAGACGCAGTTTGAGCCGGACGACGAAGCGCCTGCGATCGTGCGCGGGGCACCGCGACTCCTCGACCCGCTGAATCCCCTCTCGTGGCTCCGTACAGCGTGGCGGCTCCGCGAGCAGCGTCCCGAGGCCGTGATTTTTCAGTACTGGATGCCCTTCTTCGCGCCCGCCTACGGCACTGTCGCCCACATTCTCCGCTGGACGGACATCCCGTCGCTCGCCGTCGTCCACAACGCGCTGCCCCACGAGCGGCACCCGGGCGACGCGGGGCTGAGCCGCTTCTTCCTCGCGGCCTGTGAGGGCCACGTCGTCATGTCCGACGCGGTGGCCAACAATTTACAGTCTCTCCGCCGCCCCGACGCCACAGTCCGCCGCATCGAGCATCCCGTCTACAAGCGCTTTGGCGACCCTGTCCCGCGAGCGGAGGCCCGGGCGGTGCTCGACCTTCCCGACGACGCCCCCGTGATTCTCTTCTTCGGCTTCGTCCGCGAGTACAAGGGCTTACACGTGCTCCTGGAGGCCCTGCCCGAGGTGCTGGAGCGCCTGTCCGACCTGCATCTTGTCGTCGCCGGGGAGCCGTACGACGACCCGGAGCGCTACCGGCGCCTCATTCGGGGGCACGGGTTGGACGACCACGTCCACTGGCACGACGCGTACGTCCCCTCCGGGGAGGTCCCTAACTACTTCTGCGCCGCCGACCTCGTGGTGCAGCCCTACGTGTCGGCCACGCAGAGCGGCGTCGCTCAGATCGCCACCCACTTCGAGCGTCCGATGGTGGTGACGGACGTAGGCGGTCTCGCGGAGACGATCCCGCACGAAGAGGCCGGGTTCGTCGTCCCGCCCGAGGACCCCCCTGCTCTGGCAGAGGCCATCCGTCGCTTCTTCCGAGAGGACTGGGCCGGGCGGCTCGTGGAGGGCGTCCGCGAGCGAAAGCACGCGCAGCAGCCCGAGCGCCTCTTCGAAGCTATTGAAGACCTCCTGCCTGGAAAATCGAACTGAGTTTCAGGGAGCAACTATCCGGTTGGGAGGCACCCACCGTTCTCCACGTCCATCCCTACTGGCAGTGTGGAGTTTCTGCGATTTAGACCTGGCAGAACGCCTCTCCCGTTTCATCTCTCGTCCCCCTTCTTTAGAATTAGTCTAAACAAAGCTTCTTTCTCCGAAATCAACCCCGTACGCCCCATGAAGCGACTCCTTAGCGTCAGTCTCGTCCTTGCCCTGGTCCTGTCCCTGCTCGGATGCGGGGGGAGCGAGCAAGACGAACTCGTCGTGTACAACGGACGGAATGAAGCGCTTGTCGACTCGCTGGTCCAG
>PXTN01000036.1 GCA_003022565.1 Bacteroidetes bacterium QS_3_64_15 | reverse complement strand
GATCTTCCGGCGGTCTACCTGGGCGCACGGCCTCATCGGGTGACGAAGCACGCCGTCGCCTCGGTGCGCTACCAGGAGACGAAGCGCGGCACGACGGTGATCCTGGGGCTGGAGGGCATCGACGACCGGGACGATGCCGAAGCTGTTTCCAAGTTCAAAGTCTTCGCGACCGAAGAGGCCCTCGAACTCGACGAGGGTGAGCTGTTTGCGCACGAGCTGGTGGGATGGGCGGTCGTGACGGAAGACGACACGGTTCTCGGCACGGTCGCCAATCTCATGGAGATGCCGGCGCAAGACATGTTCGTCGTGCGAACCCCCGACGGCCAGGAAGAGATGATTCCGGCGGTCGAGAATTTTATTTTGGACATCGACGAGGACGAGGAGTACATCGTCGTTTGTCCCATCGACGGACTGATGGGTGGATAACTGGGTGGATAACGGTGTTTTTTGTGGAGGCGTTCACCGGGTGAGGCGGTCCGATTGTCGATGGTGATTGATCCCTGCCGCTATGGGTGTGAAGTTGCGAATCGACATTCTTACGGCCCTTCCGGAGTTGGTGGAGGCGCCCCTGCGCCGCAGCATTTTGAAGCGGGCCCAGGAGGCCGACGTGGTGACCCTGGAGGTGCACGATCTGCGGGCGTTCGCCACCGATAAGCACTGCCAGATCGACGATCATCCCTTCGGGGGCGGGGCGGGCATGGTGCTTAAGCCGGAGCCGCTCTTCCGGGCCGTGGAGGCGATCGAGGACCAGAAGGGCGAGGCGGACGACGTGATCTTCTTGACGCCGGACGGCGAGCGGCTGGACCAACCGATGGCCAATCGCCTGTCCACGCGGCGGCACCTCATCGTCATCGCGGGGCGCTACAAGGGCATCGACCAGCGAGTCCGAGACGCGCTCGTGACCCGGGAGCTCTCGATCGGCGATGTCGTGTTGACGGGCGGCGAGCTCCCGGCGCTCCTCCTGGTCGACGCGGTAGTGCGGCTGGTGCCGGGGGCCCTGGGCGACAGCTCCTCGGCCCTCACGGACTCCTTCCAGGATGGATTGCTGGGCGCCCCGGTCTACACCCGTCCCGCGGACTTTCGGGGACGAACGGTGCCGGAGGTGCTTCGCTCCGGCGACCACCAGCGCATCGCCGAGTGGCGAGACGAGAAGCGAATAGAAAAGACCCGTGAGCGCCGTCCCGATCTGCTGTCGCAAGACCCAGAAGACAACGACGATTCGTAGCCCCTGTGGGTACAGCCCCAGGGCAGAACTGCTGATTTTCGAACTGTTTTTCTCACCGAACGACACGATTCTGCCATGGCTAATGATTTGATGAGCGTCGTCGAGGCCACTCAGCTCCGCGACGACGCGCCCGACTTTGAGGCGGGCGACACGGTCAACGTTCACCTCCGCGTGGTGGAGGGGGACAAGGAGCGCATCCAGCAATTTGAAGGCGTCTGTTTATCGCGCCGCGGCTCGGGACCGAACGAGACCTTCACGGTCCGCAAGGTATCCGAGGGCGTGGGCGTCGAGCGCATCTTCCCGCTCCATTCCCCGCGGGTTGCCGAGATCGAGGTCGTCCGTCGCGGCGTGGTGAACCAGTCGAAGCTCTTCTACCTCCGCGATCGGTCCGGCAAAGAGGCCCGGATTCAGGAGCGCATTCGGGACAACTAGTCGCGTTCCGAACGGGTCCGCTCTGCCCATGCTCTGCGCTGCGTCCAACCTCCCACCGCCCACCCCATGGATCTCGCGATTTGGGACTATCCCCCCGCCGAATTTCTGGTCTCCGGCTTCACGTCCGGGGCGGTCAGCAATCCGTTCCAGATCAAGCGCCACCGGCCCGAGGAATGCGCCGCCCTGCTGGTGGAGGACGAGGTCGACGCAGCCCTGATGCCCAGCATGCTGGCCCTGCAGGCGAGCAATGCCCTCGATATCATTCCGAGCGTAGGGCTCGTGTCGTGGCGGTACCCGTACGCCCGGCTGGCGTGGAGCGGGGGACTGCACGACTTTCCGGAGACGATCGCCTACGATCGGCGCGTCGCACAGGAGCGCCTCGTCACCCGCATCATCCTGCACGAGCATTATCAGGTCGACCCTACGTTCGTCCCGTACGACCAGCGGCCCCCGAAAAAGCTGATCGAGACTGACGAGGACGCGGCTCTGATGGTGGGGCCGGAGGTGCCGTCCCTGCAGCCCGAGCCGTTCACCATCGACATTGGCCGCGAGTGGTATGAGCTCTCCAACTACCCGATGGTATGGGGGATGTACGCCACCAAGCGGGACCGCGCCACGGACGAGATGATTGAGGCGCTCATCGCCTCGGGCGAGGCGGCGGACGAGAACCGGGACGTTTGGGTCCAGGCGCAGGAGACGACCGCGTCGCTGAACGAGTTTTACCGGGAAGACCTCCGTACGGGCCTCGACAAGCTCGCCATCGCCAGCCTCACCGAGTTCCGAAAGTATCTCTTCTACTACGACGTCACGGAGGACATCCCCGATCTTCCATTCGTGTACCTCGACGAAGAGGAAGAGGAGGATGAGTCATTGAATCATTGATCCACTGAACCCATGGCTGAAGGCGTTGAGATCGTTGCGCGCAATAAGAAGGCGCAGTTCGAGTACGACATTGAGGAAACCCTCGAGGCGGGGCTCGTGCTGGAGGGGTCGGAGGTGAAGTCCGTCCGGCAGGGAAAGGCCAGCCTCGATGGGGCGTACTGCCAGGTAGACCGGGACGGCGAGATGAAGATCCACGGGATGTACATCAAGCCGTATGAAGAAGCCGGTCCCTTTGGGCACGAACCCCGGCGGAACCGCAAACTGCTGCTCCACGACCGACAAATCCAGAAGTGGGGCCAGAGGGCCGAGCGGGAAGGCTATACCATCGTGCCGCTTGCGTTGTACTTTCGAGACGGGTGGGCGAAGCTGAAGATTGGCCTCGCCAAAGGACGACAGAAGCACGACAAGCGACAGGCCATCAAGGAGCGAGAAATGGAACGTCGCATGGAGCAACAGCAGAGTGACTATAACTTTTAGGGAGAGAACGGGTTAGGGAAAAGAGAATAAGAGAAGACTCGAAGTCGTTGTATCACGTACGAAGGGCAATCAAAATGGCATTTCCGCCGGTCGATGAGCAAATGACAGTCCTCCGCCGGGGCGCGGAGGAAATCGTTCCTGAGGAGGATCTTGCCGAGAAGATTCGCGTGTCCCGGGAGACAGAAACGCCCCTCACAGTCAAGCTCGGCTGCGATCCCAGCCGGCCTGACCTCCACCTCGGACACACGGTGGTGCTCCGGAAGCTGCGACAGTTCCAGGATCTGGGCCACCGGGCCGTGCTCATCGTCGGCGACTTCACGGGCATGATCGGCGATCCGTCCGGGCGCTCCGAGACGCGCCCGCAACTCACGCTCGAAGAGACGCGCGAGCACGGGCAAACCTACTACGAGCAGGCCACCCGCGTGCTCGATCCGGACAAGACCGACATTCTGTACAACTCGGAGTGGCTCGACGAGATGACGTTCAGCGACGTCATCGAGCTTGCTGCTCAGCAGACGGTCGCGCAAATGCTAGAGCGGGACGACTTCAACAAGCGATACGAGGCCGGGCGGCCCATCAGCATCCATGAGTTTCTCTATCCGCTGGCCCAGGCGCAGGACTCCGTTCACATCGAGGCCGACGTAGAACTTGGAGGCACCGACCAGCGCTTCAACCTCCTCCTGGCCCGTCGCATTCAGGAGGCCAATGATCTGGAGGCGCAGATCTGCATGATGCTCCCGCTTCTGGAAGGGACCGATGGCTCCGAGAAGATGTCGAAGTCGCTCGATAATGCCATCGGCATCAACGAGGCCCCGGAGGACATGTACGGCAAAGCCATGTCGGTGCCCGACGATCTCATCTACCGCTACGTCGAACTCGTGACCGACATTCCCACCGATCAACTGCCGAAGATCAAACAGTTTGCCGAGGCCAATCCCCGGGACGCCAAGGCCCAGCTCGCCCAGCGCATCGTGGAGATCTACCACGACGAAGAGGCCGCGGACCGGGCCGAAGAGCACTTCGAGCAGACCGTGGTGGAGGGCGGCATTCCCAACGACATCCCCGAGCACGCGCCCGAGACCGAGGATGGGGAGGAGGTCGGTCTTCTCAACCTCATGCGGCACGCGGGCCTCACCGAGTCGAACAGCGAGGGGCGCCGCCTGATCGAGCAGGGCGCCGTGACGATCGACGAGGAAGCGGTCACCGACACAGGGCGCTACATTGACGCCGCCGAGGACCCCCCGTTCGTCCTTCAGGTGGGGAAGCGGCGCTTCGCAAGGATTGTGCCCGCAGAAAACGGGGAAGACTAATCCGGACCATACCCGCGCCCCGGATGGGAGGCCCAATCCAATCAGTTCACGACGACAATCTTGCGGGTGGCGACGAAGCGCTCCCCTCTGAACCGCAGAAAGTACGGGCCGCTGGAAAGCGAACTCGTTTGAAACCGAACTCGTCGCTCAAACCCTTCCGGAATCTCTTCGTCGAGCAGCACGCGGACGCGACGCCCGAGGAGATCGTAGAGGGTCACCCGCACTTCCTGAGTCT
>PXTN01000035.1 GCA_003022565.1 Bacteroidetes bacterium QS_3_64_15 | reverse complement strand
GGGATTTCCCCACCACGCCCTCGATAGCCACCTGCCCAAACTCATCCGCTCGGGCCTGCGGGTGGCCATCTGCGAGCAGACCGAGGACGCCGACAATTCGAGCGGCAAGGTGGTGGACCGCGACGTGGTGGAGGTCGTCACGCCGGGGGTGTCCTTTCATGATCAATTACTTAACCCGAAGCAGTCCAACTTCTTGGCGGCCCTCCACTTCGGTACGGGTCGGGACAAAGACCGAATCGGGTTTTCCTTTATCGACGCCACGACCGGCGAGTTCAGCGTCACGGAGGCGGGAATCGATCAGATTCAGGACCTCATCCAGACGGTCGCGCCCTCGGAGGTGATCGTCGACAAGCGCCGCACGGACCGTCTCCAGCAGCACCTCCGCGAGATTCCCTTTACCGTCACCGAGCAGGAGGACTGGGTGTTCAAGTACGACTTCGCCTACCAGACGCTGCTGGAGCACTTCGAGACGCACTCGCTGAAGGGGTTCGGGGTGGACGAGATGGACCTGGGCGTGGTGGCCGCGGGCGCGGCGCTCTACTACCTGGGCGAGACGCAGAAGGGCACGGTGCCGCACGTCCGCAAGATCAAGCGCTACTCGAAGGAGGAGCACATCGCCCTCGACCCCGAGACGAAGCGCAACCTGGAGCTCGTCCAGTCGATCCAGGACGACGGGCATGAGGGCACGCTCGTCGACATCCTCGACGACACGGAGACGCCGATGGGCGGACGCCGGCTTCGAGGGTGGCTGGTGCGGCCCCTGCGAGAAGTCAACCGGATTCAGAACCGGCTCAACGCGGTGGAGGCGTTCGTGGAGGACCGCGATCTCCGCCAGAACCTGCGAGAGAAATTGGGACAGATGGGCGACCTGGAGCGCCTGGCCGGAAAGGTGGCCACGGGCCGCGCGGCCCCCGGCGACCTCATCGACATTAAGCACACCCTGCGCCACTTGCCGGCCGTCCTGGACCTGCTGTCAGACGCAGCCCCGGACGCCCTCGATGCCATCGAGGAGCGCCTGCGCGCGTGCCCCGATATCGTGGACCGAATTCAAAGCGCCCTCGTCGACGATCCGCCCGCCAAGATCAGCGAGGGCGGCCTCATCCGCGACGGCTACTCCGAGGAGCTCGACGAGCTGCGCACCATCGCGCAGGAGGGGAAGGACTGGGTGGCCAACCTCGAAAAAGAAGAGAGCGAGCGGACCAACATTCCCTCCCTCAAGGTCGGCTTCAACAAGGTCTTCGGGTATTACATCGAGGTGACCGACACCCACGCCGAGAAGGTGCCCGACGATTACATCCGCAAGCAGACGCTGGTGGACTCGGAGCGCTACGTGACGCCGGAGCTAAAGGAGATGGAGGAAAAGATCCTCACGGCGGAGGAAAAAATCGAGACGCTCGAGCAGGAGCTCTACAACGAGCTCCGCGACACCATCGCGCAACAGACCGGCGTCCTCCAGGAAAATGCCGAGCTTCTGGCGCATCTCGACTGCTTTGCCGGGCTGGCCGCGGTGGCCGAGCGCCACGACTACGTGCGTCCCTCGGTGAACGACGGCCTCACCATCGACATCGAGGAGGGCCGCCATCCGGTGGTGGAGCAGACCCTCCCGCCGGGCGATCCATTCATCCCGAACGACGTGTGCCTCGACCCGGACGACGAGCAGATCCTCATCATTACCGGCCCCAACATGGCGGGCAAGAGCGTCGCCCTCCGACAGGTGGGCCTTATCGTTCTGCTCGCACAGGTCGGCTCCTTCATCCCGGCCGACGCGGCCCAGATCGGCGTGGTCGATCGCATCTTCACCCGGGTGGGGGCGTCGGATAACCTCGCGGCAGGGGAGAGCACGTTTCTCGTGGAGATGAATGAGGCGGCCAACATCCTCAACAACGCCACGGCCCGCTCCCTCATCCTGTTCGATGAGGTGGGGCGTGGCACCTCCACGTTCGACGGCCTGTCCATTGCGTGGGCCATCGTGGAGTACCTGCACGAGCGGCCCGAGGTGGCGGCGCACACCCTCTTCGCCACCCACTACCACGAGCTCAACGCCATGGCCGACCGCCTGGAGCGGGTGCACAACTACCGCATCCAGGTCAGCGAGCACGAGGGGGAGATCGTCTTCCTGCGCAAGCTCATCCCCGGCGGTGCCGACCACTCCTACGGCATCGAGGTGGCCAAGATGGCGGGCCTGCCGGACGCCGTGATTGCCCGGGCCCACGAGGTCCTTCAGAACCTGGAGAGCCAGCACCTGGAGGTAGGCGGGGACAGGAAGATGGATGAGGCGTCTGATCCGCCGTCGGGCGACGGCATGCGCGCCAAGAAGGGCGACGCCGAGGCGGTGCCGGACCTGGAAGACAGTCAGGCCAATCAAATGCACCTCTTCGGTCAGCCGGACCCGGTGGCGGAGGAAGTTAAGGAGATGCTCGGCGAGATCGACCCAAACCGCATCACGCCCGTGGAGGCGCTCATGAAGCTGTCCGAGATGAAGGACAAGCTGGACGGTTGAGCGTGGAGGAATGGGGGGGAAGAGGAGAGTGGGAGCTCTATGCTTTCGCCCACTCGGTCCTCGTCCTCATTCGTGGCATTCTCGTACGTCCGGGGCATCGGAGGAGAAGACGCGCTCTTTCAACGTCCGGGCCGCGCGCAGGCGTTCCTGCGGGGACAGGCTCAGGTGCTGATGGACATCCCATTCTGTCGCCGCCTCGAAGTCGTGCGACTTATACACGGTCCGTTCCATCACACGGTCCTCTCGTGAGGACATGGCTCTTCACTTGTCACTTGAGGAGTGCGTGAGAGTGCGAGTCGCGGTCAAATAAACCACTGAAGGAGGGGGGGGTTCTCGATTTGAAGGGAAAATGGTTCCCGAAGAACGGCTCATCGCCGCACCTGAACGGGAGCGGCAAAAAGTCGAAATGCTTCACGACGGCCCGCAACAGACGGGACCTGTATGGGTTCATGTCTACACCCGTTCATCGAAGCCTGCCGCTGCATTCGCTCCCACGGCGCTATGAGCACCTACCATGAGATTTTGGGCGTAGGTCCGGAGGCGTCGCAGGAAGAAATCAAGAATGCCTTCCGCCGCCGCGCGCTGGAATGTCACCCGGATCAGGCCGAGGAGGGCAAGAAAGAGGAGGCCCAGCAAGAGTTTCGGCGGGTGCGCGAGGCCTTCGAGATCCTGAGCGACGGCGAGAACGGAGGCTGGTCCTCCGGAATGTCCGACGACTCCGATGCGGAGGACTCCCCGAAACGTTCCCGAGGTGCCCGCCGATCCTACAAAGAGAAGTGGCGGAACGCCAAAAAGGTACGGGTAAGCAAGGACATTGTCGACCGGGTGCAAGGCTTGTCGGGGGAGTACCGGCGCCTCCGTCGGAGAAACAAGATTACCGTCCCCGTCTGCGCACTGGTCGTGGCGTCGGTGTACATCGTCGACCCATTGACCCTCAACGGAAGCGGCCTCTTCCTCGTCGATGTGCTGCTGAGCGGACTGGTCGGGGGCGCTTACGGACTCGCGATCGGGAGCGTCTGGGCCTATGTCGAGATCTTCCTGAACGACCTCCGGCAGTAGCAGGCACTCGGCGTGCGTCGCCTCCTTTCCGAAGTTCGTTCCCCACCCTTTGGTATCCCGATGGGTCTACATGGTAGCGCCCGGGCCGCTGCGCTGTGGCTCCTCGTCTGGGGCCTGGGGGGCTGCTCCCATGCGCCAGCGCAAGACTCAGGAGGCGCGTTACCGCCCGAGCAGGCGGCCTACGACGTGTTTCACTACGACTTGGCGGCTGCGGCCGACCCCGCCCGGAAGCGGATTGAGGGGCAGGTAACCGTCCACGCGGTGGTTGAAGAGCGGCTTGAGAACCTGGTCCTCAATCTCGATCGGCGGCTCTCCGTGTCGAAAGCGAGAACCCTGGGACATCCGAAGGCGCCCCATCCCGTAGAGCGTCGCAACGGCGAGAACGAGGTCTGGATTGCCCTGCCGAAGGCCCGTGAGCGCGGAGACACCGTGCGCGTGTCGGTGTCGTACGAAGGGACGCCCCGAACGGCCCCGCAGGCCCCGTGGGACGGCGGGTTTTCGTGGGACACCACCCCGAGCGGGGATCCCTGGATTGCCACCTCGTGCCAGACGGAGGGGGCCGACCTGTGGTGGCCCGTGAAGGATCATCCCTCCGACGAGCCGGACTCGATGGACCTGGCGTTCACGGTGCCCGATTCCCTGACGGCGGCCTCCAACGGTCGGTTGCGCGGTGTGGAGCGATCCTCCGACAGCACGCGCACGTTCCACTGGCACGTATCGGTGCCCCTCAACACCTACAACGTGACCCTCAACGCTGCGCCGTACGTGTCCCTCGACACCACGTACACCAGCACGAGCGGGGCCTCCGTGCCCGTGTCGGCGTACGTTCTCCCGTCGGATTCGGCCCGGGCCGCCCGTGCCCTCCCGGACTTCCTGGACCAAGTTCGCTTCATGGAGAAGATGCTTGGCTCGTATCCGCCCCGGGCCGACAAGTACGGCATCGCCCAGACGCCCTTCTTGGGCATGGAGCACCAGTCCCTTATCGCGTACGGCCACGACTTCATGACCGGCGGC
>PXTN01000034.1 GCA_003022565.1 Bacteroidetes bacterium QS_3_64_15 | reverse complement strand
GGAGCAAAAGCCATAGCGCTGTCTGATTGCGTTTGGGGATCGCACTCAATGCGTCGCTCAGAGTTTCCCTGAATAAAAAACGCCGCCGCCCTCCGACCTCGCGGCCAGAAGACGACGGCGTGTGTCAGGAGCAGTGCCTGAAGTCCGCGGTCGGCCGTCCGCGGACGGCGGTCCGAAAGAATTACGCGCCCACGGCGGCGGTCCCATTGGGGCTCGCGTCGGACGCTGCGGCCGTCGACACGGACTCAAACGTCAGCCCCTCCCCGCCCTCGGCCAGCTCGATGCGGACGGTGTCGCCGTCCTCAATCGTGCCGTCGAGGAGCGCCTGCGAGAGGCCGTTCGCCACGTGGCGCTTCATGACGCGCTTGAGGGGCCGGGCGCCGAAGGCCGGGTCGTAGCCGCGGTCGGCAAGCCAGTCCTTCGCGTCGTCACTGAGTGCCAGCGTCAGGTCGTGGTTCTTCGCGGCGAGCCGCTGGACGCGCTGGAACTGAATCTCGACGATCTCGCGGATGTGCTCGCGGCTGAGCGAGCGGAACATCACGATGTCGTCGATGCGGTTCAGGAACTCCGGCTTCACCTGCCGCCGCAGCATGGTGAGCACCTCTTCCTCCAGTGTCTGCTGCTGGGTGTCGGACAGGTGCCCGTCGACCTCGTCCATGCGCTCGGAGATCACGTCGGAGCCCATGTTCGAGGTCATGATGATGATCGTGTTCGTGAAGTCGACGGTGCGCCCCTGGTTGTCGGTGAGGCGGCCGTCGTCGAGCACCTGCAGGAGCACGTTGAAGATCTCGGGGTGCGCCTTCTCGATCTCGTCGAGTAGCACCACGGAGTAGGGGGTGCGGCGGACCGCCTCGGTGAGCTGGCCGCCCTCCTCGTAGCCGACGTACCCCGGCGCAGCGCCGATGAGGCGGCTGGCCGTGTGGCGCTCCTGGTACTCGCTCATGTCGATGCGCACCATTGCGTTCTCGTCGTCGAACAGGAATGCAGCGAGCGTCTTCGCAAGTTCCGTCTTGCCGACGCCGGTGGTGCCGAGGAAGATGAACGAGCCGATCGGCTGGTCACCCTCCTGCATGCCGGTGCGCCCGCGGCGGACGGCGTTGGAGACCACCTCGATGGCCTCGTCCTGCCCCACCACGCGCGTCGAGAGCTCCTCTTCCATGCGGAGAAGCTTCTGCCGTTCGCTCTCCAGCATCTTCGAGACCGGAATGCCAGTCCAGTTGGAGACGATCTCGGCGATGTCTTCGCTGCCGACCTCTTCTTTGAGGAGCGCGCCATCCTCCTGGATCTCTTCGAGCGTCGCATTGGCCGCTTCCGCCTCCTGCTCAAGATCCGGAATTTCGCCATAGCGGATTTCGGCGACCGCGTCGTACTTGCCCTCGCGCTCCAGGTTTTCGGCCTTCACACGGAGCTCGTCGATGCGCTCCTTCGCCGAGCGGACGGTCTGGATGAGGTCCTTCTCCTCCTGCCAGCGCGCCTGAAGCTCGTCGCGCTCGTCCTCGAGGTTGGCGATCTGCCGGTCAATCTCGCCGAGCTTCTCGGCCGGGTCGCCCTCGTCGCGGGTTACGGCCTCGCGCTCGATTTCGAGCTGCCGGATCTCGCGGTCCAGCTGGTCGAGCTCAGCGGGCTTCGAGTCGATCTCCATGCGCAGGCGGGCCGCGGCCTCGTCGATCAGGTCGATGGCCTTGTCCGGCAGCTGGCGGTCGGTGATGTAACGCTCGCTGAGGTCGGCGGCGCTGATGAGGGCGCTGTCGTTGATGCGCACGCCGTGATGCACCTCGTAGCGCTCCTTGAGGCCGCGCAGGATCGAGATCGTGTCCTCCACGCTCGGCTCCTCAATCATCACCTTCTGGAAGCGGCGCTCCAGGGCACGGTCGTCCTCGATGTGCTTGCGGAACTCCTCGAGCGTGGTGGCGCCGATGGCGCGCAGCTCCCCGCGGGCGAGGGCCGGCTTCAGGATGTTGGCCGCGTCCATGGCGCCCTCGGACGCGCCGGCGCCCACGAGCGTGTGCAGCTCGTCGATGAAGAGGACGATCTCGCCGTCCGACTCGGACACCTCGTTGACGACGGCCTTCAGCCGGTCCTCGAACTCGCCGCGGTACTTAGAGCCGGCCAGGAGCGCGCCCATGTCGAGCGCCACGATGCGCTTCGACTGCATCGACTCCGGCACGTCGCCCTGCACGATGCGCGTGGCGATGCCCTCGGCGATGGCCGTCTTCCCGACGCCCGCCTCGCCGACGAGCACCGGGTTGTTCTTCGTGCGGCGACTCAGGATCTGAAGCACGCGCCGGATCTCCTGCTCGCGCCCGATGACCGGGTCGATCTCGCCCTCGCGGGCCATCTGGTTCAGGTCCTGGGCAAACCGGTCGAGCGCCTCGTAGCGCTCCTCGGCGTGGGGGTCGTCGGCCCCCTGCCCGCCGCGCACGTCGTCGAGCGCCTCCACGACGTGCTCCTTCGAGGCGCCCTGGTCGCGCAGCGCCTGCCCGACCTCGTTCGTGCCCTCGACGAGCCCGATGAGCAGGTGCTCGGTCGACACGTATTCGTCGTCCATCACGTCCGCTTCAGCGCGGGCGCGGTCGAACACTTTCTTCAGCTCCTCCCCCACGTACTGGCCGCCGGCACTCGCGCCCGTCACCGTGGGCAGCGACGCCATGGCCGCCTCGACCTGCTCGCGCAGGCGATCGACGTTCGCTCCCACGCGTCGCAGGATCGACACGGCCACGCTGCGCCCCGACCGAAGGGAGGACGTAGTCTCCGGGCTGTCCGGGTCGCTCAGAAACGCCTCCAGCAAGTGCGGCGGCTCAATGCCCTGATGATTGTTGGAGGCCGCCAGCTCCGACGCTTTCTGGACGGCCTTCTGGGCCTTAACGGTGAATTTCTGCAGGTTCATAGATCTACGCTTGCTTGTTCACTGATCCGACAGTCAAAAGTGGCACTGCGCCAACGGCGGCTCCTCACCGAGCCCCTTCTCTCGTCGTTTCAGTCGATCATTGCTCTCGAAAAACGTACCAGCGTGTGCTGGGCTGACAGGATGACAGGTCGGACGAGCACACTGGAGCGAGCCGCGCCGTCGCCCGGGACCCTTCGACTCCGCTTCGCTCCGCTCAGAAACCTGTCCTCGATTACTGTCGGGATGACTTGTATTCTTCAGGAGCTTCACCGGTTGAGGATGAAAGCTGTCCGGTAGCCAGAGCAGACGGTATAATTCCTCATCGCAGACTTGCATTCGACGTTCTGCTTTCCATTCTTTCTAAGTGGTTCCCCTCTGATAGTGGTACGACTGAAAGAGCCTCCCCCGACGGCTGGTATCCAGAAACGGCTGCTAGCGGCTTCGTTTTCACGTCGGAGGAGGCCGCGTTCCAACTCTCCAATGAGCTCCGCAAACAGGCCCATGATCAATCAGGATCTTTCTCGACGAGCATTTCTCGGCACAGCAGCGAAGGCAACCGGTGCGGCCACGCTCCCGTTGGTGGTCCCACGCCGCGTGCTGGGCGGGGCCAATCACCAGGCTCCCAGTGACACGCTCAACATTGCCGCCATCGGCGTTGGCGGGGTTGGGGGACGAAACGTCGACAACGTCGCCCAGTCCGAAAATATCGTCGCCCTCGCCGACGTTGACCACAACTACGCCGCCGAGGCCTTCGACAGGCATCCCGACGCGGCCACCTATTACGACTACCGGCGGATGCTCGATGAAATGGCCGGGCAGATCGACGGGGTCATCATCGCCACTCCGGACCATACCCACGCGACCATCACCGCCGACGCGATGCGGCGCGGCCTTCACGTCTACACTCAGAAGCCGCTGACCTGGTCGGTCGCCGAGGCTCGCCGGCTCCGCGAACTGGCCCGCGAGACGGGGGTCGTCACGCAGATGGGCAACCAGGGCCATTCCAGCGACGACGCCCGGTTGGTCAACGAGTACGTTCGGAGCGGGGCCCTCGGCGAGGTGCAGGCGGTTCACGTCTGGACCAACCGGCCCATCTGGCCGCAGGGCCAGGAGATGCCGAGTGCGATCCAGCGCGTTCCCGATCGGATGAAGTGGGACCTGTGGCTGGGCCCCTCGACGACGGAGCCCTACAACGAGGCGTTTCACCCGTTCAGCTGGCGGGGATGGGTAGACTGGGGGACCGGGGCGCTGGGGGACATGGGCGCCCACCTGATCGACCATCCGTACTGGGCCCTGGAGCTGGAGGCCCCGGAGACGATTCAGACCCGCTCCACGGCCTTCAACGGCGAGGGCTGGCCGCAGGCCACCATGACCCACTACCACTTTCCGGTGCGCGGCGACCGGTCGGCCGTACAGATGACTTGGTACGACGGAGGTCTGAGGCCGGAACGGCCCGAGGGGCTTCCAGAGGAAAATCAGCTCAATCCCGGTGGCGGAGTGCTGCTGGTGGGGGAGGAGGCTACCCTTCTGCACGGCACCTACGGAGACAACCCGCGCATCTTGCCGGCCGAGAGGGAAGCGGAGATCGAGAAGCCGCCCCAACAGTTCGAGCGCGTAGAGGCGGAGAACCACGAGATGAACTGGGTACGGGCGATCAAGGGGCAGGCGGAGGCGACCTCCAGTTTTGAGTACGCCTCGCGGCTGACGGAGACGATGCTGCTGGGATTGGTGTCCCTGCGAGCGGGAGGCCGGAAGCTCCGCTGGAACGCGGAGGAAGGCACGGTGACAAACGTGTCGACGGCGAACC
>PXTN01000033.1 GCA_003022565.1 Bacteroidetes bacterium QS_3_64_15 | reverse complement strand
CCGGATCCGGATTTTACGATCGGGGAATGAGCTTCAGCCGACTTTCAGTCGGCTTTCAAACCCCCCGACTTCCAGTCGGGGGTGGTTTAGTTCCGACCACAGGAGAGAATAATTCCTGAGGAAGGTGCGTTAAAGGATGGGAGAGTACGACTCGCCCAGAAACTGCCCGGGGGATGCTCAGTTTCACCGCGATGATCGGCTCTTGCGTGACCCTCAAACGAGCGCTTCATTGGTATGCGCCTACGGCTGCCATCCCTTTTTCTCGCTCTTCTCCTCGGCGGCACTCTATCTGCCCCCGCACAGACCCCGAGCCAATCACCACGGGCGGGTGAGACTGCAGCGGCTCCTCGTCCCACCTACGTGATCCAAGACATTCAGGTGGAGGGGGTAAGAAATGCACAAACGCGCCAGTTTGTCATCCAGTCGAGCGGCCTCGCGAAGGGGCAAGAAATTACCCTTCCGTCCGGGGACGCCGTGGCACAGGCCATCCGCTCCATCTACGACCTTCGGATGTTCTCGGACGTGGCCATCTACCGGAAGCAACAGTCGGGCACCAACGTCACTCTCATCATTGAGGTCACCCCCGAGCCCACGCTGGCCGCCTACACGCTGAAGGGGATCGATGGGGGAGACCGGGAGGATCTCAAGAAAAAGATTCCGCTCTTGCGGGGGAGCCCCGTTCGGCCCTCCGACGTGGAGCGCTCCAAGCAGATCATTAAAAACTTTTACGAGGAAGAGGGCTACCTGCGAACGGAAGTGGATGTGCAGCGCGAAGAATCGGAGGGGAATCGAATCGCCCTTACGTTCAACGTTGACCGCGAAGAGGAGATTGAAGTCGAGCGCATCCGTTTTCTCGGGAATGAACAATTCGACGACGGAGATCTCCAGGGGGCGATGGACGAAACGCGCGAGAACCGGTGGTGGCGCATCTGGAAGGGGGAGAAGTTCAAACGGGACGCCTATGAGAAGGATCTCGACCGCGTCATTGATTACTACCGGGAGCACGGATATTACGACGCCCAGATTGTTCAGGACTCCGTCTACTACGTGGGGGAGGACGGGCTCGGCATCGACGTGGAGGTTCGAGAAGGAAATCGCTACTACGTGAGCGACGTTACGTGGGAGGGAAATACGATCTTCCCGGATCGCGTCCTATCCGAGCAACTGGGCCTCTCGGAGGGCGGGGTCTACAACGGAAAGGCCCTTGATGAAAACCTGTACGGCGGCCAGCGCGAGAGCGGCGTCCTTGGCCTTTACATGGATCGGGGCTACATGCGCGCCGACGTGCAGCCGACCGTCCGGGTTGTGGGCGACGACTCGCTCGACATCACCATGGACGTTCGGGAGGGGGACGTGTATAACTTTGGCGACATCGAGATTTCGGGCAACACGAAGACCAAGGACTACGTCATTCGCCGCGAGCTGTACACCGTTCCCGGCGAGCGATTCAGCCGAAGTGCAATTCAGGAGTCGATTCGTCGGCTCAGCCAGCTGGAGTACTTTAGCAAGGAGTCGCTGTCGGGCGGTCCCGACATCTCCGTCAATGAGGAGGAGAAGACGGCGGAGCTTGCCTATAGCGTGAAGGAGACCGGGAGCGACCAGCTTCAGCTCTCAGGCACCTTCGGACAATTCGGGCTCGTTCTCCAACTTGGGTTTCAGTTCAACAATTTTTCTGCCCAGAATCTTTTTGAGGCAGATGCGTGGCGCCCGCTTCCGTCCGGCGACGGCCAGAAGCTCAGCGTGAACGTGCGCACCAACGGCACTTACTACCAGAACTACTCGCTCTCCTTCACGGAGCCCTGGTTTCGGGGCAACCCTACGCCCGTCGGAGGATCGGTCTCGTACTCGAAGTACACGCGCTCTGTCTTCGGAAGGCGAAGGACCAGCAGTGTCGACGGAGGGCAGTTTAAGAATTTCTCGGCGAACTTCTTCGTCCGGCAGCGGCTCGACTGGCCCGACGACAAATTTATGGTGGGGAGCCGGATTGGGTATCAACTCTACGACAACCGGGGCCGCAACCCGGAAACCGGAGATCGACAGCCGTTATTTTCGACGGTCCCCTTCGGAAAGAACCAGTCCATCACGTTCCGGCAGTCGCTGAACCGCAACTCCCTCGACAATCCCACCTTCCCCCGAAGCGGATCGAAAATGTCCCTCTCCCTGGAGCTGGCGCCGCCGGTGGGCGATCTCGTCCAGTACCACAAGTGGCGGTTCAAGACCAGTTGGAACGTGCCCATCGGGGAAAACTTCTCGTTCGGCGTCGGGACCGACTTTGGGTACATCGGGTCCATCACGGGGGAACCGGTTGAGTTTG
The DNA here is from genome assembly GCA_003022565.1 of Bacteroidetes bacterium QS_3_64_15. Classification (GTDB taxonomy): domain Bacteria; phylum Bacteroidota; class Rhodothermia; order Rhodothermales; family Salinibacteraceae; genus Salinibacter. The sequence goes on along the minus strand of PXTN01000033.1, from coordinate 21,296 downwards.
AGACCTTTGAGGTCGGGGGATCCCCGTTCGACTACCAGGGGGGCACGTTCGGCACCGATCCGGTCTTCATGCGCGGGTATCCGCGCGGCGTCATCGGGCCCCTTGCCCGAGGCCGTGAGGGCAACTTGCAGCCCGAGGGCGGCCAGGTGATGAACAAGTACACGTCCGAATTTCGCTGGCAGGCCGTCGAGTCGCAGCAGCTGCGAGCCCGTCCCTACCTGTTTCTTGATGCGGCCAATGCGTGGAGCAGTCTGAATGCCTACAGTCCTGCCGACCTGTATCGATCGGCTGGCATCGGGGTGAAGCTCTTCCTGCCCATCGTTGGCATGATTGAGTTCAATTACGGCTATAACTTCGACCAGCACGTGTCGCTTGACCGGGGGGGCATTGAGGATCCGGGGTGGACGTTCCAGTTCTCCCTGGGCCAAGGATTTGGCGGGGGCGGACGGGGGCGGTAGAACAGTTCTCGGTCGACTGTGCGGACTCGACGCAATCATCAGCCCGGGACGGTATGTGGACTCTAAGGCGTAGTGTCGGACTTCGACCCGGAAGGAGGGGCGATCGAGGACCCGCGGTTCAACTTGTGCTGATTTCCACAATGGTTGCCGGGCTGTGGGGACTGGCCGGCGAAGCGCGGGCGCAGCAAAAGATCGGATACGTCGACTCGCAGTCCATTCTCGAAAAGCTTCCGGAGTACGCCACTGTTCAGCAGAAACTCGATCAACTGGAAACGGAGTGGCGTGCCGAAATCCAAAGCCAGAAGGAAAAGGTGCAGAAGCTGAAAGATGAATACCAGGCGTCGGAGCTGCTTTACACCGACGAGGAGCGCAAGCGAAAGCGACAAGCCATACAGAAGGCCCAGAAAACGGTGGAACAACTCCGCCAGCGATACTTCGGTCCAGAGGGACAGCTCTACACGCGCCAGAAGGAGCTGATGCGACCCATTCAAGAGCGCGTGCTCAGTGCCACGGAGGAGGTGGCTACGCAGGAAGGATACGACTACGTGTTTGACAAGAGCAAAAAGGTGCTCTTCATGTACGCCCGGGACGAGCACAACCTGAACGATTCGGTGCTACGCGAACTTGGCATCAGTCCCAGTCAGGAGACCGAAGGAAGATAGCCCTCGGCCTCCTTTTCCAAGCGTCTACTCACGACACTCGTCAGATAGCAGATTAGCTCTCAGAACAGGTTCTATGGTCATGCCCAAGCAACCCCTCAAATCCGTTTCGCTCATCCTTCTTATTGCTGCGGTGGCTGTCGCCCCGGCGCAGGCTCAGAAGATCGGGTTCGTCGATCAGCAGGCCATTTTGGCGAGCATGCCGGGCATGCAGGACGTCCAGCAGCAGATTCAGCAGGAAATGAAGGAGCAGCAGCGACAGCTCCAGCAGAAGCGTCAGGCGTTCCAGAAGAAGGTCCAGCAGTTTCAGCAGCAGCAGTCCCTGCTGGACGACTCGGCGCGTGCGGAGCGGAAGCGGCAGCTTCAGAAGCGGCAGCAGGAGCTCCAGCAGTCCACCCGGAAGCGTCAGAAGCAGATGCAGCAGCGGCGGCGCAAGCTCATGCAGCCGTTGCTTGAGAAGCTTCAGGGCGCCATCGACAAGGTGGCCGCACAGCAGGAGCTGGAGGCGGTGATGCGCCAGGAGGTCCTTCTGTACGACGATCAGACCAGTGATCGGGTCGTCGATATCTCGCGGGATGTTGCGCAGGAACTCGGCATCTCGCTTACGCAGTCCCCCGGAGAGCCCTCGCCGACAGTCAACCCGGACCAGAACACGCCCCCGCCCGGTGGCGGCCAGTAGGCTCCTCCATGGAGAGGAGCGGAAGGCTCTTCTCGTTCGCCAGGCGCGGAGGCCGTTCCGCGTTGAGAGCGGAATCCTCTGACAATCCCTTCGTCCGGCATTTCATTTTACGACCGACGGCGGTCTTCCCCTCCCGACCCTCCGACCTCATGAGCGCTGAGTCCTCCCCGCCGGACGTTGCAGACGTACCGCGCGTGACGACGCAAACAGTTCAGGAGATGAAGGACGCTGGGGTTCCCATCGCCGTCCTCACCGCCTACGATTACACCTCGGCTCGGCTCTTCGACCAGGCTGGAGTCGATGTGCTTCTGGTTGGCGACTCGGCTTCGAACGTGATGGCGGGCAACGAGACAACCCTCCCGATGACTCTCGACCAGATGGTCTACCACGCCCAGTGCGTGGTGCGAGGCATCGACCGGGCGCTCGTGGTGGTGGATCTTCCGTTTGGGTCGTACCAGGGCGCCCCCGAGGAGGCGCTCCAGTCAGCCATCCGGGTGATGAAGGAGACGGGGAGCCACGCGGTGAAGCTGGAGGGAGGCGCGCCGGTGGTCGAGTCGGTGGAGCGGATGGTCACGGCGGGGGTTCCCGTCATGGGGCACCTGGGACTTACGCCGCAGAGCATCTACAACTTCGGCACCTATCAGGTCCGGGCCCGTGGGGAAGCGGAGGCCGAGCAGCTCCGCGCCGACGCGAAGCGACTGGAGGCGGCCGGGTGCTTTGCCCTCGTGCTCGAAAAAATTCCCGCTGAGTTGGCGCAAGAGGTGACGGAGTCGCTCTCGATTCCGACGATCGGGATTGGGGCGGGCAACCAGACGGACGGGCAGGTGCTCGTGTCCCACGATGCCCTCGGCCTATCCACCGACTTCACCCCCCGCTTCGTGCGCCGCTACGCGCGCCTCGACGAAACGATTACGGAGGCGATCGACGAGTACGTTTCGGACGTGCGGGACCGGTCGTTTCCCGCAGACGACGAAAGCTACTGACGTTGATTCCGAGCGTTCGCTTTTCGATTCCTTCCTGTGCAGTGGGCATGGCGCACGCCCTGAACATGACTTCGCTCTGCTCTCGGTCGTCCCTGCCTGCGCATTGAGGGAGGGGCTCAGAATCCGATTCTCCATGAGTACTTCAGCTCCGGCCGACCGGCCCCGCATCCTGCTGTGCAATGACGACGGCATCCACGCGCCTGGCATCCAGTCGCTGGCCTCGGCCCTCGATGGCCTGGGGGAGTTGTGTGTGGTCGCACCCACGACGGAGCAGAGCGCTGTGGGACATGCCGTTACGGTTCGGGACCCGGTGCGCGCCCATAAAGAGAAATTCGAGGTGCCGTCAGGACCCATTCCTGCCTGGGGCGTCACCGGCACGCCCGCCGACAGCGTGAAGCTGGCCTGCCACGAGCTGCTCGATGCGCCGCCCGACCTTGTGGTGAGCGGCATCAATCAGGGGCCGAACACGGCGGTCAACGTTCTGTACTCCGGGACGGTGAGCGCCGCCACCGAGGCCTCCATTCTCGGCCTGGACGCCCTCGCCGTCTCGCTCTGCGACTGGTCCGAACCACAATTTGAGATGGCTGGACGCTGGGCCCGCCGCCTTGTGGAGCGGACGCTCGACCGCGGCCTGCCCCGCGGGGTCCTGCTGAACGTCAATGTGCCGGCCCTACCGGCCGATGAGATCGAGGGCGCCGCCCTGACCCGCCAGGCGCGCTCCCGCTGGGAGGAGGGCTTTGAGGAGCGCACCGACCCCGCGGACCGGCCCTACTACTGGCTCGCGGGCACCTTCGTGGATCTCGACGACGGGCAGGAGACGGACCTCTCGGCCATCGAGCGGGGATACGTGTCGGTCACCCCGATTCAGCACGACATGACGGCCCACGACGCCTTCGACTCGTTCCAGGACTGGGACTGGGATGAATCCGTTGTGGAAGATGAGTCGGGCTGGGAGTAGATCGCGCCGATCACCCCTCTGCGACCTTCACCAACTGCTCTCTACTCCCATGGCAACGCACCAGGACCGCATCGAGCTCTCGACATCCGGCCACCGGGATATGCACAACCTCACCGAGCCGGTTACGTCTATCGTCCACAGGTCAAGCATTGACGCCGGTCTCGTGCACGTCCACAACGTGGGCAGTACCGGCGCGGTGGGGACGATCGAGTTTGAGCCTGGGCTGCAGCAAGACCTGCCGGAAATCTTCGATGAGCTCTTCCCGCCGGGACGCGAGTACGCTCACGAGCAGCGCTGGCACGACGGCAACGGCCACTCGCACCTACAGGCCACCACGCTGAGCCCATCGATCACCGTGCCGGTGGGAGACGGCGAGCCCATCCTCGGCACGTGGCAGCAGATCTTTCACCTCGAATGCGACGTGAAGCCCCGCGAGCGGACGATTGTCGTGACCGTGCGGGGAGACTGAAGCGGGCGATTAGTTTGTTGCGGGGTGGTCGCCGTTCGTGGGCGCGAGCAGATCGGTGCCCTCGAAGGCCTCGGCCTCGTCGAGGAAGAGCTGGCGGTGGGGAAAGGGAATCTCGATGTCGGCGTCGCGGAGCGTCTCGCGCACCTTCTCGGTGTATTCCCAGCGCATAGGCACTTCCTGGCTCGGGTCCCGAAGGTAAAACCGCAGCAACATGTTCACGCTCGAATCGCCCATCTCCGTGACAACCGCCGTCGGCGATGGATCCGAGAGGATCCGGTCGTCGTCCTCGACGATGGGGAGGAGGACCTCCCGGGCTTCGTCGGGCCGCTCCTTGTAGGCGATCCCGAACGGGATATCGAGTCGCAGGACGTTCCGCTTCGTGTGGTTCATCACCTTTTCTTTAATCATCTCCGTGTTCGGCAGGACCATGATCCGGTTTCGGACGGTGCGGAGGCGAGTGGAGCGGAGCGTAATTTCGTCCACTTGGCCGTACTGGTCGTTGACCTTGATGTAGTCGCCCACTCCAAAGGGCTTGTCCACGAGGACCGTAACGCCCGCGATGAAATTCTCGAGAGAGTCCCGCGCGGCAAACCCGGCCACGATGCCCGCAATGCCTATGCCTCCGATGAGCACCGCGATGTTTACGCCGAGTTGGTCGAGAACGACGGTGCCGATGAAGAAGAACGTCACCACCCGAAAGGTCTTGAGCAGAAGGCTTTGAAGGCCGAGACCAATGCTGTCGCTGCGGTCGAGGGCCCGTTCAAGAGGCAGATAGAGCACCCGGTAGATGGCGTACAGTAGCAGCAGTGCGGCCAAGGCTTGCAGGCCCCGCTCGGCGAAGAGGCCGGAGAGGTACAGAGCCCCGTCCGTGAGGTGGTCGTAGAGTCCTTCCCAATTTCCTGCAAGGAGCAGCCGAAAGGCCTCGCTGAAGGCGTTGCTGAATTGATCGACGGCCTGGTCGACGGCGGTTGTGTCGGTGGCCGTCGTGTCCTGACTGGAGGGGAGCTGCTGAGCGGGGGACTGGGGGGGCACCATGACGCCGAGAGGGAGAAAGTTGAAAAGGGGAGCCAACGTTACGTCCTATGTCGCGCGCAGTCGGGCCGCCGTCAGGGTGTTCTTCAGAAGCATAGCCCGGGTCATGAGTCCGACGCCCCCCGGCACCGGCGTGATCCGGGCGGCCCTGGGCCGCACATCTTCAGAATCGACGTCCCCCACGAGCCGATAGCCGCGGTCGGCGGAGGAATCCTCCACCCGATTGATGCCCACGTCGATCACGACGGCCCCCTCCTTCACCATCGTGCCGTCGATGAAAGCAGCCTGGCCGGCTGCCGCCACGAGGAGGTCGGCCCGGCGGGTGTGGGCGGCCAGGTCGCGAGTGCGGCTGTGGCAGACGGTGACGGTGGCGTTGGCTGTGCGGCGCAGGAGCAGGTTGGCCAGAGGCTTGCCCACGATGTTGGACCGTCCCACGATGACCGCGTCCATCCCCTCCGGATCAATGTCGGATCGGGAGAGCATCTCCATGATGCCGTACGGCGTGGCCGGAATGTACCGGGGATTCCCCCGCATCAGGCGGCCCAAGTTTTCGGGGTGAAAGCCGTCCACGTCCTTCGACGGATCGACGGCGTCTATGATCGTTTGCTCGTTGATGTTGTCGGTGAGGGGAAGCTGCACGAGGATGCCGTCCACCGAGGGGTCGGCGTTCAAATCGTAGACCAGGTCCAGGAGTCCCTCCTGCGACGTGTCGGCGTCGAGGTGATGCGTCTCGGTCTCGATGCCGACCTCCGCCGCGTCCTTTTCCTTGCCGCGCACGTACGCCTCGGAGGCCGGGTTGTCCCCGACCAGCACGGCGGATAGAAAAGGGGGGCGGTGGTCGTCGCTAGTCCACGCCTCGATCTCGGATTGGACGTCGTCGCGGACGGCTTGGGAGAGGGTGCGCCCGTCGATCAGATCGGACTCGGAGGAATCGGGCATGGGCGTTGCGGGGTTGGTGCGGAGGAGTATACCCGGGAGGGCAGTGGCAACTACAATCTACAAATTGACAATCCTCCCACAAATATCCGCGGACGAAAAATCTGGGACGATTGGCGGCGTGAGAAGGGAGGTGGAACACTCACGAAAACGACGCAGTTGCAGGCGGCGGTTCGCAGAGGCACGCGCAGTGTCTGTGCGACCCAGGCCCACGAGACGCTTGGGTTTGGCCACCACCCGCAGTCTTGGACGTTAAACGTTCCGCGAGCACATGAATGCGCACGAGTACCGAGTCGGCATTTTGGGCGCCACCGGCGCCGTCGGTCAAACCTTCATCCGACTGTTGGACGGCCATCCGTGGTTCACGGTGACGGCCGTGGCCGCCTCCGAGCAGTCGGCGGGCCGGCCCTATCGAGAGGCGGCAAACTGGCTCAGCGGAGCTTCAATTCCGGAGCACGTCGCGTCCCTGGAGGTCCAGCGCACCGAACCGGAGGCTCTGGACTGCGATTTCGTGTTTTCCGCTCTCAGCTCCTCGGTCGCGGGCGAGATTGAGCAGGCCTTTGCGGCGGCCGGCGCCCCCGTCGTGTCGAACGCCAAGAACTACCGGCTGCACGACCACGTGCCGCTCCTCATCCCGGAAGTCAACCCCGATCACCTGGCGCTCATCGACGCGCAGTCGTGGGACTCGGAGGGCTTCATCGTGACCAATCCCAACTGCTCCACCACGGGCCTCATCTGCGGGCTTCATCCCCTCATGGACGCCTTCGAGGTGGAGGCCGTGCAGGTGACGATGCTGCAGGCCCTCTCCGGCGCGGGCTATCCCGGCGTGCCGTCGCTCGACGCGGTGGGGAACGTGATTCCGTACATCGGGGGGGAGGAGGAAAAGCTGTCGACCGAACCGCGAAAAATTCTCGGTACGCTGGACGGCGAAGACGTGGCGCCTGCGGACCTCACCCTCAGTGCCCAGTGCACGCGCGTGCCGGTGCGCAACGGCCACCTAGCGTGCGCCTCGGTCCGCTTCCAGGACGACGTGGACGCCGAGGCGGTGGCCGATACGCTGCGCCGCTTCGAGGCGCCGCCCGCCACTCGATCGCTGCCGAGCCGGCCCAATCCCTTCGTGCAGGTGCTGGAGGCCCCCGATGCGCCGCAGCCGCAGCGCCACGTGAAGGCCGGGGACGGCATGACCGTCTCCGTGGGGCGGATCCAGGACTGCCCCGTCAACGACGTGAAGTTCGTTCTGCTGTCCCACAACACCGTGCGCGGGGCCGCCGGCGGGGCCCTCCTCAACGCTGAGTTGCTGGCATCGGAGGGCTACCTGAAGCGCACCCGGGCCGACGCCGCGGCCACACCCGCCGCGACGTAAGGTTCCTCCCGTTCCACCACGTCCGTTCCCCCTCCACTCTCCACCCCCACGCTCTCCACCCCCGCGCTCTCCACCCTTATGCCGTACCCCGACGTGCGACGTGCTCAGTCCGATGACCAAGCGACGGTGGGCGACCTCTGGGTGCAGCTGCTAAGGGAGCAGGACGAACTGGACGACCGGTTCGGCGTGGCGGACAATGCGCGGGAACGGTGGGACAACGACTTTCCGCAGTGGCTCGACGACGAGACGTACCGTATCTACGTGACGGAGGCCGGCGGCGAGATTGTAGGCTTCGCATCGGCACACCGGTGGGGGCCGCCTCCGATCTATGAAGAAAGCTCGGAGGTGTACCTCGACGAGCTCTACGTGCGCCCGGAGGATCGTCGCCAGGGCCTCGCCACACAGCTGGTCAATGCCGTTCGGGACTGGACCGACCGGATTGGGGCACGGCGCCTTCGCCTCAACGTGCTGGCCGCCAACGACGCGGCCCTGGACTTCTGGGCGACGCAGGACGCCCGCCCGCTGACCACGACGCTCACGATTGAGGGGCAGGCGGCGGGCGAGGAGGACGACGAAGGATCCAAAAAGATCGGCTTCTGACGGAACGCATGCATCGCGCCTCCGTCACACTACACGACATTTTGATGCGGGTGTAGCTCAGGGGCTAGAGCATCTGCTTGCCATGCAGAAGGTCGTGGGTTCGAATCCCATCACCCGCTCCGCTTTTTAGGTCGCCTTAGACGACACTGAGCCCCGATTTCGTGCTAAATCGGGGCCTTTTGTTTTGCACAGTCTGTAGCGTGTTGCCAACGTATTTGGCGAGCATTGGGTAAGAGACTGGGCAAAAATTGGGGCAGGCGTTTCGGCCGAAATTCTCGACGCGGCACCGCTTGCGACAACGCTCTGCTGATCAGGTTCCAGTGAGTCTTCGCCCGCCCGGAGTTGCTGCTCCGAGGCGGGCTTTCTTCTTTGATGCGGTGGCTTGAATGTACTTCGTTGCACTCCGCTTTACATGAGGCCGTGCAACAATGTAAATTCCAATGCATGGGAGTTCACCGAATAGTAACCAGAGCCATTCCAGTGAGGCTCACAATGTCAACCACCGACACGGTAGAAAAGAAGCGCAAGTTTATTGTCTCCGAGGCCGCGGCCGTGCTCGACATTACCCCCCAGACAGTATACCGAATGATTGAGCGGGATGAGCTCGACGCCTTGAAGCCCGGACAGTCCTACACCACCACCCGCAGTCACCTTCGGGAATACGTCGGTGGTGAGGAGGCACTTGAGGACCTCGACGCAGCTGTTGACTTTGATGAAGCGTAAGGCCCATGCCCACAACCACAACCCCCACGCAGGAGCACCAGGAGCGGTGGCAGGAGATCGCAAGTGACCCGCTGCTCGGCGAGCTCCCCTACAAGGTAGAGACCAACCAACGAGGCCAAATCGTCTTGAGCCCACACCGGTTCTCCCACTCGGAGTTGCAACGCACGATTCAGAAAAGGCTCGACGCTGCTCGTTCCGGCGGAGAGGTCTTTCCGGAGTGCCCCATCACGACCGAGGAGGGCGTGCGTCAGGCGGACGTGACGTGGGCGAGTGAAGGCCGAGTCAGCGAGATGAAGCAGACCGGCGACCCGCCGGCGCTCGCGCCGGAGGTCTGCATTGAGGTGATGTCCGACTCCAACGACTGGGAGGAGATGCACGAAAAGCGGCGCCTCTACCGGAAGGCCGGGGCTGAAGAGGTATGGGTCGTGACCGAGGAAAAAGAGGTGCGGTTCTTTGCCGATGAGGAGATGGATGCTTCCGAGATCGCCCCTGACTTCCCCAGCCGATTGTAAAGCCACCACGGCCCAGTGCCCGATGTGCCCGGCCAGCACGCTCCGCAGGGAGGCGAGGGCGTCTCACAGACGTTCACCATTCCGGAAGAGACGTCTACGCAGCTGCAGGCCAAGCAGTCTACCGTTCCGCCGTCCGAGTTCATGGAGCCCATCACGGTGGACGAAAAAGAACTAAAGGAAAAAAGGTCGCAACGATAGCTTGCAAGCGAAAGCTGTTCATGTGACTATGGATCACGGTCCCAGCCGCCAGAAGAGCGCAGGCCAGCAGCGACCCAAACGTTCTCGGGTCGCTGTTGGCTTGTTTTTGTTGTCTGCTCTAGCACTGCTCAGGCAAGGTGCCCATCAGACTGGTTCGGACCGGTCCCTTTCAGAACCGCAGCAGCGGAACGCAGCCGAAACCAACACTTCGCCAGCAAGCAAGCGCTCTGCCGCGGCACCAGCCTCAGGCAACGTTGAGCAGAGCTCTTCAAGCGACACCAGTTGCTCGAGGCAAGTGAAGTATCCTCCACGGGCTCCCGTAGACACGCTGGCGTGCCAACCTCAGGTGGCGACGAAGTCGGATACTCTCGTGCTCTCGATGCAAGCGTCTCATGGCGGTGATTTGGGGGTGACTGGCCCAGACAGCACGTTTTATTGGGTTGTTCGAGACTGGAAGGACCTCGGAGACGTGTTGAACGCTTCAGAGGGGTTCCGTGCGCTCACTCGGCTCCGCTTACCCGTTGAAGAAGCCTCCGCACTTCCAGCCGTTTACGGAGTCGACAAACCGAAGCGTCTTTTTAGAAAAGCGGGTACGTATACCTTCCATCTGAGTGAGGAGCTTGAAACTAACAGCGGCACACCTGTGGCTGAGTGCAAAGTGGAGTATCAAGCCAGCTGAAATGCTGTACGATAGCGGGGGAAGTTGGAAGGGAATAGGACCGCTCACAGGCCATACACGGCCTTCTCCCTCAATTGTGCAGTAGCTCTAACGAGAGAGGACCCCGTGGGACCAGTTCTGTCCCTGAGGTAAACGTTAAACGTGAAAGCGCTTCCGTAGTCTTCACCTACCCATACCAAACGAGTGGCCCCGAAATTGCCATACACATTCCATGGTCGCCCATGGTTGCGGCCCTGTCCAGAAGGGAACCCCAGGGTTGTAGCGTATATTTCACTCGCTCGTCGAAAAGCTACCCTGGGACGAAGGGGACGTTTTCCCCAGCGCTGACTTATGGGTCCATCGTCCTCCACCCCTTCCCGCTCCGCGATCCTAGAGGCCCTCTGTCACGATCCGCTGCCCGTGGGAGGCGTGGCTGTGGCGCTGCTCCTGGGCACCTACGGACTCTTCGGCCTCCCCGTAGATCTCCCGCTCCTGGTCGCTGGATTCTGCGGCACTGCGCTGGCGTACCTGGTCGACCGGGCGTGGATGCCCGCGCCCGAGGATCGAATCAATCGGCCCGGCCGCGTGGCCTGGGTGCAGTCGCATGCCGGATGGCTGGCCGCCGAGACAGTCGTCCTGGTCGCCCTGGGCGGGGCCATGGTGCCGTATCTCCAGTGGGCGACGCTCGCGTGGACGGGTGCCCTGGGTGGCATCGCGGGCGTCCATGTGCTGCTCCGAAGTCGGGAGGGCGCGTCCCTGCTGGGAATTCCGAAGCCTGCCGCTATCGCGGGAGCGTGGGCCGCCGGTGGGGCCCTGCTGCCCCTGGTTGAAGCCGGCCGCCCGATCGGGGGAGAGGCCCTGCTGTTTTCCGGGTATCGGGGCCTCTTTATCCTGCCCAACCTCCTGATTGCAGACTGGGCCGATCGGGCCGGGGACGCGGCGGTGGGCCTCGCCCCCTGGGCCTCGGGGCGGACCGGGCGCCAGGTGCGGCGGCTCGCCACGGCCTCGCTGCTGGGGGCGGCGCTGGGCGCAGCGGGATGGGCCGTCGTCGCCTCCCAACCGGTGCTGGTCGGCATCGACGCCGTCGGACTGCTCCTCATGATGGGCGTGGTGTGGGGACTGGACCCTACCCGGCCCCGGACCGCTCTTCTCGCCGACCTCGTCGTAGGATGGCCCCTCATCCCGGCGCTCACAGCGTGGATGATCGTCTGACGAAGCCCGGCCCGAAGAGGAACCTCAATCCGCGCCGATGTATGACGTTGACGGCACGGTACCCTGGGCCGCCCGGCTGTTTGCGCTTTCCGCTGTTTTTGTCCACCAGTTCTGTCCCAACCGCATGCCCGACCCCGACACGACCGCCCCGACGCTCAGTGCCGAACGAGAGGGAGGCACCATCGAAGACTTTACCCGCATCGAGGCCCTCGCCGACCACGTCGACGAGACGATCACCCTCAAAGGCTGGCTCCACAACCAGCGGGGCTCGGGCGGCATCAAGTTTCTCATCCTGCGCGACGGCTCGGGCTTCGTGCAGTGTGTCGTGCCGCAGGACGCGGTGGATGAGGACAGCTGGGCCGTGGCCAACGACGTGCGGCAGGAGGCCGCCCTCGAAATTACCGGCACCGTGAGCGCCGACGACCGGGCGCCGGGCGGGTATGAGCTCCAGGTCGACGCCGTCGAGCGGATCGGCGAGTCGGGCGACTACCCCGTTACGCCTAAGGAGCACGGCATCGACTTCCTGATGGAGCACCGCCACCTGTGGCTCCGGAGCGAGAGCCAGTGGGCGGTCATGCGCATCCGCAACCGCATCGTCACGGCGATCCACGATTTCTTTCAGGACCGCGGTTTTCTGCAGACCGACGCGCCGATCCTCACGGGGAACGCCGTGGAGGGGACCTCCACGCTCTTCGAGCTCGACTATTTCGACGATGACACCGCCTACCTCACTCAGAGCGGGCAGTTGCACGGGGAGGCGATGGCCATGGCCTATGGCAAGATCTACACCTTCGGCCCCACCTTTCGGGCCGAGAAGTCGGCCACGCGGCGCCACCTCACCGAGTTCTGGATGATTGAGCCGGAGATGGCGTTCTACGACTTGGCGATGAACGCGCAGCTGGCGGAAGACTTTGTCGCGCACATCGTGCAGGCGGTGCTGGCGGACTGCGAGGAGGAACTGGAGGCGCTGGACCGCGACACGTCGGTGCTCGAACAGGTGGAGACGCCCTTCCCCCGCATCAGCTACGACGAGGCGGTAGAGCTGCTCCGGAGCGACGACACGGCGGAGATGATCGACAAGCGGATCGAGGCGCTCAAGGAAGAGAAGGCCGAACTTCTGGAGGAGAAAGAGGAAAACCAGAAGCGCCGTGGGCAGGCCAAGAAGCACGTCAAGCGCAAGATCGATGCCCGCGAGATCGAGATCAACAAGCGGGTCGACGAGATCGAGGAGGCGCTCCGCAACCTGCCGGACTGGAAGGAATCGGCGCAGACGTTCGAGTGGGGCGAGGACTTTGGCGGCGACGACGAGACGGTGCTTACCTGGCACTTCGACCGCCCGGTGATCGTCCACCGCTTCCCGGCGGAGATCAAGGCGTTCTACATGAAGCGCGACCCGGACGACGACCGCCTCGCGATGGGCATCGATGTGCTCGCGCCGGAAGGCTACGGTGAAATTATCGGCGGGGGCGAGCGGGTCACGGACCTCGACTTTCTGAAGGAGCAGATCGAGGCGCACGACCTGCCGGAGAAGGTGTTCGACTGGTACCTCGACCTGCGCACGTTCGGCTCGGTGCCCCACAGCGGCTTCGGGCTCGGGCTTGAGCGCACCATCTCCTGGATCTGCGGCCGCGACCACGTCCGGGAGACCATCCCCTTCCCGCGGACGATCGCCCGGCTGCATCCGTAGCCCTCGGTCACTCGGGGAGACCGGTTCGGAAGGCAGCAGAACATACGAATCGTGGGGGGAACTCCGTTTGGGAGAACCGCTGTTCGGGCAGACCCTTCTCAGCAACCAGCGCTCAGCGACCCATGTCCCAACGATTCCACGTCTTTTCCCTCGCTGCCCTCTCGGTTCTGCTCTGTGGCTTCGCCGTCGGCCCCGCTGCCGCGCAGGACGACGACCGATCCACCGTGACCGTCAAAGGCGAGGGCAGCGTCACCGCCCAGCCTGACCGGGCCGTCGTCCGCTTCGGGGTCACCACGCGGGCCGAGACCGCCAGGCAGGCCCGCAGCGAAAACGCCACTGCGGCCAAGAGCGCAATGAACGCGGTGCGCACTCTCGACGTGCCCGAGGAGAAGATGCGCATGGAGAGCCTCCGCCTGCAGCCGCGTTACGAATACAACGACGAGGAGAACCGGCGCGAGCGGGTCGGCTACGAGTCCTCGCGGCAGGTGGTCGTCGAGCTCGACCGGCTCGACGTGCTCCCGCAGCTCGTGGCCGACGTGGTGGAGGGCGGGGCGAACGAAGTCAGCAACATCGACTATCAACTCAGCAACCGGGAGCAGTATCGCGACGAGGCGCTGCGCAAGGCGGCCCGAGCGGCCCAGCAGAAGGCCCAGTTGCTGACCGAGACGCTCGACGCCCAGCTCGGACCCGTACATTCCATCAATGAGCAGAGCTTCGACGTCGTCCGGCCCCAGCCAAAAGCGGCCCGGGTGGAAATGGCCAAGGCGTCGGACGCGGCCCGGGCGGAGCCCGAGGCGTATGCCGCCGGCGAGATTGAGGTGTCGGCGGACGTCCAGGTGGTCTTCGATCTCGTCACTGCGGAGGAGTAGGCATCCGCTCGGCGAGCCAGGTGCCGAGGTCGCGGAGCACCGTGCCCTGCTCGGGCTCGTTGAAGGTCTCGTGGTAGAGGCCGTCGTACAGCCGGAGTGTCTTGTCCGTGGCGGCGGCGCGCTCGTAGAGCCGCTTGCTCCAGGCCGGGGCGGCGAGGGGGTCGGCCGTGCCGTGAAGGACGAGGAAGGGCGTCCCGAGCTCGCCCAATCGGGACTGTGCCTCCTCCCCGGCCCGCAGGAGTTCGGCGCCGGTGCGGGCGAGGGTTCGGCCCGTGTAGTTCAGCGGATCGTTTTCGGCCTCGTCCACCACCGCCGGATCGCGCGAGATCGCACCCTGGAAGGAGCGCACGGTGGGAAGGGTAGGGAAGAGGCGGCCCAGGATCTGAGCGAGCTCCCGAAGGAGGGGAGCGAGATCTGGGTCGATTTCGATGACCGGGGCGCTCAAAAGAAGTCCCCGCAGGTCGGGGGCGTAGTTCAGCGTGTATAGCAGTGACGCGAGCCCGCCCATGCTGTGGCCGAAGAGAAAAACCGGGACGTCCGGGGTGCGGGCCCGAACGAAGTCACGAAACAGGTCTAGGTCCGCGAGGTACTGCTCGAACCGATCCACGTAGGCGCGCGGTCCCTCGGAGCGGCCGTGCCCGCGCTGGTCGTAAGCGTACACCGCGGCACCCTGGTCGACGAAGGTCCCGGCCACGTGGTCGTACCGTCCGCAGTGTTCAGCGTATCCGTGCACGAGTAGGACGATGGCTCGCGCGTCCCGCGCCGGCGTCCATCGCTGCGTATAGAGGGTGAGGCCGTCGTGGGTCGAGAAGGATCCTCGACCGGCCGGCGAGGGGGGCGTGGGCGGCATCTGAAAGGGACGTGTGGGGAATGGTGGGAGAGAGCGGGCTTGGGGATTCGGGGAGCCTAACCTGTTTCCAGAGGGGGGCGCGTCCCCTCGCGCCGTCTGAGTCACGCTGAGGCGCGTGCTCCTTCTCTATTGATCCTTCTCTATTGAGAGGCAGGGAGGCGTGTTCAACCGAGGCAGAGCGGGTGAATCCCCCGACAATTTGGTGCGGGAGGAGGAAGGGAAGAG
Organism: Bacteroidetes bacterium QS_3_64_15; assembly: GCA_003022565.1. Lineage (GTDB taxonomy): Bacteria > Bacteroidota > Rhodothermia > Rhodothermales > Salinibacteraceae > Salinibacter. The sequence continues at coordinate 6,225 of PXTN01000033.1, read as the reverse complement.
AGTAGAGAGAAACAATTTCACTGATTACGTGATTTTCGCCCATCGTTGCCCACCGACGACCGACGAGTCTCCCTCATGACCCCTACGTCCGCGATCCGGTATTACTGGGAGTTGATTGCCCTGCCGATACGGGGGCTCGTCCGTCTCCTGCAGCAGTTCTCCCAGTGGGCCGTCTCGAAGGGGCGCCGTGTGTACGAGGAGCACAGTCCTCGGTGGGAAGAGATCCGCCCGCAGTCGCGGGGGCTGAAGGATCCGCCCGCGGAGTGGACGCTTGTGCTGCCTCTTCAGGCGCGATGGCTTGCTCGCATTCTCGTCGCGTCTCGGCCGCTCGGGCCGTAGGTCTTCCCTCTGTCGTTTGCCCGCTCGGATGCCGCGGGCGTGCGTCGATGCCGGGAAATCCGTGCCTCGACTCGGCACCTCTCTCGTGAACCGGCGGCTTGACTGGCCCAGAATTGGGCTCGTCCACCACTCTGGTTGTACCTCTAGTAGAATTGAACGAGCGATTTTTATGCAGGGGAACGGCTTCAAAATTGGACTTACGATTTTCTTCGTCGGCCTGTGTGGGTTCTACCTCTTTCCCTCGGTGCAGAACCTGTACGTAAACTACAAGATGAGCAACATGGAGGAGGCCGAGCGGGTCGAGTATCAGGAAGAAAACCGGCAGCGCCTCAATAATCTTGAGCGCAATTCCTTGAGCCTGGGCCTCGATCTCCAAGGCGGAATGCACGTGACACTGGAGGTGGAGGTGGCCAATCTCCTCGATCAGTTGGCCGTCAATCAGGATGAGGCCTTTCAGGACGCTCTCCAGACGGCCCGTCAGCGCGCGGAGCAAGAGGACGTGTCCGTCGTGGAGGCCTTCGTCGAGGAGTTTGAGGCGGCGAATCCGGACGGTCGTCTCTCCCGCTACTTCCGAAACGAGGCTCAAGGCCAGGGGCAGGGCCAGTCCCAAGAGATCACGCGGCGATCCTCGAACAGCGAGGTCCAAGAGTATCTGCAGGCTCAGGCCGAAAGCGCCGTGCAAAACGGCATAGAGGTGGTGCGCAACCGCGTGAACCAGTATGGGGTGACGGAGCCGTCCATCCAGCAACAGGGATCCGAGCGCATCGTCGTGGAGCTCCCGGGGGTCAACGAACGGAAACGGGTACGCGATCTGCTGGAGAGTGCGTCTCAGCTCAGCTTCCACCTCATGGCGAACCCCCAGCAGTTGCAGGAATCCGTACAACGGATTATCGACTACTACGAGCCGACCGCAGAGGACTCGGCCCGCATCGCCGAGGCGAACGCAGCCGACACCGCAGACACCAGTGCGGGCCCGGCCGACACCTCCGGCACAGCGGAGGGCACGCAGCTTGCTGCCTCCGAGCAGGAAGCGCCCAACGACGAGGGGGCTACGGCCCTTACCGAGCCGGGCGAGGGCGAGACGGGTCCCCAAAATCCTCTGCTGGCCGCAATGCAGCCGATGCCTCGTCAGGATCAGCCCGTCTTTGGCCGGGTGTTCGCCTCGGACACGGCGAAAGTGAACGAGCTCATTTCGAAGCGGGAAGTTAAGAAAATGCTTCCTCCCGGCATCGAATTGATGTGGACCGCCAATTCGAGGTTTACGACGGAGGATGGGCGGGAGGCCCTCCAGCTCTTGGCTGTCCAGGCGGAGCCAGAGCTCGCTGGGGAGGTGGTCACGCAGGCATCGGTACAGTTCGACCGCCAGACGAACGAGCCGAAGGTGTCGATCACGATGAACTCCGAAGGGGCCCGAGAATGGGACCGCATCACCGCGGCAAATGTGGGAAACAACGTCTCCATCGTCCTCGACAATCTCGTTTATTCGAACGCGACCATTCAGACCCGAATTTCAGGGGGACGAACGGAGATCACTGGGCTTGATTCGCGTCAGGAAGCGCAGGATATCGTCACGGTGCTGCAATCCGGGCGCCTGAGTACGGACCTAAACATCATTTCGGAACGAACCGTGGGGCCGAGTCTGGGGGAGGCCTCCACGCGCGCAGGCTTCATCTCCGTCATCTCGGGCTTCCTGCTCGTGGTCCTCTTCATGATCATGTACTACCGCACCGCGGGGGTCGTCGCCGACATCGCGCTCCTCCTCAACGTCATCCTGATCCTCGGCATTCTGGCCGGGTTTGGGGCTACGCTTACCCTCCCGGGAATTGCCGGAATCGTGCTCACGATTGGTATGGCTGTGGATGCCAATGTCCTGATCTTCGACCGGGTGCGGGAAGAGCAGGCCACCGGCAAAACCCTCAGGGCGGCCATCAATGCAGGCTACGAGGAGTCCCTCAGCGCCATCCTCGACGCGAACATCACGACGTTCTTCGTGGGGGTGATCCTATACTCTTTCGGGGTCGGGCCCATCAAGGGGTTTGCGGTTACCCTCATGGCCGGGATCCTCTCGTCCCTCTTCACGGCCATCATCGTGACCCGCATCGTCTTCGACTACATGGTTGAGGAGCGTCGAATGTCGGTAAGTTACGGGTAGAGCCGCTGGTGTACCCCCACGCTGCTTTCACGAAGGGAGTTCAATCAACGACGGATCGTCATGCGTCTTTTCGAAAACGCCGACTACGCCCTCATCCCCAACCGCCATATTGGCTACGTCATCTCGGGGACGCTGCTCACCATCGGCGTCATTTCGCTGCTGGTGAAGGGGCTTGCGCTCGGGATTGACTTCCGCGGCGGGATGGAATTTGTGGTGGGCAATACCACCGACATTAACACCGTGGAGATTCGATCGGCCCTGACCGAGACGCTCGAGGACGAGCCCGAGGTCAAGCGCTTTGGCGATACGGGCCACCTCATTCGGATCTCGACAACGAAGGACATCACCACGATGGAAAACCGCCTCCTCTCAACGCTTCAGCAGCAGTTTCCGGATCACGACGTCGGAATCGAAAAAACTGATGTCGTCGGCCCGCGCTTCGCCGAAGACTTGAAGCGAGGAGCGATCTATGCCGTCCTGGGAGCGTTGCTGGTCATCTTCCTGTATATCATGGTGCGGTTTGAGTGGCGCTACAGCCTCGGCGCCGTCGCGGCCCTGGTGCACGACGTGACGATCACGCTGGGGCTCTTCTCGGTCCTCGCCGGCCTCGTCCCGTTCTCCCTGCAGATTGATCAGTCCATCATCGCCGCGTTCCTCACGATCGTCGGGTACTCGTTGAACGATACGGTGGTAGTGTTCGACCGGGTGCGTGAATACGTCAACCTGTTCAAAACGGAGCCCTTCGACGAGGTGGTCAACCGCTCGATCAATGCGACCCTGAGCCGGACCGTCGTCACTTCGGTCACCACCCTCATCGTGGTGTCGATCCTCTTCTTCTTCGGCGGAGAGGTTCTCAGAGGCTTTTCGTTTGCGCTCATCATCGGCGTGATCATCGGGACCTACTCGTCTGTGTTTGTCGCTTCCCCGACCATCGTAGAGCTGAATCGCCGTCTCGAGAAAAGCGCTGCTTAGTGCCCCGCCGAGCGTGATTGCGTGACACACAAAACGTGATCTGCGACCCGTTCTGGGCCACCCTGATTTAGGCATCCGACCCCCGACCAAAATCAGGCTCAACACGCCCCCTCCTACCCACGCCCACTCGTACAAACACCCACACGCACGTCTGTTATGCCGGTATCTATTGTCATTGGGAGCCAGTGGGGCGACGAGGGAAAGGGAAAAATCGTGGACCTTTTGAGCCCGCAGGTCGACGTGGTGGCCCGCTATCAAGGGGGTGCGAACGCCGGCCACACGATCGTGTGGGACAATGAGGACGGCAGCACGGACGAGTTTGTCCTCCACCTGGTGCCCAGCGGCGTCTTCCACGAGGGGGTGACCTGTGTGATTGGCAACGGGGTCGTCCTCGATCCCAAGGCGGTGCTGGAGGAGATCGAAAAGATCGAGTCCCTGGGCATCGACGTGGAGGGGCGCCTCAAGATTTCCCACAACGCACACCTCATCATGCCGTATCACAAGGCCATTGAGGCGGCGCAGGAGGAGGAACGGGCCTCCGCCTCGGACGACGACGAGATTGGGACGACGGGGCGCGGCATTGGGCCGGCCTACACCGACAAGTTTGCCCGGACCGGGATTCGCGTGGTGGACCTGCTCGACGAAGATGTCTTGCGCCGAAAACTGCGTCGGTCCATCGAGGAGAAAAATGCCATCCTGCGCGACGTCTACGACGCCGAGGCACTGGACGTGGACCGCATCGTGGAGGAGTATGTGGAGTTCGACCAACGAATCGACGACTACGTCACCGATACCTCGACATACCTGTGCAACGCCCTCGACGACGGGGCCCGCGTGCTGGCGGAGGGTGCACAGGGTTCGCTGCTCGACGTCGACTTTGGCAGCTATCCGTACGTCACCTCCAGCCATCCTACGGCGGGCGGGTGCTGTACGGGACTCGGGGTGTCGCCCACCGAGATCGATCGCGTCCTGGGGATTGCGAAGGCCTACTGCACGCGGGTCGGCAACGGGCCTTTTCCGACGGAGCTGGAGAATGAGGCCGGACGGCGGCTGCGCCAGACGGGGGACGAGTTTGGGGCCACCACGGGACGGCCCCGTCGCTGCGGGTGGCTCGACCTCGTGGCGCTCCGCTACACCAGCATGATCAATGGCTTCAACGAGCTGGCCCTCACCAAGCTCGACATCCTGTCGGGGATGGACACGCTGAAGGTCTGCACCCAGTACCGCTACGACGGAAAGACCACGCGGCGCTTCCCGAGTGAAGCCCAAACCCTTGAGCGGGTGGAGCCCCTCTACGAAACCCTGCCCGGCTGGGAGGCCGATATTTCCGATGTCCGGCACGTGGACGCGCTGCCGACCGAGGCCCGGGACTACATCGACTTCATCGCGGACTACCTGGGCGTGGAGGTGGGCCTCGTCTCGAACGGGCCCCGTCGCAGCCAGATCATCACGGACGTGAAGCCTGCGGCCGCGGTGTAGCGATACCGGTGCAAACATTCCCGAGCACGGGTGGGGGGCGGGCTTCCGAGATCCGGGGTCACAGTGATGGAGAAAGGGGCGACGCTTTGGTGCCCAAACGCCTACACGCCCAGACACCCAGATGCAAGCCCGGCGCTGTCATGGACGCCTATCGGTGGTCGGTTCGGCTGAAGCTCGGCTTGATTGTATTCGCAGTCGGAATTGCGGTGGCGTCGCTGTGGTACACCCAGCGGCTCGTCGACCGACTGCAAAAGCGGGAGCAGGCCGTCATTCAACTCTGGGCCGGCGCGCTGGAGCAGGTCGTGCAGACCCAACAGGCCGGCAATCCCCACCGGGAGGCGTTTCGTCGCCTCGACGCGTTTCTTCGGTCCCTGGAGCGGGACGGCGCTGCGGACACCCTGTCGGCGGATCAGGTCGCGGCCTTCCGCGATGCCCTCAGTTGGGCAGAGACGATGCCCCCGACGCGCGAATTCAACTTCATTCTCAACCAGATTCTCGAGCCGGATCAGTTCGACGTGCCGGCCATCATCACCGACTCGACGCGCCGCCGGCCGCTGTCCTGGCAGAATGTGGGGGTCCCGGATGACCTCGGATCCCTCTCGCCGGAGGACTCGGCCGAGGCGATCGAGCAACTTCACGGCGAGCTCGATGAGATGAAGTCGGGCTTCGAGCCTATCCCCATCCGGATTGACCTCTCCGAGAACCCCAGCGAGGACCTTCAATCTGGCACCGGCGGGCAGCTCACACAGTACGTGTACTACGACGAGTCGGCCCTCATCACTGAGCTCCGCACCTTTCCATGGGTGCAGCTGGTCTTCGTCGGGCTGTTCATCCTGGTGGGGTATCTGGGGTTCTCCTACATTCGCCGCAGCGAGCAGAGCAGCCTGTGGATGGGCATGGCGCGGGAGGCGGCCCATCAGCTGGGCACGCCGCTCTCGAGCCTCATGGGATGGATCGAGATGCTGCGCTCGCCCGACCTCGGAACCGAGCAGAAGGAACGGGCGCTCACAGAGATTGAAAACGACGTTGAGCGGCTTCAGCGGGTGGCCGATCGGTTTTCGGACATTGGATCGCAGCCGAAGCTGGAGCGCTGTGATCTCGTCCCCATCGTGGAGCAGACCGCCGCGTATCTCCGCCGCCGCATTCCGCAGCAGGGACAATCGATTGACCTGACGGTCGACATGCCCGAAGCGCTGGTGGCCGAGGCGAACGAAGAACTCTTTGCCTGGGTGCTGGAGAATCTCTTCAAGAACGCCCTCGATGCCATCGACGACGAGGAGGGA